>NZ_JAAFZA010000157.1 GCF_015356865.1 Catenulispora pinisilvae
GATCGGGGCGGCGTGGGCTTCGGGGGCCGCGCCGGTCGGGGCGGTGATGTAGCCGCCGGCCTGGATCACCCGGTCCATCGCCGAGCGGTCCACCACCAGGTCCTTGACCACCGGGAAGGCGGCCGCGCGCCAGGGCTCGACGTCGATGGTGGCGCCGTCCCGGAAGCTGCGCATGTGCAGCTGACAGGTCGTGGTCTTCTTCTGCGGGCCGTGCGCCTCGCCGTCGATCATCAGCGAACAGGCGCCGCAGATGCCCTCGCGGCAGTCGTGGTCGAAGGCGACCGGGTCCTCGCCGGCCAGGATCAGCTGTTCGTTGAGGACGTCCAGCATCTCCAGGAACGACATGTCGCCTCTGATGCCGTCGACCTCGTAGGGCTGCATCCGGCCCGGCTGGGAGGCGTTCTCCTGCCGCCAGATGCGCAGGGTGAGCTTCATGTGTAACTCCGCTGAGCAGGGTGGACGTATTCGAAGTCGAGCTGTTCCTTGTGCAGGACCGGGGGTTCGCCCAGGCCCGTGTACTCCCAGGCCGCGACGTAGGAGAACTCGTCGTCCTTGCGCGCCGCCTCACCGTCAGGGGTCTGCGACTCGATGCGGAAGTGGCCGCCGCAGGACTCGGTGCGGTGCAGCGCGTCCAGGCACATCAGCTCGGCGAGCTCGAAGTAGTCGAGGAGCCGGTTGGCCTTCTCCAGCGACTGGTTGAACTCCTCGCCGGTGCCGGGCACCTTGATGCGCGCCCAGAACTCCTCGCGGATCTCCGGGATCCGGGCCAGCGCCTTGCGCAGCCCGGCCTCGTCGCGCGCCATGCCGCACAGCTCCCACATCAGCTCGCCGATCTCGCGGTGGAAGGAGTCGGGGGTGCGGTCGCCGTCGACGGCCAGGATCGCGTCCAGGCGTTCCCGGGTCTGGCGGACCGCCTCGACGGCCGCCGGGTGCTCGGCGGTCACCGGCTCGGCCCCGGCGGTGCGCGCGAGGTAGTCGCTGATCGTGGCCGGCAGCACGAAGTAGCCGTCCGCCAGGCCCTGCATCAGCGCCGAGGCGCCGAGCCGGTTCGCGCCGTGGTCGGAGAAGTTGGCCTCGCCGACCGCGAACAGGCCGGGAATCGTGGTCTGAAGGTCGTAGTCCACCCACAGGCCGCCCATCGTGTAGTGCACGGCCGGGTAGATGCGCATCGGGACGCGGTACGGGTCCTCGTCGGTGATCCGCTCGTACATCTCGAAGAGGTTCCCGTACTTCTCCTCGACCGCCTTGCGGCCGAGCCGCTTCACGGCGTCGGCGAAGTCCAGGTACACGCCCTGGCCGCCGGGGCCGACACCGCGGCCCTCGTCGCAGACGTTCTTCGCGGCGCGCGAGGCGATGTCGCGGGGCACCAGGTTGCCGAACGAAGGGTACTGACGCTCCAGGTAGTAGTCGCGCTCGTCCTCGGGGATGGCCTCCGGGGAGCGGGAGTCGCCCTTGGCCTTGGGCACCCAGATCCGGCCGTCGTTGCGCAGCGACTCCGACATCAGCGTCAGCTTCGACTGGTGGTCGCCGGTGCGCGGGATGCAGGTCGGGTGGATCTGCGTGTAGCAGGGGTTGCCGAAGAAGGCGCCCTTGCGGTGCGCGCGCCAGATCGCCGTCGCGTTGGAGTTCATGGCGTTGGTCGACAGGTAGTAGACGTTGCCGTAGCCGCCGGAGGCCAGCACCACCGCGTCCGCGAAGTGCGTGTCGATGGACCCGGTCAGCAGGTCGCGGACGACGATGCCGCGGGCCTGGCCGTCGACGACGATCAGGTCGAGCATCTCGGTGCGCGGGTGCAGTTCGATGCCGCCGGCGGCGACCTGCCGCATCATCGCCTGGTAGGCGCCGAGCAGCAGCTGCTGCCCGGTCTGGCCGCGGGCGTAGAAGGTGCGGGAGACCTGCACGCCGCCGAAGGAGCGGGTGTCGAGCAGGCCGCCGTACTCGCGGGCGAACGGCACGCCCTGCGCGACGCACTGGTCGATGATCTCGACCGAGATCTGCGCCAGCCGGTGGACGTTGGACTCGCGGGAGCGGAAGTCGCCGCCCTTCACGGTGTCGTAGAACAGCCGGTACACCGAGTCGCCGTCGTTGCGGTAGTTCTTCGCGGCGTTGATCCCGCCCTGCGCGGCGATCGAGTGCGCGCGCCGCGGCGAGTCCTGGAAGCAGAACTGCACGACGTGGTAGCCCGCCTCGGCCAAGGTGGCGCCGGCCGAGCCGCCGGCCAGGCCGGTGCCCACGACGATCACCTTGCGCCGGCGGCGGTTCGCCGGGTTGACCAGTTTGGCCTGGAACCGGCGGGTGTCCCAGCGCTCCTGGACCGCGCCGGACGGGGCCTTGGCATCGGCGATCGGGTCGCCTTCGGTGTAGGCGGTGTATTCGCTGAAGGCGGTCACTTCACGACTCCCGTCATCACGCCCACCGGCACGGCCACGAAGGCGAGGGTGAGCAGCACGGCGACGATGTCGCCGGCGGTCCGGATCAGGCGGTCGCGCTTCACGCTGCCCACGCCCAGGGTCTGCGCGGCCGACCAGAAGCCGTGCTGGACGTGCAGGCCGAGGGCGAGCACCGCGACGATGTAGATGACGTCGCCGTACCAGTTCTTGAAGGTGGAGACGACGTTCGCGTAGGGATGCCCCGGCTGGAACCCCGAGTGCACGGTGCCGGTGGTCAGGTCGAGGATGTGCCAGATGAGGAAGAGCAGCAGGATGATCCCGCCCCAGCGCATGGTCCGGGTCGCGTGGCTGCTGCCGCCGCGCTTGTGCTCGTAGCGGACCGGGCGGGCCTTGATGTCGCGCCGGCTGAGCTGGTAGGCGGACACCACGTGGGCGACCACGGCCACCACCATCACGACCCGGATGACCCACAGCGTCCAGGTGTAGTGCATGACCGGCTCGCCCATGGTGCGCAGCCAGTGCGCGTAGCCGTCGAACTGGCCGGGCCCGAAGAAGACCTTGAGGTTCCCGAACGCGTGGGCCAGCAGGTAGAGCACCATGACCAGGCCGCTGACCGCCATGACGGCTTTCTTGCCGACGGAGCTGTCCCAAGCCGCGCGCAGGGAAGGCGGACGTCGGTCCGTCCACGTAGCGGTAACCATGGCCAAGACGCTAGGAGCCGGTAATCGATTGGTCCAAGACATGGATCAGCTGGTGACGATAGGCAGAGCCTATGATGGCGGAGCGGGACCAGGAAAGGATCAAGCTCCATGCAGTTCCACCAGCTCCGATACTTCGTCACGGTCGCCGAGACCCGGCACTTCACCCGGGCCGCCGAGGCCATGCATGTGACGCAACCCTCACTGTCGCAACAGATCAGAGCGCTGGAGCACGAGCTCGGCGCGGACCTCTTCCTGCGCGCCCGGGGCAACATCACGCTGACCGACGCCGGCGAGGCGCTGCTGCCGATGGCCCGGCGGATCCTGGCCGACGCCGACGCGGCGCGGCGTGAGGTGCAGGAGCTGGCCGAGCTGCGGCGCGGGCACGTACGGCTCGGGGCGACGCCGTCGCTGTGCACCGGACTGCTTCCGGACGTCCTGCGCACCTACCACCAGCAGTATCCCGGCATCCAACTGCTGGTCCAGGAGAGCGGTTCGCACGACCTGGTCCGGGACCTGGCACGCGGCGCGCTGGACCTGGCGCTGGTGGTGATGCCGCTGCCGTCCCCGTCGCCCGCGTTGACCACTGCGGAGCTGCTGCGGGAAGACCTGGTCGTGGTCTCGGCACCGAACCTGCCGGCACCGGGGGACGGCCGGCAGGTGCGGATCTCAGACCTCGAGCACGAGCAGCTGATCATGTTCCGGCACGGCTACGACCTGCGCGATCTGACGGTGGCGGCGTGCCGGGCGGCGGGTTTCGAGCCGGTGTTCGCGGTCGAGGGCGGGGAGATGGACGCGGTGCTCGGATTCGCGCGGGCCGGGCTCGGCGTGGCGATCGTGCCGGGCATGGTGGCGCGGAACGCCGATCCGGGGCTGCGGGTGACGCCTATCGCCGCGCCGTCGCTGCACCGGACCATCGCGCTGGCGCACCGTACCGATGTGGCGTTGCCGCGGGCCGCGCAGGAGTTCCGGCGGACGTTGCTGGGTCGGCCCGGGTCCGGCTTGCCGGCCATCGCAGCAGGCTGATACACCGCGCGCGCCGACCAAAGCCGGCTGTGGCTGACTCCGGAATCCGGAGTCCGGGCAAGCTGAAACCCGCGGAGCACGCCGCGCCAAAGGCGATCGGCGTGCTCCGCGGGTGAGTCGGGTCGGGCGACGGGCATCGGGCGACGGGCGACGGTCAGGAAGCCGGGGTCCAGTCGGCCGGCAGCCCGGACTGGGCCAGGACGGCGGCCAAGCTGTAGTAGTCCCGGTCGGCGGTGATCAGGAGGTCGTCGCGGGTGTCGAGCAGGGTGGCCATCGGGACGGCGAACGGGGTGGGCGCGCCCTTGATGTGGCCCGCGTAGACGGCCTCGATCGTGACGCGGTTGCCGGAACGGTACGCGGTGACCAGCTTGACCGCGGCGTCGTCGATCATCGCGTCGGTACGGGCCTTCCAGCCGGAGATCTGCTCCTGGCCGGTCATCGTGGCCCCGATCGCGTGGTCGGTGTAGGTGCCGTCGGTGGTGAACAGCGCGCCGAGGGCGTCGGCGTTGTCGCCGTTCCAGGCGGCGGCCCAGGCGATGGCGATCTCCGGGAGGGTGGTGGCGGCGTTCATGGTGGGCCCTACCTTTCTAGATGGGTTGATTGGTCAGTCGTAAGATCAGGAGGCCCAGGGCCTGCGGGTATGGCTGCATGGCGTTAGCCGTTCATGGCTGAAGGAGCTTGGCCGCCCGCGGGTCCGCGACGACTCGACCACTAATTGGGAAATGCGAACCGATCGCTGTGTAGGGCCACGTCGGCGAGGTCGTCTGCTGGGAGTACGAACACCGACATTGCGCTTGTGGAGGCGGTTGTGCCCGTGATCTGGGCCGGAGTGGACATCGGCAAGGAACATCACCACTGTGTGGTGATCGACGCCGACGGCAAGAAGTTGCTGTCGCGCCGGGTCCTCAACGACGAGGCGGTGCTCGGCGAGCTGATCGACGACGTGCTCGCGCTGGATGCCGATGTGCTGTGGGCCGTGGACATCAACCACGGCGGGGCGGCGCTGCTGATCGGGTTGCTGCTGAACCGCGACCAGCCGATGGTCTACATCACCGGGCTGGCCGTGCACCGGGCCTCGGAGGGCTACCGGGGCGTGGGCAAGACCGACGCCAAGGACGCGTTCGTCATCGCCGACCAGGCCAGGATGCGCAAGGACCTCGGTCTGCTGCGGCCCGGCGACGAGGTCGCGGTCGACCTGCGCACGTTGACTACGCGTCGCGCCGACCTCGTACAGGACCGCACCCGGGCGATCAACCGGCTGCGCGCCCAACTGCTGGAGGTCTTCCCCGGCCTGGAGCGGGCGCTGGATCTGACGAACAAGGGCCCGGTGATACTGCTCACCGGCTTCGTTATGCCCGCAGCGATCCGGGCGGCCGGGGTGGCCGGCGTCGAGTCCTGGCTGCGGGCCCGCAAGGTCCGCGGCGCCGCCGGGCTGGCCGCGGTCGCCGTGCAGGCCGCCGAGTAGCAGACCGTCACGCTGCCCGGCGAACGCCTGGCCGCTGACATGGCCGCGCGGCTGGCCAAGGGCATCATCGGGCTCGACGAGGAGATCGCCGAGGTGGAGGCCCTGATCGAGGCCCGATTTCGCGACCATCGGCCGCACGAGTGATCCTCAGCCTGCCCGGCATGGGCCCGATGCTGTCGGCCGACTTCCTCGCGGCCACCGGCGGCGACATGACCGCCTTCGGCAGCGCGGACCGGCTGGCCGGCTACGCCGGCCTGGCCCCCGCGCCCCGCGACTCTGGCCAGGTGTCCGGCAACATGCGCCGGCCCAGACGGTTCCACCGCGGCCTGCTGCGCGCCTTCTACCTGTCCGCGCTGGCCAGCCTCAAGTCGTGCGCTGCTTCTAAGAGCTTCTACCAGCGCAAACGCGCTGAAGGGAAAGGACACAAGCAGGCGCTGCTGGCCCTGGCCCGCCGCCGCGTCAATGTCCTGTGGGCCATGATCCGCGACGGAGCGCTCTACCAGCCCACGCCGACTGTCAGCGCTCACGCAGGTTGACATCAGCATTGGGAAGCTCCTTCAGTGTGATGGTTTTCAGTGCTGCTGCGGGCCGGGCTGGCCAGGCGGTCAGTTGGTCAGTTGGTCAGTTGGTCAGGACGATCTTTCCGCTGACGGTGCCGGACTCGGCCAGCCGCAGCGCTTCGGCGGCCTGGGCCAGCGGCAGCTGGGCCGCGATCGGGGTGACGATGTCGCCGCGCCGCAGGGCCGCGAAGACCTCGGTCAGGTCGGTGCGCAGCCGGGCCCGGAAGCGGTCCTGGTTCAGCTTCTTGCCGGCCCAGATATTGAAGAAGGAGGCGCTGCGGCCGTTGGGCAGCAGGGTCCACAGCGTGGTGCGGGCGACGATCTTCAGCACCGGCCACTGCTTGGAGCCGGTGTCGTCGCGGGTCGAGGCGGTGCCGTAGGAGACGAGCGTGCCGTGCGGGGCGAGCAGGTGCCAGGAGTCGATGACGCTGCGCCCGCCGACGTGGTCGAAGACCGCGTCCACACCGCGCGGGGCCAGCTCGCGGACCCGCTCGGGGACGTTGTCGGCGCGGTAGTCGACCGGGATCACCCCGGCGGCGCGCAGCGCGTCGTGGTTCCGGGCCGAGGCGGTGCCGATCACCGTCACCCCGGCCGCCAGCGCCAGCTGGGCCAGGACCGAGCCGACGCCGCCGCTGGCGCCGTGCACCAGGACCGTCTGGCCGGCCTTCACGCGCGCCTTGCGGTGCAGCATCTGCCAGGCGGTGATGCCGTTCACCACCACGGTCTCGGCCTGCTCGGCGGTCAGGCCCTCGGGGACCTCGACCGCGTCCCGGACGTCGGCCAGCAGGTGGCTGGACCAGCCGCCGACCTTGGTCAGCACGGCCACCCGCCGGCCCAGCAGGCCCGGCTCCACCCCGGCGCCGACCGCGTAGACCCGGCCGACGACGTCGTAGCCCGGGACGAACGGGAACGGGGGCTGGTCGTAGTACCGGCCGCGGCGCATCTGCTGCTCGGCGAAGGAGACCCCGGTCGCCTCCATGGCGATCACGATCTGGCCGGCCCCGGGCTGCGGCACCGCCGCGCGCCGGACCTGCAATCCTTCCGGCTCCACGATGCCCGGCAGTACCACTTGGACGAGAGTCTGATCGGTCATGGCCGCGGCCCTTTCGGTAGAAGCTCTTGCGTTCGTTACAAGTTATAACAGCTCGCTTCAGTGAATGTCAATCGCATCAGTGATAGCCTCTAACTGTCGCCGCCGGCAGAACCAGCAGAGACGACAGATGAGGAGGTCACAGCCATGGGAACAACAACGGAGTCCCCCAGGCAGCGCTACCGCGCGCAGGTGCAGGAGGAGATCAAGCAGCACGCGTGGGAGCAGATCGCGACCGCGGGCGCCTCCGCGCTGTCGCTGAACGCCATCGCCAAGCAGATGGGGATGAGCGGGCCGGCGCTGTACCGGTACTTCGCCAACCGCGACGAGCTGATCACGGCGCTCATCCGGGACGCGTACCAGAGCCTGGCCGACACGATCCGGTCCGCCGCGGCGGGGGGCGCGGATCTCAGGGGGCTGGCACAGGCGATGCGGGTGTGGGCGCTGGAGGACCCGCAGCGGTATCTACTGATCTACGGCACGCCGGTGCCGGGCTATCAGGCTCCTGATGACACCAGGCAGCTGGCCAACGACGTGATGACGAAGCTGCTGGAGGCGGCCGGGGGCGACGGGCTCGGTGCGCTGCCGGCGTCGGCGCTGGGGGAGCATCTGGCCGCCTCGGACGCCGGCTGGGCCACGGCGTATCCCGCCGAGCCGGAGCGGCTGCACCGGGCCGTCGTCTTCTGGACCCGGCTGCACGGGGTGCTCTCGCTGGAGCTGGCCGGGCACTTCGACGGGATGGGGTTCGACCCGGCGCGGGTGTACGCGGCCGAGGTGGAGGCCGTCGCAGGCCACTGATGGTCCGCTGGTGGGCCACTGATGGTCCGCGACGGCCCCGCGGGGTCACACGGTGATCGCCTCGCCGACCGGGACGATGGTCACCGGCACGTCGGTCAGCCCGCCCTGGCCCACCATCTGCCGCGTCATCTGCTGCCCGAGGTCGCTGAGCAGCAGCTCGTGGATCTGCACGGCCTGCTTCGGCGCGACCTCGCGCACGTAGTCCACGCCCTCGCCGAGCTTGGCCCACGGCCCGCTGGTCGGCAACAGCAGCGTCTCCACCGGCGCGTCCGGGACGTGGTAGGCGTCGCCGGGGTGGTAGACGCGCTCGTCGACCAGGTAGCCGACGTTCGTGACCCGGGGCAGGTCCCGGTGGATCATGGCGTGCAGTTCGCCGAAGACGCCGATGTCGAACCCGGCCACCGCGATCCGGTCCCCGGCAGTCACCGCGGTGACCTGCCCGCGCCGGGCCTCCCACCGCCCGACCACACTCTCCGGGCCGTACACCCGCAGCTCGGGACGGGCCTGCAGAGCCTGCGCGAGCAGTTGCTCGTCGAAGTGGTCGGGGTGCTCGTGGGTGATCAGGACCGCCTCGGCCGCCGCCACCGCGTCGGCCGCGTCGGGCGTCAGGGTGCCCGGGTCGATGACGATCCGGCCCTGGTCACCGGCCAGCGAGACACAGGCGTGGGCGTGTTTGATCAGCTGCATGGGTCAGCTCCTGTTTCGCCGATATGTACAGGCTGGACTGTACAGTCTCGAGCTGATCCTCCGATGACGATGCCGTTGACCGCGTGACAGGTGTTCCTGGTGGCGCGGGTCGGGGACGTGGCGGCCGGCTGTGTCGGGGTGCGGATGTTGGCGGCGGGCATGGCCGAGTCGAGCCGGATGTACATCCGACCGGAGTTCCGGCGCTCGGGTGGCGGCCGGCTGTTGCTCGGGTTCGAGAAGGCGCTGCCCTCGCCCCGGATCTAGCCGTTAGCGGGGCTACAGGGGCGGGTTAGCAATGCTCTCATATCGGGGACGAGCCGCTGTGCGAGTCTGGCGGGCGTCGACGGCGATCTGGGGAGGGCGAAGGAAGATGGAGCCACTGGGCCCGCGGGACCCGCGGCAGGTCGGCGCCTACCGCCTGCTGGCCCGGCTCGGCGGGGGCGGCATGGGCCAGGTCTACCTCGGACGCACGCCCGGCGGCCGGACCGTGGCCGTCAAGCTGGTCCGCGGCGAGTACGCCGCCGACGAGAGCTTCCGCCGCCGGTTCCGGCACGAGGTCCAGGCCGCGCGCCGGGTCGGCGGCCGCTGGTCGGTGCCGGTGCTGGACGCCGACACCGACGGGCCGCAGCCGTGGGTCGCGACCGGCTACATCGCCGGGCCCGATCTGCGCAGTGCGGTCGACACCTTCGGGCCGCTGCCGCCGACCACGCTCCGCGCACTCGGCACCGGCCTGGCCGAGGCTTTGCAGACCGTGCACGGACTCGGTCTGGTGCACCGGGATGTGAAGCCGCCGAACGTCCTGCTGGCCCCGGACGGGCCACGGCTGATCGACTTCGGCATCGCCCGCGCGCTGGACGGCGAGGCCGCCGCGCTGACCGGCACCGGCATGCTGATCGGCTCGCCGGGCTACGTCTCCCCCGAGCAGGCCGCCGGACAGCAGGCGGGGCCGGCGAGCGACGTGTTCGCGCTCGGCGCGGTCCTCGCCTTCGCCGCCACCGGCCACACGCCGTTCGGCGAGGACGTCGGCGCGCCGGTGCTGCTGTATCGGGTGCTGCATGAGGAGCCGGACCTGACCGGTGTCCCGGAACCGCTGCGCGGGATCGTTTTGGCTTGTCTGGCCAAGGATCCGGCCCGCCGGCCGCAGCTCGCCGAGCTCCGGGAGCACCTGAACGCGGTGGGGCCGTCGGCCGAGCAGTCCGGTTGGCTGCCGCCGGCGATCGCGGACGCGGTGGCGCGCCTGGCCGCACAGGTTCTGGACTTCGACAGCCCGCGGACGGGGCCGCAGGACGGTTTCACCGCCACGATGCCGGGGGCACCGCCCGGGCCGATGCCGGGACCGATGCCGATGACCGTGCCCGGTCCGCCGGTGACGATCTCGGGATACGCGCCGGAACCGGAACGCCGACGCAATCGATGGCTGCTACCGGTCACGGCGATCACGGCGGCCGCGATGGTGATCGGCGGCGTGGTGGTCCTGGCGACTCGGGGCCACGACGATTCGCCGGGATCCGCTACGGCGCCGCCGACGACGAGCGCCGCGGGCCAGTCCTCGCACCCCGCCCCGCTGCCGGGGACCGTCACCGCGACCCCGACCGCGACCGCGACCCCGACCCCGACCGTCAAGGTCACCGTCACGAACACCGCCGCCGGCGGTGACAACGGCACTCAGGCCTCGGCACCGGGCCAGATCCCCAGCGCCTTCCTCGGCAGCTGGTCCGGCTCCATATCCTTCCCCGGACAGTCCCAGGACACGGTGCTCCCCTTTCACGTGACCATCCAGCAGACGCAGGGCGACGACAGCGCCGGGCAGGCCACGGTCCCGGCCACGGCCACGGTCAACGGCGCCACGTGCTCCTTCACCAACGACTTCGAGTCCGCCACGAGCACCCAGCTGACCCTGATATCAGGGTCCTCCAGTGGTGGCCCGGACTGCGCGACCACCTCGCCGGTCAAGCAGGTCTACACGCTGTCCTCGCCCGCCACGATCACCGTCGCCATCCTCGGGACCGCCCCCGCCGTGAGCAGCCAGCCGAACGAACTGACCGGGCTGCTGAGCAAGAACTGACGCCGCTTCCCGCCGCGCCGAACCCCATCAAGCCGGTAAGAATGGGAGCGTGCAGCCCGAATCCGAACCCGAGGGCGGCGGGCCGGTCGACGAATCGGTCCGCGAGCCGCCCGGAGCCGCGCTGCGCCCCGTCGTCGGCTGGTATTCGGGCTACCGGCAGGCGGGCGTCCCGGCGGGGCGGCATCGCGGGCTGCCCTCGCCGTACCTGACGCTCATCCTCACCCTCGACGATCCCCTCACCATGCTCGCGCACCCCGACCCGCGCCAGGTGCCCGGCGACTTCCGGCTGCTGCTCGGCGGGCTGCACACCGCCCCGGCGCTGATCGGGCACGACGGCCGGCAGTCCGGTGTGCAGATCGCGTTGGATCCGCTGGGGGCGCGGGCCCTGCTGGGGATTCCGGCCGGGGAACTCGCCGAGATCGACGTGTCCGCCGATGCCGTGCTGGGCCGGGACATCGTCCTGGCCCAGGAACGGCTCAGGGCGGCGAAGGACTGGCCGGGGCGGTTCGCCGTGGTGGACGACTGGTTGGCGAAGCGGGCCGCGAAGTCGGCGGACAAGTCGGCGGGCAAGTCGGCGGGCATCGCGATCCCCGCCGAGCTGACCCACGCCTGGCGGCTGCTGCTCCGCTCACGCGGCACTCTGCCGATCGCGGAACTGGCCGAGGAGCTCGGGTGGAGCGCGCGCCGCCTGTCCGGCCGCTTCAGCGCCGAGTTCGGGCTGACGCCGAAGGCCGCGGCCCGGGTGATCCGGTTCGACCGGGCCCGGCGGCGGCTCGCGGACCGGGCCCGGCGCGGTCCGGTCGAGGTGTGGCCGGACGCCGACCGCCGGCGCGGACTGGGGCTGGCCGGCCTCGCCGTGGACGCCGGCTACTACGACCAGGCGCACCTGGACCGTGAGTTCAACGCCCTGGCCGGCTGTCCGCCGGTGGCCTGGCTGGCCGAGGAGTTCCGAAATATCCAATCCGGCGCCGTACCCGGCGAGCGAACCTGGAACCGCCCTGAGAACGAAGGGCCGGGGGGAACGACCACGAAGGAGCAGTGACCGCCATGACCACCGAGACGACGCCCGCCCCGCAGGTGTGGCCCACCTTGCGGGCGACCGACGCACCGGCCCTGATCCGTTTCCTCACCGAGGCCTTCGGCTTCCAGGAGACCGTCGTCTACCGGGACGGCGACCAGGTGCACCACGCCGAGCTGGCCTGGCCCGAGGGCGGCGGCATCATGCTCGGCTCGGCCAAGCCCTCCGACGGCGACCAGTGGCCGCTGTCCCCCGGCCAGTTCGGCGCCTACGTGGTGACCGACCACCCGGAGGAGCTGTTCGCCCGGGCCAAGGCCGGCGGGGCCGAGATCGTGCAGGAGGTGTACGAGACCGAGTACGGGTCGCGGGACTTCCAGGTCCGGGACCCGGAGGGGAACCGGTGGTCGTTCGGGACCTACCGCGGGGCCCCGGTGAAGAGCGACTGAGGCGGATCAGGCCTCTGGGAAGAGCACGTCGGCGACGTGCCGGGTGTCCGCGTACTCCCGCACCGACGTGATCTTCCCGTCCCGGACGGTGAACACGCCCGCGCAGCGGTTGTCGTACGCGGCACCGCCGGCCGCGGTCGCCTTGGAGGTCCACTCGGCCAGTACCCGGTCGCCGTCGGCGAAGGCGCTGACCAGCTCGATGATCACCGGCGCCGAGGTGTCGAGGTAGGCGCCCATACCGCCGAGGAAGTCGTTGATGATGGCGTCGCGGCCCTCCCAGAGGCGGGAGATCGGCAGGCTGCCCGGGTAGAGCCAGGTCGCGTCCTCGGCGAAGCTGTCGAAGATCGTCTGCGCGTCGCCGTCGCGGACGGCTTCCACGTAGCGGACGACGACGGACTTCGGGTCGGTGCGGGCCGTGGTGGCCATGGTGATGCTCCTTTATCAGGGTTTTGTCTACTGAGTCGTTGGTCGGTGAATCAGAGGTCGATCAGAGGTCGATCAGGCCACGGTGAGGACCGCGTTGCCGCGCACGCCCCGGTCCCGCAGCCGGGTCAGCACCTCGGCGGTCTCGGTCCAGTCGGCGACCAGGCCGATCTCGGGGTGCAGGCGGCCGCCGGCGACCAGGCGCACCAGGGTCTGGAGGTCCTCGGCGTAGGAGGCGTCCGAGTCGGCGTAGTGGAAGTGCCGGATGGTCGCCGATTCCGGGCCGGCGAAGAAGTCGAAGAAGTCGAGGGTCACCGGCTGGCGGCTGGCCTGGCCGAACCAGATCAGCGTGCCGCGGCGGGCCAGCTTGGCCAGGGCCTTCGGCAGGTTCGGGCCGCCGGTGGATTCCAGGACCACGTCGAAGGGGCCGGCGGCGTCGTCGATGGTCGGGACGACGCGGGCCGCGCCGAGTTCCCGGAGCCGTGCGCCGCGCTCGGGCGAGGAGCTGACCGCGGTGATCTCCAAGCCGGCGGCGGCCGCGAGTTCCACGAAGTAGTGGCCGACGCCGCCGGACGCCCCGGTGATCAGGATGCTGCGACCGGCGGCCGATCCGGCCGCCCGCAGCAGGCGCAGCGCGGTGAGGCCGGCCAGCGGCAGGGCGGCGGCGGTGGCGGCCCGGACCCCGTCCGGCAGTTCGGCCAGCGAGCCGGTCGGGACCGCGACGTATTCGGCCCAGCCGCCCTGCGGCGGATGGCCGACCACGCGGGTGCCGGCCGCCGGGCCGCTGCCGTCGGCCGCCGCCTGGACCACGAGGCCGGCGATGTCCTTGCCGGGGCGCCAGTCCGGGGGCGGCGTCTCCAGCTGGAAGGTCTCGCCGCGGTTGACGGAGTACGCCTCGACCTTGACCAGCGCCTCGTTGGGGCGCGGCCGCGGTTCGGCGACGGCGGTGAGTTCCACGGACCGGTCGGTCCGGCCGGTGGCGGTCATGGCCTTCATGGCGATCCCTTCCTTCGGGTTGTGACTGCTTTGGGTCTGACTGCTTTGGGTCTGACTACTTCGGGTGTGGCTGCTTCGGGTGTGGCTGATTCCAGCTCCGGCAGCTCGGGCTTCCGGCTGCTGGATCAAGCTGACCACCGGGGTGCCGGGCCGGTCCAACAACCGGCCGCCGGTTTCGACAACCGCCGGTGGTGGGCCAAGGTGGAGGCATGGATCTTGACCTGGCTCAGGTGCGGGCGTTCGTCGCCACCGCGGACCGGCTGCACTTCGGGCAGGCCGCCGAGCAGCTCGCGGTGAGCCAGCAGGCGCTGTCCAAGCGCATCGCGCGCCTGGAGGGCGAGCTGGGGGCGCAGCTGTTCCTACGCGGCGGGCATGCCGTCGAGCTGACCGAGGCCGGCCGCCGGTTCCTGGAACCGGCGCGGCAGACGCTGGCCCAGGGCGATCGCGCGGTGGCCGCGGCGCGACACGTCGAGCGTCCGCTGCGGATCGACTACTGGGGCCACCTGTTCGCGCCGATGCGGACCCTGGCGCCGGTGATCGACTACTTGGCGCGGGCGGTCGCCGTCTCCGTCGAGACCGGGCCGGGGCGCGACCTGCCCGGCGTGCTGGACGCGCTGGTCCGGACGGCGACGGACGTCGGCTTCGGGCGGGCGCACGGGGCCGACGGGGCGCAGGGCGCCGAGCATGCCGGGTACGCGCACCGGCTGGTCCGGCTGGAGCCGGTGGACGTCGTGGTCGGCGACCGGCACCGGCTGGCCGACCGCTCCGAGGTGCGGCCCGATGAGCTGCGGGACAGCGTCCTGTGGGGCCCGGCCTCGCTGGAACGGCTGGACTTCTACCGGCGGTTCGCAGAGCACTTCGATATCAACGCGGACTCCGGCACGGCGAACCTCGGGATCGGCCACTTCCTGGAGCAGGTGGCGGCCGATCCCACGCGCTTCGCCCTGGTACCGGCGGACCTGGAGCTGCCGGACCGGGTGCGCGTCCGGTCCCTTCCGCTCGTCGAGCCGACGCCGTTGTACGCGTGGTCGCTGGTGTGGCGGGCGGCGGATCCCCATCCGGGCGTCGAGTCGCTGCTTCAGGCGTTCGCCGAACTCGGCGGACGGAACCGGTGGCTGGAGTACCGGCCGGGGCGGGACTGGCTGCCGGCGGGCGACGTCTCAGAGGTCTCAGTCACTTCAAGTAATTGATTACTGGTTAAGGGAAATACCACCGACAGGGAGGGGTCCATTCGGGGGATGTGGGGCAGTGGCGCGGGGTGCGGGCCCGGCCGGAGCGTGTTTCGCTGCAACAGAGCCGTCCGGCTCAAGACGGGAAGGAGGCACGATCATGCCCGACTACGACCCGAACCAGATCGCGAACCTCGTCGGCCAGCTCGGCGGCGACCACCAGCAGGCGGCCCAGCAGCTCCAGCAGATGGGCGGTCAGATCGACCCCCAGCAGCACGCGGACACCTTGCAGCAGATGGGGATCGATCCACAGAAGCTCCAGAACGGCGACTACCAGCAGCATCTGGACGCCCAGAGCCAGCCCGGTTTCCAGGGCTACCAGAGCGGCGACATGTCCGGACAGGCTCCGCAGTTCGGCGGCCAGAGCGGCCAGAGCGGCCAGAGTGGCCAGGGCGACCAGGGCGGTCAAAGCAGCCAAGGTGGCCAGGGCGACCAGAGCAGTCAGATGCAGAGCGGCCAGATGCAGAGCGGCCAGATGCAGAGCGGCCAAGGCAACCAGGGCGACCAGGACAGCCAGGGCGACCAGAGCGGCCAGCAGGGTCAGAACTTCCAGCAGTTCGACCAGAGCCAGGGCGGCATGCGCGGCATGGAGCCCGACCCCGACCAGCAGATGACGGACGACCAGCAGAACCAGCAGATGGCGGGCCAGCAGGCGTCTCGGCGGCAGCAGTCGGGGCAGCAGGACTACTCCGGCCAACAGACCCAGCAGGACCAGCAGAATCAACAGAACCAGTGACCCGGCGACAGCCGGTGAAACGATAGGCAGTGCGCAGGCCGGTCGTCGTGGATGCCACGGCGGCCGGCCGTCTTTGTGGCAGCCGCATCGCGACTACACCCCGGTCACACCAGCTCCTTACGCAGAAAGACCCGGCTGGTCCCCGGCGGATCGCAGGGCACCTCGCCGAACACCGTCCAGCCCTGCTTCCGGTAGAAGTCGGGGGCCTGGAAGCTGATCGTGTAGAGAACCGCGGCACGGCAGCCGCGGGCGCGGGCCTCGTTCTCGGCCTCGCGCAGGATCGCGGCGCCGAGGCCGTTGCCGCGCAGGGCGGGCGGTAGGTAGAAGAGGTCGACGAAGAACAGGCCGAGGGATGTCCGTCCAGACAGGCCGCCGATCGGTTCGCGGGACTCGGGATCGCGGATCAGGACGGCCAGGGGTCGGCGATCATCGATGCCGGTCGCTTCGACGTTGAAGCGGTCCAGCGCGGCGGAGAGGGTCGCGATGTCGGCCGGGGTGGGGACGTCGGTGAGGTGCGTGAGGTGCATGTCGGCACGCTAGGACGGGGATGCTTTGACGGCGGTCGAAGCGACATCGGCGACAATCGAGGCATGGACGATCAGCGGGTGGGCCGGGACGTGGGGGTGGACCTGGCCGCGGTGGCGCGGTTGCTCGCCGACGGGACGCGGGCCGCGTTCTGCCTGGCGCTGCTCGACGGCCGGGCCTGGACGGCCGGCGAGCTGGCCCGGTATGCCGGGGTCACGCAGTCGACCGCGACCTCGCATCTGAACCTGCTCGTCGGCGGCGGGCTGCTGGCCGACGAACGGCACGGCCGGCACCGCTATCTGCGCATCGCCGACCGGCGGGTCTTCGAGCTGATCGAGGGCCTGGCCGAGTTGGCGCCGCGGCAGCCGGTCCGGCCTCGGTCGCTGACCGTCGCCACCCGGCAGCAGGCGCTGCTGGACGCCCGGCTGTGCTACGACCACCTGGCCGGTGCGGTGGCGCTGGAGATCAAGGACGCGATGGTGGAGCGCGGATTGCTGGTCTGGGACACCGGGCAGCCGGCCGCCGCGGCGCTGACGGACCGGGGCGCGGCCTGGCTCGCCGACGTCGGCATCGTGCTGCCCGCCTCGCGACGCCCGCCGGTGCGCGCGTGCCTGGACTGGACCGAGCGCCGCACGCATCTGGCCGGCGCGGTCGGCGGCGCGTTGTGCGGCCACGCGCTCGCCGCCGGCTGGGTCACGCGCGTCGGCACGACCCGCGCGCTGCGCGTGACCCCGCTCGGCCGCCAGGCCCTGCACGACCACCTCGGCCTGCCGATCGTTAGCAGCGCTACACGGGGCAGGTAGCAAATACCCTCACTCCCCCGACCGCGGCCGTGTCAGCCTGAAGGGATAAGGGATACTGCCTGAAGAAAAGCGGTCGGCGGTCGGCGGTCGGGAGGGATCATGCAGCTGAGTTCGGCCCAGATGTTCCACCATCGGTGGTGTGCGGCACTGGCCGCGGGAGACGTGGCGGCGCTGCGCGCCATGTTCCATCCGGACGCGGTCCAGGTCTCGACGGCGACCGGGCAGGTGCTGACCGGCGTGGAGCAGATCGCCGGCACGCTGGAGCAGCTGTTCGCCGTGGCCGGACCGGTCGCCACCTCAGGAGTGGAGAGCTTCGTCGATCTCGGCGACTCCTTCTGCGTGGAGTCGGTGCAGTCCACCGCCTACGCGCAGGTGTTCGGCTACGACGTGTTCGTGATGGACGGCGGCCTGATCCGCTTTCATGCCAACGGAAGCATCGCGCCGCGCTCACTGTCGCCGCTGCCCCAGCCCACCGGACCCACGCAGGGACAGGACGTCTACCAGCGCTACCGGAGCGCTACCAACGCCCAAGATCCGAACGCCCTGGCCGGGGTGTACACCACGGACGTCAGGTTCTCCAACGTGGGCAACGTCGTCTACAGCCGGGACCAGCTCGTGGGCGCGGTGCACAGTTTCTGGGCCAGCGGCATGCGGTCGACACTGAAGACGGTGTCGCGGTTCGTCGAGGCACCGCACGCGTTGTGTCTGGAGGCGACGGCCGGCGTCGGCAGCCGGGGCGGGGCCCTGGACATCACCTACTACGAAGTGTGGATGCTCCGGCAGGGTCAGGTCAGCCACCTCATCAGGGGCCTGATCACGCCCCGGCCCGCCGAGCTGCAGCAGATCATTCAGAAGATCGCCGCGGCCAACCAACGGACGGTGCAGGACTTCGCGCAGGCGACCATGCTGCGCAGCGCCATGCAGGTCCGCTGGTAGAACCCTGACTCGCCGGAGCCGGGAGTCACAGCCCGGGCCCGGGTGTAGGTTCACTGCATGTCTGCACCTCCGGTCCTGCGCGACGTTTACAGAACCCTGATGGAAAGACGCGGGGACGCCGCCGCCTCGATCACGTTCGACGACGGCCCGGGCCCGATCGCGCGGCTCGACGTCTTCGTCTACCGGCCCGTGGATCCGAGCGGTCTGACCACGTTCGTGACGGTCGGGATGGCGTCGGCTCCGATGCCCGCACCGGAGGGCGGGGAAGGCGGGCGCGCCGAGTTGTGGCTGTCGCGTACCGGGGCGCTGGCCGAGCCGGACGAGCGGCAGATCGCGATGCAGCTGGCGAATCTGGCCGTGTACCCGTGGAAGACCGGGCGGGCGGTGAGCTGGGCCCAGATCGTCGGGTTCGAGCACGACTTCCCGACGTTCCCCGGCTGCCCCGCGGTGTTCCTGGCCGGGCCGTTGCTGACCGACACCCCGGACTGGCTCGACACCTGCGAGGGCAAGGTGCGGGTGATAACGGTGGTGCCGATCACCGAGCAGGAGCGGGCCGCCGCCGCGACCATGCCGCCGATGACCTTCGCCGGGAACCTGATCGAGTCACGGAACGTGTTCACGGCGCCGGATCCGGCAGGCGCCTGAGCGGCCCGGACTATTCCGCCCCCGCGGCGTCTCCGGGGTCCGGCAGCCGCTTGATGCGGATGTCACGCTTATGGATGCCCTGCTCCACCAGCTGCTCCGCCCGCGTCCGCGCGCTCTCCGACACGGCGTCGCGGACGGCTTCGGCGGCGGGGGTGGCGCGGCGGATCACGCGGGCGATGAAGCCGCCGGGGACCGGGAGGTCCAGGACTGTGCAGTTCCTGAGCCAGTCGGCGTAGTACCAGGGGGCGATACTGGCGCCGAGGCCGGCCGCGGCCATGGTCTGCAAGGTGCTCAAGCTGACGGCGAGGTGCTCGGTGGCGGGGACGATTCCGTGCAGGTCGGCCAGGCGCCGGAAGCAGCGGCCACGGGCCGAGGCCGGCGGGGCGCCGATCCAGGGCCGACCGGACAGGTCGGCGGGAGTGGCCGGGAGCTCCCAGGCGGACGGAATCGCGATGCGGTACTCGTCCTCCATGATCACTTGCGAGAGGTAGCCGGGCGGCAGCGGGACCGCTGTGTCGCGGTCGTCGATGATGATCGCGACGTCCACACTCTGGGTCCGCAGCATCCGAAGTCCCTCGGCCTGCTCGGCCTCGATGAGGATCGGCCGCAGATCCGGGTGGCGCTCGGCCAGCAGCGCCACCGCGCCGGCGACCACCTCCACCGTCCCGCCGGGCGGCATGGCGATTGTGATCGGACCGGTGGCGCTACTGGTCAGCGCCAGCAACTCGCGCTCGGCGTCGGCCAGCGAGTCGCCGATGCGGCTCCCGGCGCGGGCCAGGACGCGGCCGGCCTCGGTCAGCTCCACGCCGCCCACGCCGCGGTCCACCAACGCCGTGCCGGCTTCCCGCTCCAGCTTCGCGAGTTGCTGGGACACCGCCGAGGGCGTGTGGCCGAGTCGGCGGGCGGCCTGGGCCAGGCTGTTCGTCTCCGATATCGCCTGGAGCAGGAGCAAGCGGCGCGGGTCCAAGTCCATAAGCCCATTAGCGCCGCTACATGTGCCGCTTAGCAAATCTCAGCGCCGGTCCGGACCTCGCTATGCGAGTCTGACGGCTATGACGCGGATATCTTTTATCCCGTTCGTCGGGATCATAGGCATTAGTGCTGCCGCCCTCGCGGGATGCAGCTCCTCATCG
The DNA here is from genome assembly GCF_015356865.1 of Catenulispora pinisilvae. GTDB lineage: Bacteria > Actinomycetota > Actinomycetes > Streptomycetales > Catenulisporaceae > Catenulispora > Catenulispora pinisilvae. The sequence goes on from NZ_JAAFZA010000157.1 coordinate 19,670, forward strand.
GGCACCACCGGGGCCCTTGGCTCCCTTGGGGTACCGAGCCAGAACACCACTGGGAACACGACGGCCGCGAACGGCGCCGCGAGCACGGCAGCCGGCTCCGGCGGCCAGGGGACGACCGCCGGAACGACGACCGGGAACACCAATGGCAGTGGCGGCACCAGCACTGGAGGCAATGGCGGGAACACCGCGGGGAGCGGCGGCGGCTGGGTGCTGAGCGCGCCGAAGTCCGTCTTCGGCTTCGCGCAGATCCAGCCACAGGCCGCGAGCCTGGCCAAGATCCAGTCCGGGCTCGCCACCACCGCGGGCGAACTGGGCGTCTCGGGATCCCAGGTCATCTCCGTCTACGACGATCCCACCCACGACGTCTACATCATCTTCGCCGGCTACAACGGCAGCGGGTTCGACCCCGGCAAACTGAAGCCCGTCTTCAGCGTCGGCCCGAAGTACACCACCGACGGCACGGGCGACCACCTCGTGGAGAACCATGTGCTGTACGACCCGGGAGCGCACGGCGGCTCGGCCGGCTGCGCCTCCAGCACGGTGCAGTCCGGCGGATTGGCCGCGGAGTCCACGGCCTGTGTCTGGATGACGGCCACCACCATGGGCAGCGTCACCTACTACCCCAAGCCGGACCAGCAGAAGATGGTGTTCGGCACCGGTCCGGAAGTGATGGGCAAGGTCATGCAGCAGCTGCGGGACCAGGTCGAGCACCAGTCCTGACCGGGCTCCAGCGCAGCCTGATCCAGTGGCCTGATACGGCCGCCTGATTCAGTGGCCTGGGAAGCAGATCCCCCTACACCAGACCGGAATCCCGGACCCGGACCTCCTTGGAGAACCGCGCCGACCACTGGCCGCGGTCGACGTTCAGCGCCGCCTCGGCCAGGCGCAGCCGCTGGATGTCGGCCGTGCCGGCCGGCGCGAGCACGTGGTAGGCATCGCGCAGGTACCGCTCGATCCGGTACCGGGTCTGGAGGCCGCGGGCGCCGATGATGTCCATCGCCGCGCGCGCGGAGTCGATCGCGTACTCGACGTTGATGAGCTTGGCGTTCATCAGCTCCGTGTCACACGGCAGCCCCTGGTCCAGCAGGTACACGGCGTGGTAGGCGGCCAGGCGCGCGGTCATCAGCCGGGACTGCATGTCGCCGAGCCGGACCTTGATCGAGGAGATCTCGTGGATCGGGGCGTCGTAGAGCCGGCGCTGCTGGCAGTAGGCCACCGTGTCCTCGACGATGGCCTGGTGGATGCCCAGGGCCACGGCCGTGAGGTTCGGGCGCCCGTAAAGCGTGCTGGACGAGTAGGCCACGTCCAGCCCCTCGCCCTCGTGTCCGAGTCGGTTCTCCACGGGTATTCGGCAGTTCTCCATGACGATCTCGCCGAAGCTGAAACCGTGCAGGCCCATCGTCGGGGCCAGCGGCTCCAGCCGGACGCCGGGCCGGTCGTACTCGACCAGGAAGGCGCTCAGGCCCTTGGATCCGGGGCCGGTGCGGACCACCACCCCGTGTACGTGGCCGACGTGCGAGTTGCCGACGAAGACCTTTCGACCGTTCAAAACGTAGTGGTCGCCGTCGCGGACGGCGCTGCCGGACATCCCCAGCACGTGCCCGCCGGACTCCGGCTCGGTGACCGCGATGGTCGGCAGGCAGTGGCCGGCGGCGATCGGCGGCAGCCATCTTCGGCGCTGCGCCTCGGTGCCGAAGTGCAGGATCTTGGCCACGCCGAGCTGGGAGGCCTGCACCATGGCGCCCATCGCCGCCGAGACCCGCGCCAGCTCCTCGATGATGATCGTCTTGCCCAGGTGTCCCAGTTCCATCCCGCCGTACTCGACCGGGATGGTCGCGCCGATCCAGCCCCGCCGGGCGATCGCCGTGGACAGCTCGTGGTCGACCTCGCGCGTGTCCTCCATCTGCGCCACGCGCGGGAGCACCTGCTGTTCGGCGAAAGCCCGGACCTCCTCCCGCACGGCCTCATGCCGGTCGTTGGTGAAGACCTGGTTCATGAGTGCTGACACCGACTCTCTCCTCACCGGTTACGGCGTTCCGCGCGGGCTCGATCGAGATCGCAGAGCGCGCGCACTCATACCTATCACGTGATCACTGCTTCGCAATACAGCGTCCTGGCTCGCCTATGCCGTGCCCGTCAGGGGTACGTGTTACTCCTGTGAATCAGATCGTGTCCGTAAGCTCCCCGATGTCCGAGGCGAGCGCCTTGGCCCGGCTCAGCACGGTTGCTCCGTCGCTGTCCCGCAGCCCCAGAGTGAGCACCGCGGTGGCGTGACCGGGCACCCGGACCGGGACCGCGGCGAAGATCACCGTTCCGGTCGCGGGCTCGTTCAGCGGGATCGCGGCGGTGGCCGACGGCTCGCCGCCGCGCTCCAGGTGGTCGATGATCGCCAGGATGCCGACCGGCGCCAAGTGCGGGAACGCCTCCGGGGCCGGGGTGCCCAGCATCTCCACGGCGCCGAAGAGCTGATCGTGCAAGGAGTTCGCGTACAGCACCTCCAGATTCGGCCGGGCGGCGATCATCGCGGTGCCGCCGGCGCCCTCCAGCACTCCGGCGATTTTCTGCCGACCGCCGATTTCGGCCAGGACCTCGTCGCGGGCCGCTTTCAGGACCTGGAGGCCGTCGTTGCCCCAAGAATTGCCCTCGGACTCACTGCGTGGGGCCGGATCGATCGCGCACACGGTGCCGATCACCGTTCCGTCGTCGTCGATCAGCGGCACGCCGATGTAGCTGCGCACACCCAGTTCGTCCACCACCGGGTTGCCGCGGAAGCGGGAGAACTCGAAGACGTCGTCCAGCGTCAGCGCGGCCTTGCGGCCCACGACGTGCACGCAGAAACCCTGGTCCATGTCCATGAACCGGCCCGGCTCGCCCAGGAACGCCGGGTCGCCGCTGGCGGGTTCCCGGCCGTACAGGCCCACGAAGTACTGGCCGCTCTCGCCGACCAGGTTGACCATCGCCGCGGTGGCGCCGGTGGCCTCGGCCGCCTTGCGCGCGACCTCGTCGAACACTGAGTCCGGGGTGTTGGCCAGGCCCAGCTCGCGCTGGCGGGCCGCCCGCGCGGTGGCGTCGGAGGGCGCCGGCCGGCCCAGCCGCAGGGCTGGGGTCTGGAAGTCGTCGCGGTCTGTCATATGTAGCTTCCTTCATGCGCGGCCAGCTCGGGGGCGGCTGGCCGGACGGTCCGGTAGTCGATGGTCTGCAGATGCTTGACCAACGCGATGAGGACGTTCACGGCCGAGGTGCGCGACCGGGCGTCGCACATCACGACCGGGACGTCGGGACGCAGTTGCAGCGCCTCGCGCACCTCGGGACCGGTGTACGAGAACTGTGCGCCCTCGAACTCGTTAACCGCGACCAGGAACGGGATCCCGGTGCGCTCGAAGTAGTCGACAGCCTCGAAGGAGTCCTCGATGCGCCGGGTGTCGACCAGCACGATCACCCCGAGCGCGCCGATGCACAACTGGTCCCACATGAACCAGAAGCGCTCCTGGCCGGGCAGCCCGAACAGGAAGAGCACGTACTCGTTGGCGATGCTTATTCGGCCGAAGTCCAGCGCCACCGTGGTGGTGGTCTTGCCGCCGGTCAGCGCGATGTCGTCGACGCCGACGGAGGCCTCGGTGATCGTCGCCTCGGTCTTCAGCGGCGCGATCTCCGAGACCGCCCCGACCAGCGTGGTCTTGCCGACGCCGAAGCCGCCGGCTATCAGCAGTTTGAGGCCGCCGGGCAGGTGGTCGACAGCACGGTCAGAGCTTGTAGAGGGCATCCAGCACCTTCTCCAGAAGGTCTGTGCTCGGCCGCGCGCGTTCGAAGACGGGCACCGGGGCACGGGTGTCTATGGCACGCCAGCCGAGCAGGTCGGACAGCAGGATCTTGGTCACGGCCAACGGGAGCCCGGACAGCGCCGAGACCTCGGCGACCGAGATCGGGCGGTCGCACAGGCTCAGGATGTCGTCGTGGTCCGGGCCCAGGTCTCCCAGGGCCCGGCCGGTGGCCACCACGTAGGTCACCAGGTGGAAATCCTCGTTCGGCGCGGTGCGGCCGCCGGCCACCGCGTAGGGCCGGATCAGCCGCCCGGCCGCCGAGTCGACGAAGGCCTCGGGATCGCCTCGGCTCACGACCGGGCCCGGGCCGCTGCCACCGGGCCGTCCGCGGCGCCACGCGGGGCGGTGCCCAGCTCCCGGGTGACCGCGGTGACGCAGCGCTGCATCTCGAATCCGATCTGCCGCGGGTCGGCCTCGCGGTCGGCCAGCACGCCGATGCAGGTGCCGGGACCGGCCGCGCCGATGCACAGGAAGGCGCCGTCCAGCTCCACCACCACCTGGCGCACCCCGCCGGCCCGGACCGTCTGGCCGATCGCGGTGACGATGCCCCACATGCCGCTCTCGGCGGCGGCCAGGGTGTCGGCCTCGTCCTTGTGCAGACCGGTGGTGTACGCGCGGACCAAACCGTCCGTCGACATCAGCAGCACGCTGCGGGCAGCCGGGATGCTCTGCAGCATCCGGTTGATCAGCCAGCTCAGATTCTCTTCGGTCTGGTTGCTCACTGGTTCCACTCCTGACGGTTCGCGGTGGTGCGATCGTGCTGCGAAGGATCCGGTCCGGCCGCCGGGGGATCGGTCGGTGCGGTGCCCGCGGACAGGCCTTGCCAGAAGTCCGACATCATCGTCGGCGACAGGGCGCCGGTGCCGTGCTGGTTCTGCTGGCCCTCGGCCTGGATCAGGCGTGCCGAGATGTGGCCCTGCGGGGTACGGCGCCGCAGTTGCGGACGGCCGTCGGGCAGCAGGCCCGGGTCGCCGGCGGGATCGACGCTTGGGAGTACGTCCACGGCGTCGACGAGCACGTACTCACCGACAGCCTGACCTTCGGCGCCGGTGTGCTCGCCACGTATCTGCTGACCGACCCGAGGGGTGCGGGGGCATGACTTTGCTC
>NZ_JAAFZA010000158.1 GCF_015356865.1 Catenulispora pinisilvae
GAACGTGTATCCCAAGAACGTGAACTGCGCGTGCGGATGACCCCCATCAGGCCCACCCCCACCACCACGGTTGCTATCCCTGCAATACACAATCCTGGTCTTGCCTGGATGCAACTCCAGACCGACCCCAGCCATCCTGGACCGCAACCCGGCCAGGACCTGCTCCGCCTGCACCAACGTGCGGCAGTGGACCACACCATCGTCGGCATAGCGTTCAAACCGGCACCCCGGAAACTCCCGGGCCATCCAAGTATCGAACACATAGTGCAGAAACAGGTTCGCCAACACCGGAGACACCGCAGAACCCTGCGGAGTCCCCACACCACGATCAACCACCCCCCCGCCGGGCATGCGCAGACCAGCAGTCAGCCACCGCCGGACATACAACACCACCCAGCGGGCATCGGCATGGGCCTGCACACAAGCCACGATCTTGTCGTGCGGAACCGTGTCGAAGAACCGCCGGATATCGAACTCGACCACCCAGTCAAACCTCCAACACCGCTCCCGACACACCGCAACCGCATCCAGCGCCGAACGGCCAGGCCGGTAGCCGTAGGAATCCGGATGGAACACCGGCTCCACCCGGGCCGACAAATGCTCGGCCACCACGGTCTGAGCGACCCGATCACCCACAGTCGGCACGCCCAACGTTCTCGTGCCACCCCCGGCCTTCGGGATCGCCACAGCCTTCACCACCGGCGGGAAATACGTGCCCGAAGCCATCCGATTCCAGACCAGATAGAGGTTGTCCTCCAAGTCTTTCTCGAACGCCTCGATCGACACCCCGTCCACACCAGGCGCGCCTTTGTTCCCCCTCACCTTCGCCCACGCATCCCACACCTCCACCTTGGAGATGTCGAACGGCTTAGCCTGTGCTTTCACCTCGTCCATCAAGCCCCTCCCGGACCAGCGCCGGTTGAACCAAACACACCAGGCACGAACAACCCGGCCCCTTCGCTCCACCCCCATTACAGGAGCTTCACCACTACTACGAGCCGGTCCGCCAGCGCGCCGCGCAACAGTACTCTTCACACCACCTACGGCCATCCCATCCGGACCGTGATGCTCTCTCCCTATCGCCTGAGCCACTGACGCCCAAGCAGTATCGCGACACGCCTTCTCACGTTCCCCACGAAAGCCGCAGACCAGGCTCACGCCACCTGTACGCCGGACACCGCCTGGCCAATAACACCGCACCCGCCAAGCTCATCCCAGGATGGATCAAGGCACCCCGGTTCTGATGTCACCTAAGCATTTCGACGCCTCAGACAGTGATCGTCTTCCTGGTCCCCACCTGACGCATCACGTGCGCCTTTTCCTCATCGCTCACCACGACGGTCTTCACCCCAACGCAGCATGAGGCGGTTTGGAACCACCCCGGCAAGGACGGTCCCGAAGGGCCACAAAACCTTCATCTCCCGTGGAACACCACATCACGAAGCAACTACCTACACATCAGCTCCGATCCATGTTCGTGACACACTTGACCTTGACCTTGCTTGGGCTCTTGCCGTTGACCTTGCTTGGGCTCTTGATCTTGATTTAGACCCTGGTTCAGACCTGCTGGAGTTGAAGAGGCCTGAGGCGGGGCGGGGTCGTGAACGCGAAAACCGGCAGCCGACAAACACACCCACCACCCCGAACCCCGAACCGGCACAACCATAACCGAAGGCCGTAAAAAGCTTTCAAACCACAAACCAACCGCACCCGCCCCGCGGACTCCAGCCCCCAAAACATGCGATCCAACCCTGCGGGTCAGTGAGCGCCCACAACCCCTCCCCCAGCAGCCCGAACGCATTCTCGTAACGGCCGCACAGTTCAGCGTCCAGCTCGCCGAGCAGCGGCGGCAGCGGCCAGCGGCAGCCACCGCGAGATCTCCATCGCTTTCCGCAGGCGCGCGAAAGCATTCGCGACTCTCGACTCTCATAATCGCCTGAAGATGTACCGCCGCGTTCGCCATTTGTTTCCCCCGCGTGTCCGGAGGCCATACCCGCGCTCGATTTCGCGGAATCCTAGCCGTGCGGAACAAGTTGGCGGCGCGGATTTGGCCCGTCTGGACGAGGCGTGGGATGTGGCGCGGCGGATAGCCTTCAGCACGAAGCACGAAGCACGAAGCGTGAAGCCTGAAGCACGAAGCCTGAAGCGCTAAGCACACTTGCCGTGGCCCGGTTAGGCGCGCGGCTGCTCTTTTCCTTGCCGGTGATTCCGGCATGCGACTCGACTCCACCAATCCTGTCAGGTCACTGCGCCTGCGCGCCCATATTCTCCATGTCTCCTTCGCCGCCGCCACAGATTTGTACCAGGAGAGAAATGAGCAACGCACAGAAGTTCGCGATCGTCGGGCTCAATGGCCGGTTTCCCGGTGCCCGTGATGTGGAAGAGTACTGGTCCAACCTCAAATCGGGCGTGGAGAGTATCACCACGTGGTCGGCGGAGGAATTGGTCGAGGCGGGTGTGGATCCCGGGTGGGCCGACAATCCGGCGTATGTCAAGGCTCGGCCGAGCTTCGCTGATCTGGAGAAGTTCGATGCGCGCTTCTTCCGGTTCACGCCGCGTGAGGCAGAGGTCAGGGACCCGCAGCACCGGATGTTCCTGGAGTCGGCCTACAGTGCGCTGGAGGACGCCGGTTATGACCCGTTCTCCGTTCCGGGACGTGTTGGGGTCTTCGCCGGCAGCGCCCCGAACTTCTATGAGCAGCAGAACGTGCGGCATCACCGGGATCGGGTCCAGGCGGTGGGCCAGATGGCGGTGTCGATCGGGAACGGGACCGACTACATCGCGCCGACGGTCTCCTACAAGCTGGGCTTGAGTGGCCCGAGCGTCAATGTGGTCACCGCCTGTTCCTCTTCGCTGGTCGCCGTCCACTTGGCGTGCCGGGCTCTGATGAACGGCGAATGCGAGACTGCGGTCGCCGGCGGCGTCGAGGTCGAGTTGCCGGTCGTGTCCGGCTACTGGTGGATGGAAGGCGGGATCTACTCCAAGTCGGGCCACTGCCGGCCGTTCGACCATGAGGCCGACGGGACCATCTTCGGTACCGGTGTCGGCACGGTCGTTGTCCGCCGCTACGAGGACGCTGTGCGGGACCACGACCACATCTACGCCGTGATCCTGGGCTCGGCCGTCAACAACGACGCCGCCGACCGGGCGGGATTCACCGCGCCCAGCATCAGCGGGCAGCGCGCGCTGATGGAGGCCGCGTTCGATGACGCGGACGTCGACCCGGCGACCATCGGCTACGTCGAGGCGCACGGCACCGGGACGATCGTGGGCGACCCCATCGAGATCACCGCGCTCAGCGAGACCTTCGCCGCGCGCGGGGTGAGCGACGAGTCGCAGTGCCTGATCGGCTCGGTGAAGGGCAACATCGGGCACATGGGCCCGGCGGCCGGGGTCGCCGGGCTGATCAAGGCCGTGATGATGGTCCGCGAGGGTGTGGTGCCCCCGCTGGTGAACTTCACCGAGGCGAACCCGAAGATCCAGTTCGATCGCACGCCCTTCGCGGTCAACACCGAGCCGGCGCCCTGGCCGCAGCCCGCCGGCAAGCGGCGGGCCACCGTCAGCTCCTACGGCGTCGGCGGCACCAACGCCTTCGCCATCGTGGAGGAGCCGCCGAAGGCCTCGACCGGCGGCCGGGCCCGGACCTGGCAGGTGTTTCCGTTGTCCGCGCGGACCGAGAACGCGCTGGACGCCGCCGCGGCCAACCTGGGCGCGGCCTGCACACAGGCGGTGGGCCAGTGGAACGGCCGCAAACTCGCCAACGCCGCCTTCACCCTGGCCACCGGGCGCCCGCAGCTGCCGGTGCGCCGCGCCGTCGTCGCCTCCGACACCGGTGCCGCCGCCAAAGCACTGACCGGGTTCGACACCAAGAAGCTCGCCTCCGTGCACAGCGGTCAGGCCGGGAAGACCGAGACCCCGGTGGTCTTCGTCTTCCCCGGGCAGGGCTCGCAGCACATCGGCGCGGCGGCCGATCTGTATGGCACGGAGCAGGTCTTCACCGTCGAACTCGACCGGGTCGCAGCGCTCATCGAGAAGCACATCGGCATCGATCTGCGAGAAGCGATCCGCGACGAGAAGTCGGCCATCGACGTCAACCAGACGCAGATCGCCCAGCCGCTGCTCTTCGCCGTCGAGTACGCCCTCGCCCGGCTGTGGCTCTCCTGGGGCGTCACCCCCGCCGCGATGGTCGGCCACAGCGTCGGGGAATTCGTGGCCGCGACGCTGGCCGGCGTGTTCTCCCTGGAGGACGCCGCCCGGCTGGTCGCCGAACGAGGCCGCCTGGTGCAGGAGATGGAGCCCGGCCGGATGCTCGCGGTGATGGTCGCCGAGGACCAGTTGGGCGAGATGCCCGACGGCGTTTCCGTGGCCGCCACCAACGCACCGGAAGTCACCGTGGTCTCCGGGCCCCATGAGGCGATCGAGGCCTACGCCGCCCAGCTGGACGCCCTCGGCGTCGGCTTCCAAGCCCTCCACACCTCGCACGCGTTCCACTCCGCGATGATGGACCCCGCGGTGGCACCGCTCACCGAACTCGTGGCCCAGACCGAGCGCAACGCCCCGACCGTCCCCATCGTCTCCAACCTGACCGGCGACTACCTCACCGTCGAGCAGGCCGCCGATCCCGCGTACTGGGCCCAGCACCTCCGAAGCGCCGTCCGGTTCTCCGAATCCATCAGCAGACTGATAGAGGACGGACACTCCACGTTCCTGGAAGTCGGCCCCAGCCAGGCTCTCACCGCGCTGATCCGGCCCCGGATAGCGGCTACCGACGGCTGCGCCGTGCCCTCACTCCACCACGAGCGCCGCGTCGTCCCCGACGGCCGGGTGATGGCCTCGGCGTTGGCTGAGCTGTGGTGCCACGGCGTCTCAGTGGACTGGGCTGCCTTCTACGGCGACGAGACCCGCTGCAAGGTGACGCTGCCGACGTACCCGTTCGAACGGCAGACGTTCTGGCTGGAGCCCCCGACTGCCGCAGCGATATCCGGCACCGCGGCAGCGGCTCAGGCCCGCGTTCGTTCAACGGATCCCCTCCAGCTGTTCCGTCCTCATTGGGTGGAGAAGCACCGCACCGCGACGAACACCGGACCGGGAGCAGGAACGGGAACAGGAGCGGGAACGGGCCGCCGCTGGCTGTTGTTCGCATCGAACAATCCGCTCGTGGACCGCCTGATCAGCACACTGCGCCGGTCCGGCGAGACGGTCATGACCGTGAGCGTCGGCGAGGAGTTCACCGAGGCCGGACCGGGACGCTTCCTGATCCGCCCCGGCGAGAGGAGCGACCACGACCTGTTGCTGGAGCAGCTGAGCGACGAGGACCGCCTGCCGGACCGGGTGCTCCACACCTGGCTCCTGGACGCCCCCACCGGCCTCAGCGACCAGGCGGTGCAGAGCACGCAGGACCGCGGGTTCTTCAGCCTTCTGGGGCTCACGCAGGCGCTGGCCAAGCACGCCGAAGGGCGCGACGTCCACATAGACCTGATCTCCGCCGGGGCCTTCGACATCTCCGGCGAGGAGGAGATCGAAGCCGCGCGGACCACCGTTCAGGGCCTCGGCAACCTGATCCCCCAGGAGATCCCGCACCTCTCCTACCGCCACATCGACCTGCGGGCGGGCGCCGCGAAGAGCGGGCAGACCGGCGGGGAGGCCCTGCTGCGCGAGATCTTCGCCGACCCGGTCGATGACAAGGTCGCGCTGCGCGGACACAAGCGCTGGGTCTGGAGCTACGACCGGGTCGAGACGCGCTCCGTGACGGAGGTCCCCGCGGTCCTCCGGGAGCGCGGCGTCTACCTGATCACCGGCGGTCTCGGCGGCATCGGGTTGGCCGTGGCCGAGGATCTGGCGCGGCTGGCGGCGGCGCGGGTGGTGCTCACCTCGCGCAGCCCCTTCCCCGAGAGGTCGGAGTGGGACGGGATCGTGGCCGCGGCGCCGGACGACGACGTACTGGCCAAGCGGATCGCGGCGCTCCGCCGGATCGAGGCGATGGGCGGCCAGGCGATGGTCGTCCAGGCCGACACCGCTGACGAGGCCGCGATGCGCGCCGCCGTCGAGCGGGCCGAGGAGGAGTTCGGCCCGATCAACGGGGTGCTGCACTCCGCGGGTGTCCCGGCCGGCGGCATGATGGCGGTCAAGGCCCGGGCCGAGGCCGAGCGGATCATGGCGCCGAAGATCGGCGGCCTGCTCGCCCTGGACCGGATCTTCCAGGACCGCCTGGACTTCCTCGTGCTGTTCTCCTCGATCTCCTCGGTCGCCACCGACTTCGGCCTGTCGGACTACGCCGCCGCCAACGCGATGCTCGACGCCTACGCCCAAGCCCGGGCCGACGACGACACCCACGTGGTCTCGATCAACTGGGGCGCCTGGTCGGAAGTGGGTATGGCGGTCGACACCGCCGCGAGCGCCCCCGGAGCCTTCCGTTCCCTCCAGGCGAACGCCGCGGCGGCTGCGGGGGCCACAGCTCCGGCGGACAACGCTGCCGCCGCTGCCACCTCGGACACCGCCGTCACCACCGTCGACACCCCGCTTGTCAGCGGGCAGCTGTCGACCGAGAACGGCCGCCATGTCTTCACCGCCGAGATCGCGCCGCATTCCCACTGGGTCCTGAGCGAGCACCTGATCGGCGATCGGCAGGTGTGGCCGGGCGTGGCGCACGTCGAACTCGTGCGGGCGATCTACCAGGCGGCGGTCCCGGTTCCGGACGGCAAGGCGGTCGAGATCTGTGACGTGCTCTTCCAAGGCGTTCTGGAAGTCAGCGCGCCCCGCAAGCTCCGCGTGACGTTCGAACCGGCCAACCAGGCGGACGACGAGTACGAGTTCACCGTCTCGGCCAGCGCGATGCCGGGACGTCCCGACAGCTGGACAGTGTATGTCACCGGCCGGGTCCGTCTCGGCGAGGCCGTGGGCCGCACCGTCGACATCGACGAGCTCTGGGCGGCGAGTACAGAAGCGGACCCGTTCACCTTCGGCGTCGGCCTGGACTACGTCCCGGAGGCGGGCCTGGACTGGTGGGTGCGCTTCGGGTGGCACTGGTGGACGGTCCAGGAGCGGCGGACCACTCCGGGCACCACCATCGCGCGCCTGGCGCTCCCCCCAGAGTTCGTGGACGAGATCGGCTCCTACGTGCTGCATCCGTCCCTGCTGGACTGCGCCACCGCGCTGGCGGTCGATCTGCGCGGGCTGCTGAAGCCGGGGCAGGCGTTCCTTCCCTTCTCCTACGGGAAGCTCACCGTGCACGCGCCGCTGACGCCGCGGCTGTTCAGCGTGATCAAGCACATGAGCGACCCGGGCAGTGCGCTCCAGAGCTTCGACATCGACCTGGTCGACGAGGACGGACGGCTGCTGGCGGAGATCGCGGGGTTCTCGGTCCGGCTGCTCGCCGCCGACAAGCCGTTGGACACGACTCCCCAGACGACGGCGGCACCCGAGGCCGTCGCCATCTCGAAGCCCTCTGCGGAGCCCGCTACGGAGCCTGCCGCGGGCATCGACCCCGGGTCCGGGTTGCGGACCGAAGCCGGCTTGCAGGCGTTGCGGCAGATCCTGGCCGAACGCCTCGGACCGCAGATCGTCGTGCTGCACGAGGACCTCGACGCCAAGCTGGAGCGGGTCAAGGCGTTGACCGGCGACCGCTTGACACAGTCACAGGGTTCGATGACCTCGGTGTCGGGCGAGACCCGCAAGGCCCGCTCCGCCAAGTCCTCGAAGGACACGAAGGGCAAGCCGAGCGGCCACGACGCCGGATCCGTGATCGCGACCCTGCTCGACTTCTGGCGCGACACCCTCGGCGACGACGACCTCGGCGTCGATGACGACTTCTTCGACTCGGGCGGCAACTCGCTGGTCGCCGTCCAGCTGGGCGCGCGGATCCGGGCGTATTTCGACATCAAGCTGCCCATCGTCGTGCTCTTCGAACACCCGACGGTGGAACAGCTCGCCGTGGTGGTGGAGGCCCAGCTCAAGAACCGGCAGCAAGGGACCGACAACGCGGGGCAGGCCGCGTCCGCGAGCCGCGCATGAGCTCGGCACCAGGGGCAGCCGCAGCACAGCGGCTGCCCGCCGCGGGCCCCGCGCCCCGGTCACGTGCGGCCATCGCGCAGGAACGGTTCTGGTGGCTGGAGCAGACGAACCCGGCTGAGGCCAGTTTGCATCTGAGCGGATTGCTCCGGTTCCGCGGGACCGGGCTGACCGAGGAGCACGTGGCGGCGAACGTGGCCCAGATGGTCGCGGAGCAGCCGGCGCTTCGCACCGTTTTCGAGGAGGTCGACGGGGAACTCTGGCAGGTCGTGCTCCCCGATCTGCCCGACGTCGCAGAGCACTTCCACATCATCCATGTGGACTGCGCCGGCACCGACGACGACCGAATGGCCGCCCGGATGGCCGAAGCCGTCGAGATCGCCCGCCGGCTCGCGGACGACCCCTTCGATCTGCGTCGCGGACCGCTGTTCCGCATCGCGATGCTCGTGCTGGATCCCGACGAGTTCCTGTTGCTGGTGACCGCGCATCACCTCATCAGCGACGGCTTCTCGATCTCGCTCATGGGCCATGCGGCGACCATCGGCTCGCCCGGACCGGTTCAGGTGACATACCTGGACCATGCCGAGGCGCAGCGCGCCCAGGTGGCTGCCGGCGGCTACGAGCGAGAGCTGACGCACTGGAAGGAACTGCTCCGTGACGCTCCACCGATCACGACCTTCCCGCTGGACCACCCGCGGCCGGCCGTCTGGTCCCCGGTCGGGGCGAACCTCACCGACGCGGTCGATCCCGCGCTCGCCCAGCGGGTCCGGAGCCTGGCGACCCGCCAGCGACGCTCCCCCGGCGCGGTCCTGGTCGCGTGCTACCTGATCGTGCTCGCCGGCTGGAGCGGCCAGCGGGACCTGATCACGGCCACCAGCACGCTGGGACGCTCCGTCGAGGGCACTGCCGGCGTCGTCGGGCTGTTCCGTAACTTCGCCCCGCTGCGCTGGACGGATACCGGCGCGTGGCGGTTCACCGATCTGATGGAACACGCTCAACGCTCGTTGTATGACGCCTCGGACCACAGCGAACTGCCGGTGGCCGCGCTCGTCGCAGAGCTCGAACCCGACCCGGCTCCGGACCGCTCTCCCCTGTTCCAGACCCTCGTCAATCTGCTGCTGGTCGAGGACGTCGACTACTGCCTGCCACCGCCGGCCCGGATGACCGGCTGCTCCCTGGACATGATGCTGCACATCGAGGAGTGGCTTGGCACGTACTACCTGACCTGGCTGTATCCGACGACCTTGCTGGAGCCCGACTCGGTCGCCACGTTCAACGCCTCATTCCACACCGTGCTCCGGCAGGCCGTGGCCACGCCGCAGATCTCCACCGAACAACTGGTGGACCTGGTCCGGGAAGCAGCGCGCGTTCGAGACCGGGAGGTTCAGCGGTCATGACAGAACCGGGCCGGACCGGTGTCCTCGACGGTCAACAGGTGAGTTCCGCTCCTCACCGCGAGTCGATGCTGGCGATAAGCGACGTGGCCAAGGACTACCTCCGCGGACGCCGCACCCTTGTGCAGCGCCTGCGCGGGGCGCCCGATGAGCGAGCGGTCGTGCACGCCGTGGACGAGGTCAGCCTCGCGGTCGACCGCGGTGAGGTCGTGGGGATGCTGGGACCGAACGGCGCCGGCAAGTCGACCCTGGTCAAGATCATCGCCACCTTGCTCGTCCCGAGCCGTGGATCCGTGCGGGTGTGTGATGTCGACGTGTTGGCGCACCCTCGCCAGGCACGTCGTCATCTCGGGGTGATGCTGGCCGGAGACCGCGGTGTGTATTGGAAGCTCACGGGCCGCGAGAACCTGGAGTATTTCGCCGCTCTGCACTTCGTGCCTTCCGGCCAGATCCGGCGCCGGGTGGGCGAGGCGCTGGAGGAGGTGCGGCTCACCGGCAGTGCGGACGAGTACGTCGAGCGCTACTCGACCGGGATGCGGCAGCGCCTGAACCTGGCCAGGGCCCTGATCCACGAACCCGAGGTCCTGCTGCTCGACGAGCCGACCTCCGGCCTGGATCCGGTGTCCGGCGCCGAGTTCCGCCGGATCGTGCGCGGCCTGCGCCAGCGCGGCGCCGCCGTGCTCATCGCCACCCACGACCTGGCCGAGGCCGAGGACCTGTGCGACCGGATCGCGGTGCTGGACCGGGGCCGGATCGCCTTTCAGGGCAGTGTGGACGAGGCCAAGACGCTGGTTCCCGGTTCCAGCGTGCTGACCTTGGAAGTCGAGGGTGCGGACCTGGACACGGCCGAGGTGGCCGCATGGCTCTCGGCACATTTCCGAGTGGGTCTGGTCGAACGGCACGAGCGCAGCGTTCGAGCTCGGCTCTATTGCGAGTCGACGTCCGACCTCATGGCGGAGTTGCCCGGAAAGCTGCACGCCGCCGGTCTGCGGGCGATACGCACTGAGGCCGGTCGGGTCTCCCTGACTGACGTGTTCTTCTCCATCACCGATCGGCGTGCGGGGGGCGGGCATGGGCATCCGCAGTGATCTCCCCCTGCACGCGTGGGCGCTGGTGGCCGCGGCGAAACGCGAATGGCGCGTGGCACGACGCTATCCGGACGTGTTCATCGGCGCCGTCGCGTGGCCGGTCGTCACCCCGGTCGTGTTCGTCTTCCAAGCCCGTGCCTCTATGGGCCACGGAACACCGCACCGTTCCGGCCAGACGATCCCGACGGACAGCGTGCATCTGGCGGTCTTCCTCTATCTCGGCTGGCTGGTCGCCTCTTGGCTGGCACTGCTGCTCACTGAATCCAGCGCGTCGTTGAGCGGGCAGCGTGTCCAGGGCTCGCTGGAGACCACGCTGCTGTCGCCCGCCACAAGGCTGACGCTCCTGTTCGGTCTCGCACCGGTATTGCTGGTCACCGGAGCCCTGTCGTATATAGCAGTCCTGCTCGCTTTGGTGCTGGGGTTCGGCGCGCACATAGCGCTGTCCTCCGCCCTCGCCGGCGGGCTGGTGATCCTGCTGGCCGGGCCCACGCTCGCGGCGATCGCCGCCGCGGCCGGCACCACCACGTTGTTCATGCGCCGATCGGGCGGTCTGGTGGACATAGCGCGCGCCCTGTCCGTGACCTTCTGCGGCTTCACGGCGCCCCTGGCCATCATGCCGACCTGGGCGGCGAAGATCGGCCGGCTGCTGCCGCCGACCTGGACCGTCGACACCCTGCGGGACACCATCTTCGGCGGCCCTTCCAAGACCGACTGGCCGCGACTGTCGTTGCTTCTGATCGGGACCTTCCTAGTCATCAGTGCCCTGTCACTGGCGGCGTTCGCGGCGGGCGAGCAGCGCGGCCGCCGATCCGGCACCCTCGGTGGAGTGTGACCCATGGTGAGTCGCGTTGTTCTTCTCAGCCTGCGCAAGGACTTCCGGAACGTAGTGGGAAGCCCGATAGCAGTCCTCAACATGACCGCCCTCAACCCGCTCTACCGGCTCATCCTGCCCAGCTATCTGCTAGCCACTGCTTTCCTCTACCACGGACGCGCCGTCGGCCTGGCACAGTCTACCGGTTCAGTGGACTTCCAGGGATTCATCTTCGTCGGCGCGTTCATGAACATCCTCATGGTCGGGGCGATCATCGGCACTTCGGCGGTGATCGGATTCGAACGCGGATCCGGCACCCTCGAACAGGCGTGGACGACGCCGAGCAGCCGGGTCGCCACCGCTGTGCCGTTCGCGGTCTCGGCGCTGGCGTTGTCGGCGATCGGCGCGTTCACCTGTCTGCTGCTCGGTGTGGCCGCGTTCGGCGTGCGGCTGAGGTGGACCACGGTGTTCGCGATTCCAGCGGTCCTCATCGGCGTCGCGGGAATGGTCGGTGTCTGCTATCTGGTGATGGCCCTGCTGCTGAGAATGGGCCAGGCCCGCGCGGTTCTGGACGGCGGCGGGTTCTTCCTGGGACTGCTGTCCGGCAACATCTTCCCGGTCACCGTGCTGCCGGGGCCGTTGCGGGTGATCTCCAGCGCCCTACCCAGTACCTACGCCATCGACCTGTTGCGACACTTCGCTCTCGGAAGCTGGCCGCTGCTGTCCGTGCGCTGGGAGTACCCGCTGGAAGCCGTGTGTTCGGCGGGGCTGCTCGGTCTCGGCGTGTTCGCCTTCGTGCGGGCCGAGCGCTTCGTCTCGACCACCGGCCGACTCGGCCAGTTCTGAATGATCTGAATGAAAGGACCCGGAGTGGACGACACCACCGCCGGCCCGGTCCTGGTCGGCCCGATCATGGTCGGCGCGGCCCTGGTCAGCCCGGCCCTGGTCGGCGCGGACAGGGATCTGCGCGTGCCGGACGGGATCGTGGGGCTCGTCGGTGAGACGGCGCGCCGACACCCCGACCTGATCGCCTGTCAGGGCCATGGCACCACCTACACCTACGCGTCATTGATGACCGCTGTGGACCGGCTGGCCTCCTGGCTGTGCACGATGACCGAGCCCGGCGCGACGGTGGCCCTTCACCTACCGCGCAGCACCGCGCTCCCTGTGGTCATGCTGGCCTGCCTACGGACCCGGCGTGCCTTCCTTCCCCTCGACCCCACCGCACCGAGTCTGCGGCTGGCGGGAATGCTCGAAGACGCCCGGCCCGCGCTGCTGGTCGTCGAGGACGGCCGGCAGGTGGATGCCCTCCCTAAGCCGTTGCGATCCGTGCCGCATATCGCTCTGAACGAAGCCCTAGACCAGGCCCTAGACGAAGCTCTCAACGAGGCGCAAGCACCTTCCGCGCCGACCGTCGACTACAGTCCCGCGGCCACGGCGTACATCCTGTTCACCAGCGGATCCAGCGGTCGCCCGAAGGGGGTCGCGGTTTCGCATCTCGCGCTGCTCAATCGGCTGATGTGGGGGCAGGGCTACTTCGGGTTCGGCCCGTCCGACGTCATCTTGCAGAAGACCCCGTACACCTTCGACGTCAGCCTGCCGGAGATCCTCGGCCCGCTGCTGGCCGGGGCGAAGACCCACTATCTCGCACCCTCGGCGCACCTGGAGCCCGCCGCCGTGGTGGAGGCCATCAATACCTCGGATGCCACCTACGCACACTTCGTCCCCACGATGCTGGAGCAGTTCCTGCAAGACCCTGATGCCCGAACCTGCCAGTCGCTGCGGCACGTGGGATGCACCGGCGAACCATTGACGCCGCCGCTCATCCGTCGCTTCGGCCGGACTCTCAGCGGCGCGCGGCTGCACAATCTCTACGGCCCCACAGAGGCCACGGTCGAGGTCACCGCGTGGCAGGCGCCGACCCCCATGGACACGTGCCAGCGCTCGTTCGTCGGTACCCCGGTGAGCAACACGGCGCTGTACCTGCTC
Organism: Catenulispora pinisilvae; assembly: GCF_015356865.1. Classification (GTDB taxonomy): domain Bacteria; phylum Actinomycetota; class Actinomycetes; order Streptomycetales; family Catenulisporaceae; genus Catenulispora; species Catenulispora pinisilvae. The sequence goes on from NZ_JAAFZA010000158.1 coordinate 13,290, forward strand.
GACGACCAGCGTGTGCCAGTGCCGGCGGGCGAGGTCGGCGAGCTCTATGTGGCCGGCGCACAAGTCGCAGAGGGCTACGTCAACCGCCCGGACCTCACGAGTGAAGCCTTCGTCACGTTGCCCGACGGGATCCGGGGCTACCGGACCGGCGACTTGATGCGCCTGGTAGACGGTCAGCTCGAATATCTCGGCCGCCGCGACGACCAGGTGAAGGTGAAGGGAGTCCGGATAGAGCCAGCCGAGGTCGAGACCGTGCTCGCTGCGCATCCCTCCGTATGGGGCGCGGCGGTGTTGGCCCGCGGTGAAGGCGCAGCCACGGAGCTCATCGCCGTCGTTGCCACAGGCACTGCGGAACTCGGCAGCGCGACTACCGATGACTTGCGCAACGATTTGCGCGAAGTCCCGCAGCCCATGGCTTCGGCTCTCCGCGAACACCTCACGGAACATCTGCCGGCGGTATATATGCCCACTGTCTTGCTCGGGATATCGAAGCTGCCGACCGGCCCGGCGGGCAAGACCGACCGTGCTCGCCTCAAGACCTTGGTCGAAGCCCATCTCGTGGAAACGACCGCCGATTCCGGCAACGACTTCGAGCGGATCGCTGCGGAATGGCGACGTGTCGCGACGGCTGCCCCGGCGAACGGCGATCCCGCGGACGTCGGCTTCCTCGATCTCGGCGGTTCCAGCGCCGGTGCCGTTCAGTTGGCCGCCGCGTATCACCGGATCAGCGGACGGCGGATTCCGTTGGCTTGGTTGCTCGCGGACAACATCTCGCTCAACGGCCTTCGCGATCGGCTCTCGACCGGCGACGGGCTCTCGACCGGCGACGGGCCCTCGACCAGCCAGCACACTACGGCGTCGGAACCCGCGACGGCACTGAGCCGCACCCCGGCCCTTCCCGAGCAGCGTCGGCTCTGGCTGCTTGAGCAAGTGCGAGGATCCATAGCCGCGTACAACGTGGTGAGCGTGATCGAAACCGACGCGCGTCTGGACCTCGACCGGCTCCGATCAGCGGTGGCCGCAGTCGTGAGCCATCACGACGCGTTGCACACTCATCTAGTTCAAAACACCGATGGCTCTCTCGATCAAGTCGTCCACACGCCGGCCCCTGCGCACATCGAGTACAGCGAAGTCGCCCACGACGACTACCAGCGCTCAACGGACGCCGCCGTCGCGCGCCTCCAGTGGCACGACCAGCCCACCACCAAACCGGGACCGCTCCGCCTGGCCGTGATCGCGCACCGGGATCAACCCCGCACCACGATGGTCGTCTCGGTCAGTCACGCGTTCTTCGACGCTCAGTCGGGTGCTCTCTTCTGGCGCGACCTCGCTTCTGTCTACGAAGGGACGGCTCTGACGTCGATACCCGGCGGATACCGAACCGCCGTCGCGGCGCGCGCTCACGACTACCCGTCGGTGCGAGAACAGCGGCTCGACTTCTGGCGGACGCACCTGGCAGACGTGAACCCGTACCTGCGGTTGCCCTTCGAGCTCGATCGTCCGGCTACCGCAAGCCTGCGCGGCAACACGGTGCGGCGCTACCTGGCGCGCCCCGATGTCGTGCGACTCACCGATATCGCCTCCGGCCTCGGTATCCGACTCGGCCCGCTCCTCCTGGCCGCGTACGCGGGTGTGCTGGCCAGCTGGAGCGGTGATGACGAACTCGTCGTCGGCATGCCGGTGGACGATCGCAGAACCATGCTGGAAGCCGAGACCATCGGGTTCTTCGTCACCACGATGCCGGTGCGCCTGCCCAGTGCGCCCGGCCGCACGTTCGCCGAACTCGCCCGAGCCGTGCAGCGGGTGGTCGACGACGGTATCCGCCACTCCGGGGTGGCTTTCGACGATGTCGTGAAGCACTGCGCCCCGGCGCGCGAGCCCGGGCGGAACCCCTTGTTCCAGGTGTGGTTCAACGACATGTCCGCCTACGGAACCACCGGGCCACGGTTCGGCACCGGAGCCAGTCGCGTCCTGCCGCCGCCGAACCCGCCGGCGCTCTTCGACGTCGGGCTCTACAGCCACACCGATGCCGACGGCGGCTTGCTGATCGACATGGTGTGCGGGGCCGATCTGCTGGACCGGGCAGTCCCCGATCTGCTCGCCGAAGCGCTGAAGCACGTGATCGAGAGATTCTGCGCGCAGCCCGACGGTACGTTGCACGACCTGCTGCCGAGCGCCCAGCCCGAAAAGCCGGCACCGACGTTCGCGCGACAGACCCGGCAGCCCGCCCCGGCCGGCCTCGGCGAGGCGGTTGACCGGTTCCGGCAGGCCGTCACCGCGCGTTATGAGGCGCCGGCCCTCACGGCTGACGGCACTACGGTCACCTACGGCGAACTCGCCGCGTACGTGCGCAAGACCGTCGATCTGATCGCCTCCGTCGCGGACGACGGCAGCCCATTGGCCATCATGGGAACCCGCTCGGCGGCGCTGGCCGTCACGATTCTGGCCGCCTGGCAGACCGGGCCGCGCTTCGTACTGCTGGACGCCCGCATGCCGCCCGGCTACCTCGAACAGTCCCTGAACGCCAGCGAAGCCGAGAACCTCCTGTATTGCGACGACGGATACGTTCCCCGTCTGGTCAGGCGCAGGATGCCATCCCGCATAGATCTGGCACTGGAACTAAGTCTGAATGTCGCACCGCTGGAAGAAGCCGATCATTACCTGGCCACGTCCGGCACCACCGGAGTCCCCCGGCTCGCCGCCGTCGACGGCTCCGCGTTCACCAGGGCCCTGTTCGACTACGCCGCTGAGCTGAATCTCAGCGCGGACGACCGATTCCTCACGTTGGCCGGCGCCGGCCACGACCCGATCTTCCGAGATCTGATACTCCCCCTGTTGCTCGGCGCCCGGACGCACATTCCGCCGAGCTCAGTGGACAGCGATCCGCGCGAGCTGCTGGACGCGTTGCGCGACGCGGACCCGACCGTCTTGCACCTCACGCCTTACAAGGCCGGGATCGTCCTGGCCGCGGCGCGGTCCGCGGGCGAGGTCCTCCCGCGAGTCCGCGCGGTGCTCAGCGGTGGCGGACCGCTCACCTGGGAGCTGGTGGAGGCCCTGCGCCGCACGTTCCCCAATGCGGAGATCCTCAACGGCTACGGCGTCACCGAGGTCCCGCAGCTGGCCTCCCTACGCCGACACGTCGAAGCGGCGCGATCCACGGGATCACCGGAGCCGAGCCGCGAGCAGGTTCCCATCGGAACCGGATTCGGCAGTTGCCGGCTTGAGGTACGCCGGGGCGAGTACACCGCGGCTCCAGGGCAAATCGGAGAGATCCACATCCTCACCCATTCCACGTCCTCCTCCACATCCTCCCCATCCTCGACGCCGCCAGTCCGCCATCGAAGCGGCGACCTCGGCCGGGTCGGCCTGGACGGCGGAGTGCTGTGGGCCGGACGCGCCGATCGCCAGATCTCGATCGCCGGGCATCGCGCGGAACCGGCCGAGGTCGAGCACGCGCTGCGCCGTGACGAGTTGGTCGCCGACGCCCTCGTCGTCCTTCCCGGCAATACCGCTGTGGACGTCCCGCTTCTGCGCGCCTATGTCGTCCCCGTGCAAGAACCCTGGCAGCTGACCGCACGCCACGAGGCGGCGATTCGCAGCCGTCTGCGTGGCCAGTTGCCCGCCTGGCTGGTCCCGGCCAGCGTCGAATTCGTCCGCGAGATCCGCCTCAACCCCAACGGCAAGCCCGATCCCGTCGCCACCGCGCGAACAGCGCTGACCACGTCGATAGCCGCGAAGCCGCCGCACGGACCGGCGACGTCCATGGCGCGGCGGCTGCGCCGTGCGGTCGCCGAGGTGTTGCCCGGAGAGCCGGAGATCGAGCTCGACGCGAACTTCTTCGACGCCGGTCTGGACTCCTTCGCCTTGCTGCGCCTGTGCACCGTGCTGCGTGCCGACGGGTTCCCGGACCTGGACCTCACCGATCTGTTCCGGTGGCCCAACATCGGCCAGCTCGCTGACGCACTGACCCGGCAAGGCGACGCACCGGCCCGGCAAAAGGACGCACTGACCCGGCACAGCGCGGACCGCTCCGCGCCCTGATCAGCGAAAGGCATGACCATGCACCAGCCAGGGCCTCCCGCCACGATCGAATCAACCGATGAGCTGCGTGACCGGCTCGCGCACAGCGCTTACATCCAGTATCAGGTCCCGCCCGGTCTGAAGGGCGCCCGAGCGGGACATATCTGGACAGCGGCGAACGCCACGGCCACCACGGTCACGGGCGATCCGCTGTTGATCCTCGGCGACGCCCAGGACGCGGTCGATCTCCTCCTCACCCTCTTGGACCTCTGGCCGACGACCCTCACCATCCGGCCGAAGGTGGTCACCCTGCCGAGGGACGCGCATCTTCTGCTCCCGGCCGAGCTGGCAGCGGAGCATGTCAACCACTGGGCCTACCGCTGGCTCACCGCCGAGCCAGCTCTGGCGACGGAAGAAGATCGAGTGCTGGAGTTGCGGGAAGCGGATACCCGCCTGCGGGACTTCCTGCGGGCACACAATCCGACCTATGACATAGCCCCCGGATCGCTAGGCGTCGTCCGCTGGGCCGGGATCGAAGACGACGAAGGGGATCTCGTCGCCTGCGGCGCCCACGAACGCACGGAATTCACGGGCCTGCCGTATCTCGGATCGATCACCACGGCCAGTTCGCATCGAGGGGCGGGCCTGGGAACCGCGGTGACCGCATGGCTCAGCCGACGTGCCGTCACCGAGTCAGGCGTCTGCACGCTCTCGCACCGCTCCGACAACACCACTGCCTCCAGGCTCTACTCACGACTCGGCTACCAGCTGGACGACGACTACACCACGTTCAACCTGAACACCTCTCAATGGGACGAGGCTCGATAGGGGGCAGGGGCTCAGCCACCATCGGGTATCAGGCAATCGGTATCAGCGGAGGTCGAAGCCGGCCGTTGAGAGGTACTTGTGAACGCGTACGGCGAGCAAGAGCGTCGCCGACTGCTCACCTCCGCACGCCGCCAGGTCAAGGTACGGGCGCAGTTCGCTGAGCCGGTACTTGACCGTGCTTTTATGAACGTTCAAAGCCAACGCGACGTCGTTGAGGCAACCGCCGTGCGTTAAGTACGCATCAACCGTAGGTAGCGCCCAGCCACGGTCCATGACCGAGGACAGCGGTGCCAGTGCGGCGGCGACGAAACGACGAGCCCTGTCCGGCTCCGCAAGCATCGCGATCAGCGGAGCCATGCTGTAGTGGTCGAAGACCGGACGGATGGCGGTCTGACCGGTGATGCCGAGTCCGACCCGCAACGCGTCAAGCGCCTCGACGTAGCTCTGGCGCGTCTGGCTCGCGTTCTCCGCGACATACCCCAGCCCGATGCCCACTACCTGGTCCGAGGGCAACGCCGCGAGACTGCGCACCAGCTTGTCCCGCCCCCGGTCCGGCAATTCGAGCGCGGCGACGACACTGCGGTGCCGTACGGTCCAGGACAGCGCCCCCGCGCGGTTCACTATCGACCTGCCGACTTCCTCCAAGTCGGCGAAGGGCGCACTGCTTCGCACTTCAGCGACCACCACGCAGTGCCGCACCGCAAAGGTGTCAACGCCCCGGTGATGCTCGGCCAGCGTTCCGGCCAGCACCGATTCGAACAGCTGGGATCGGTACTGCTGCTCCATGACCCGACCGTCTCGACCAGCCTGGCCGGCGTAGGCCGCGGCCACCTCGGTGCTGATGCGGTCGGCGAACTCCAGCACGGAAGCCGCCGCCATGGACACCAGGTCGTGTTCGCTGGCCGTGCCCGTGTCGGCGAGCGCCTCCGTCACCTCCCGCCAGAACACTTGGACCCCGAGCCGATACGCGCGGAGCACTGCCTCCTTCCCGAACCCCTGCACCGCCCGGCGCCTGGCCCCCTCGATCAGGGGCACGAAGTCCTCGTCGTGCAGCTGCCCGGTCCGGATCGCGTTCAGGCAACACCGGACCGTCGCCACCGACACCTCGAGTACATCGCCGAGCAACAAATCATCGTTGATCTCCCGATACTCACTGATTTCCGCCTGGTAGGCGCGGACCATCGCCGCCGCGAGCGTGTCGACCCGCACACGCAGCAGAGCTGCGCCGTCGTCACGCTGTCTGATCACGCTTGGGTTAGCGAGACTCATCTTCTTCCCTAGCTTGAGATGACCGCGGCTCGGTGGCCGCACAAGCCGCCGAACGGCAGCAGAGCTATGGAAAGTAAGATCTCTTACACGCCCTGCTACCGCCCAGGCCCTATGCTCGTGCCGAGCCCGGCGCCGCGACACGGCCTAAATCACCACGCGGTGCCGCGCGCCGGCTGGGTCTGGATGTCATCGGCCGCGGCCACCGCGATGGGACATCCGCAGCGATGAACGGCCTCCGCATGCTCGCGTGCTCGCATCAGGCGCGATCGGCGGGTGAGCCCTCGCGGGTGTTGTGCAGCGCGGCGTGGCGAACGGGGTCGGTCAGTTCAGGTGGCGCGGCGGCCAAGAGGCCGTCGATCGCTTGCTTCGAGCGTTCCAGACGCGCGATGGACGCTGTCTGCCGATCCTGTTCCCCAGCCAGATGGCTGAGCATCTCCGTGCAGGTCGGCACCAGTCGGCCGGCGCGGTAGTCGGTGCACGGCAGCACGATGCGGATGGTCTCGGTGTTCAGTCCCGCCGCGAGCAGCGCACGGATGGTCTCGACGCGCGGCACGTCGGAGTCCTCGAAGGTGCGGTGGCCGGCCCCGGTGCGACCGGGCGTGAGCAGCCCTCGTTCCTCGTAGTAGCGCAGCAGCCGCTGGGGGACCCCGGTACGGTCCGCGAATTCCCCGATCTGCATCTGTCTGTGCCCTCCGTCACATCGGCTTGCCCTTCACATGGATGTCAGGCCCTACCGTCGTGCCACCAACACGAAGTGAGATGAGGAGATTCCCATGACGGGAGCAGTCATTATCGGTGCCGGGCCAGGTCTCGGGATCGCGGTGGCGCGCCGGTTCGCGCGGGAGGACGCGCCGGTCGCACTGATCGCACGCGGTCCCCGGGTCCTGGACCTGGCCGACTCGATGGAGCGTGAGGGTCTCAAGGCCCTGCCGTTGCAGGCTGACAGCACCGACGCGCCGGCCTTGCGTGCGGCCCTCGACGCCGCGGTGGCCGCGCACGGCGTCCCCGAAGTGCTCGTCTACAACGCGGCGATCATCCAACAGGACCGTCCCGGCGAACTGGACCCAGAACGCCATCAGCAGGCGTGGTCGGTGAACGTGCTCGGCGCTCTGCAGAGCGCGGCTCACATCGCGCCCGCGATGGCACAGCAGGGCCACGGCACGATTCTGCTGACCGGCGGCATGCCCCGGCCCGACGCCCGATACACGAGCCTGTCGCTGGGCAAGGCGGGAATCCGTGCCCTGACCGACCTGCTCGACGAGGAATACGGGCCGGCCGGCATCCACGTCGCGACCGTCACCGTCGACTGCCACATGGTCCCCGGCACGGATTCCGATCCCGATCTGGTCGCCGAGCACTACTGGACCCTGCATCGCCAGCCACGCGGGGCTTGGCGACGGGAGATCGTGCACGTCGGCTCGACACCGGTGTAAGCCGCTTGGTGGCCCGAAGTGCGTACTGGTCAGCGAAGGGTTACGTTCGGCGAGGAGGAGCGCTGACCCGCCAAATGCTAGGGAGTGGCCCATGAGCACCTTTACCCTCACCGCCAAGGGCCCGTTCTCGCTGGCCTCCAGCCTTGCCTTCCTCGAAGGCTTCACCCCGGCTTCCTACCAGCCCGGGTCCGAACCGGCACTGAAGTTGGCGTTCCCGATCGAAGGGAGTTGGCAGACGGTCGGAGTCCGAGTGCGTGAACACGCAGGCGGAGTGCGGGGCGAGATTCTCAGCCCACTGTCACCGGACAAGAAGCTGACCGAGGCGGTCCGTGCACAGGTGGCCCGGATTCTCTCGCTGGACGTCGACGGCTCCGGATTCCCGGACGTGGGCCGGCGCGACAAGGTCGTCGCGGAACTTCAGCAGCGCTATCCCGGTCTGCGCCCGGTCTGCTTCTACTCGCCGTATGAGGCCGCGGCGTGGGCGATCATCGGGCACCGCATCCGGATGCGACAGGCCGCCGCGATCAAGGCACGCATGGCAGAGCAACTCGGTGAACCGGTCTCCTTCGGCGACGACACCGTGCACGCCTTCCCGGCCCCGCAGCGCCTGGCCGAGCTCCAGGAGTTCCCCGGCCTGTCCGGCCGCAAGCCCGAATGGCTGCGCGCTCTTGCCCACGGCGCGATCGAACGCCGGCTCGACGCCGCCAGACTCCGCGCGCTCCCGGCCGAACAGGCCCTGGCCGCCCTGAAGGAACTACCGGGGATCGGGGACTTCTCCGCCGAACTGGTCTTGTTGCGGGGCGCGGGCGACCCGGACAGCGTCCCGCACCACGAGCCGAGACTCGCCCGCGCCGTGGCCGTCGCCTACGACCTGCCCGATACGCCTTCAGACGGCGAACTCGAGCAGCTCAGCGAGAACTGGCGGCCGTATCGCACCTGGGTCTGCCTGCTCCTGCGCGCGCGTCTGGAGGACGAAACCTGAGGGCCCGGCGTCCTCGGATGTATTGACGGAGATCGGACCACCTCCTACGCTCCCACCACACGTGGCCGCTTGTTGAAGGTCCGAGATCTCGTCGAAACATTCGATGTATCGCTGAAGCGTCTGGAGACGGCGGATGCCCGAGTTCCACAACCCCTCACGTCGATCGCTTCTTCGCGGTGCCGCGGCCGTGGGTACCCTGCTGGCGGCGCCGGGGCTGTCCGCGGGTGCCGCACGCGCGAGCGCGTACGCCGCGGCAGACACGTCGGGCGCGTCAGGCGCGTCGGCCGCGACCACCCCGATCCCCGCCGGTCAGGCCACGACGATCTGGTACACATCGCCCGGCAGCGCGTCGTCGATGATGGCCACGGCCCTGCCGGTGGGCAACGGCCGTCTCGGTGCGCTGTTCACCGGCGATCCGGGCAGCGAGGTGTACAACGTCACCGACGCGACATGCTGGGCCGGCGGGCCGAACGCCGACCCGGGGTCGAACGGCTTCCCCTATGACTCCTCGGGCTTCGGCACCCAGCAGATGCTGGCCCAGGCCACCTTGGACATCCCGGCCCACAGCATGTCGGCGGTCAGCGGCTACCAGCGGCAGCTGGACCTGAGCAACGGCTACGCCTCCACGACCTACACCTTCGACGGCGTGAACTACCGCCGCGACGTGTGGGCCAGCCACCCCGACGACGTCATCGTCATCCACCTCAGCCAGTCCGGCGGCGGCTCCTACACCGGGAGCCTGACGCTGACCGGCACCCGCTCGGAGTCCACGTCCTCGAACTCCTCGGCGGCCACGGTTTCATTCACCGGGGCGCTGGCCAACGGACTGAAGTACGCCGCGCAAGTCCAGGGGTCCGCAGCGTCCGGCGGTTCGGTCGGCGCCTCGGGCTCGGGCTCCGGCTCGGCGGTGACGTTCACCGGCTGCTCGGACGTGCTGCTGGTGATCAGCGGCGGAACGAACTACTCACCGGCCGTCTCAGGGTTCATCGACCCCGCCATCGTCCCGGCGACCGTGGCGGCCGACCAGGCGGCGCGCGCCACCGGACTCGGCACAGCCGCGCTGTTCTCCCACCACCTGGCCGACTATCAGGCGCTGTCGCAGGCGATGACGATCAACCTGGGCACCTCGACCGCCGCCCAGCGCGCGCTGCCCACCGACCAGCGCCTGGCCGCGGCCCACAGCTCCGGCGCCGACCCGGAGCTGCACGCGGCGTTCGTCCAGTTCGGCCGCTACCTGATGATCAGCGGCTCGCGGACCGGGCTGCCGATCAACCTGCAAGGGCCGTGGCAGGACACGAACTCCCCGGCGTGGATGAGCGACTACCACACCGACATCAATATCCAGATGAACTACTGGCTGCCGGACCGCACCGGACTGCCGTCCTGCTTCGCGCCGTTCGCCGACTACTGCGTCAGCCAGCAGCCGTCCTGGGCCCAGCACACCCAGGCCCACTTCAACGACGCCAGCAACGGGGCGTACCGCAACTCCTCCGGCCAGATCGCCGGCTGGACGGTGGCCGTCTCCACCAACCCGTTCGGCGGTCTGGGCTGGGACTGGAGCCCGCCAGGCGGCGCCTGGCTGTGCAACGAGCTGTTCGACCACTACCTCTACACCCAGGACGCGGGCTACCTCGCCTCGATCTACCCGCTGCTGATGAGCGCCTGCCAGTTCTGGCAGGCCCGGCTGATCACCACCACCGACGCGGACGGCAACACGGTCCTGGTCGACGACAACGACTGGTCGCCCGAACACGGCCCCGCCAACCAGATCGGCATCACCTACGCCCAGGAACTGGTCTGGCAGCTGTTCGCCAACTACCGGCAGGCCGCATCCGTCCTGGGCCGCGATTCCGGCTTCGCCGCGACCGTCGCCGGTCTCCAGAACCGGCTCTACCTCCCGCAGGTCAGCACCGTCACCGGCTGGCTGGAGGAATGGATGACGCCGGACAACCTCGACACCGGGGACATCCAGCACCGGCACCTGTCACCGCTGATCGGACTGTTCCCGGGCGACCGCATCACCGCCGACCAGTCCCCGGCGGCCCTGCTGACCGGCGTCACCAACCTGCTGACCGCCCGCGGCATGACCAGCTTCGGCTGGGGCGTCGCCTGGCGCGCGGCCTGCTGGGCCCGGCTGAGGAACGCCGCTAACGCCTACCAGTGCTTCGTCAACGGACTGACCCCGTCGACCAACGGCTCCACCGGCACGGCCGGCAACCTCCTGGACATCTACAGCGGCGACACCTTCCAGATCGACGCCAACCTGGGCCTGCCCTCAGCGGCGGTCGAAATGCTCGTCTACTCCCGACCCGGCCTGCTGCAACTGCTCCCGGCGCTACCGTCGGCCTGGTCGGCGTCCGGCGCCGTCACCGGCATCGGCGTGCGCGGCGGGTTCACCGTCGACTTCGCCTGGAGCGCCGGACAAGTCACCGCCGGCGCGCTGCACAACATCGGCCCGGCCCCGGCAACGATCACCGTCGCCTACGGCGCCTCCAGCCAACAGATCACCCTGGCCGCCGGCGCATCCGCCGATGCAGTAGCCGGTCACCGCGACCGGTCCGGCGCCGACCTCGGGCTGAGCGGTGAGGAAGCTGAGATAGGCCTCGGCGTCCATCAGGACGCGTTCGTTGGTGTGCGCCGCGATCATGGGCA
>NZ_JAAFZA010000159.1 GCF_015356865.1 Catenulispora pinisilvae
CGCCTCCCCGGCCCCGCGGATCCGCCGCCTGCGTCGGGCCCGCGCGCCGCGCCCCTCGGTGACTGCGCTCTGGCAGCATGGCGAGGAGGAGAGCCGCCGCTTTGCCACCCACTTCGCCGGGCAGCTCCTTCTCATCGGCGCGGGGTTGGGCACCTTCCTGACTCTCGTGCTGGGTGTGCGGCAGGGTGTCTTCTCGGCCGGGTGGTTCGGGTTCCTCGCCGCGTGTGCCGTCGCCGCGGCGTGGGGCCTGGCCTACCTGCTGCTGCCCGGCCCGGCGCCGGATCCGGTGCTGCGTGCCACGCCGGCGGCGGCCGCGTTGCTGATCACCGTCACGCTCGCGCTGAACCACAGCAACGCCGCCGACGGGATGCTGCTGCTCAGCTGGCCGCTGCTGTTCGCCGCGTACCTGTTGCCCCGGCGCACGGCGTACTGGACGCTGGCTGTCGTCGTGGCCTGCCTGACCGTCATCCTGCTGGCCGATACCGGGCCCGACCGGTTCTCGGCGTGGGTGGAGACCAGCACGTCGATGGTGCTGACGCTGGTGGTGATCCGGCGGGTGCGGGATCAGGCCGACCGGCTCAAGCAGGCGCTGGCCGAGCAGGCCAGCACCGATCCGCTGACCGGGCTGAGCAATCGGCGCGCGTTCGACGAGGCGCTGGACCGGGAAGTCACGCGGCAGCGCCGGACCCGGGAGCCGCTGTCGTTGCTGGCCGTGGACGTCGACCACTTCAAGAGGATCAACGACACCTGGGGCCACGCGGCCGGGGACGACACCCTGGCCGCGCTCGGCGAACTGCTCCCGAGCCTGGTCCGGGCCAGCGACACGGTCAGCCGGATCGGCGGTGAGGAGTTCGGCGTCCTGCTCCCGGACTGCCCGCCCGGCCAGGCCCGGCTCCGCGCCGACTCCCTGCGCGCCGAGGTCCACGCCGCCTCCCGCACCTGGCCGCACCCGGTGACCGTCAGCGTGGGCGTGGCCACCCTGCCGGACTCCGCCGACGCCCTGGACGAGCTGGTGGTCGCCGCCGACACCGCGCTGTACGCGGCCAAGGAGTCCGGACGCGACCAGGTACGCGTGGCACCGGGGCGGTCGCGGCGCGAAGACGTGCCCTGAGACGCCCGGGCAAGCCATGGACACGGTCAATAAATGCCAAAGCCCACTTCAGCATGCCCCCTGGCTATTCCCAACGTGGCCCGCGGAGCCGTAACCTGCCGCGGTGCAGACCGACGACGATCTCCCCGAACCGCCGTCCCGCGACGGGTCAGAGCCTGAAGCCGAGCCCGCGGCTGAGCCTGAGTCAGAACTCGATGAAACCGCCGAGCCACCTCACCCTCACCCGCGCCCCCGCCGCCGCCGCTTCCGCAAGCTGAAGATCACCGCCGCGATCCTCGCCGGTCTGCTCCTGATCGTGGTCGGCGCCGGCGCGTGGTGGGTCGACGACGCCATCCACGCCTCCTCCCCGCAGACCTCCGGCACGCTCCGCGTCCCCGGCCTGAACGCCGGCGTCGAGGTGGACCGCGACGCGCAGGGCGTCCCGCAGGTCTACGCCTCGACCTCGCACGACCTGTTCTTCGCCCAGGGCTACGTCCAGGCCCAGGACCGCTTCTGGCAGATGGACGTCTACCGGCACATCACCGCCGGCCGGCTGTCCGAGATGTTCGGCTCCGACCAGGTCGACACCGACAAGTTCATCCGCACGATGGGCTGGCGCACGGTCGCCGAGCAGGAGTACGCCATCCTCAGCCCGGCGACGAAGGCGTACCTGAACGCCTACTCCGATGGCGTGAACGCGTATTTGAAGGATCACAAGGGCTCGAAAGCGTCGGTGGAATACGCGGTCCTCGGGTTGCAGACCGACTACACCCCCTATGCCTGGACGCCGATCGACTCAGTGTCCTGGCTCAAGGCCCTGGCCTGGGACCTGCGCGACAACATGCAGTCGGAGATCGACCGCGCGCTGTCCTCGCAGAAGCTCACCCACGACCAGGTGGACCAGCTGTTCCCGCCCTACCCGGCTGACCACCCGGCGATCGTCGATCAGGGTGCTGTCGTGAACGGCGCCTTCGACCAGAACGCCACGCCGCCTGCGGACGACCCGGCCGCCGGAGCGGCGCTCCCGGCCGGCGCGGCGAGCGCCCTGTCGAACCTCTCGCACACCGTCGCCAACCTCCCCGGCTACCTCCAGCCGGACGTGGACGGCGTCGGCTCCAACTCCTGGGTGGTCTCCGGCAGCCTCACCACGACCGGCAAACCGCTGCTGGCCAACGACCCGCACCTGTCCCCGGAACTGCCCTCGATCTGGTACCAGATGGGGCTGCACTGCACGACGCTGACCGCGGACTGCCCCTACGACGTCACCGGTTTCACCATGCCCGGCACCCCCGGCGTGGTGATCGGCCACACCCCGACCGTGGCCTGGGGCTTCACCAACGGCACCGAGGACGTCAGCGATCTGGTGCTGGAGAAGGTCAGCGGCGACAGCTACGAGTACGACGGCAAACAGCTTCCCCTGACGGTCCAGCGGGAGACCATCAAGGTCGCCGGCGGCAAGTCGGTCCCGATCACCATCCGCTCCACGAATCAGGGCCCGTTGGTGTCCGACGCCGACAAGGACATCGCCAGCGCCGGCAACGGATACGCGGTCGCCCTGCGCTGGACCGCGCTCACCCCCGGGCACACCGCCGACGCCCTGTTCGCGCTGGACCGGGCGAGCGACTGGAACTCCTTCCGGGCCGCGGCGGCCAACTTCGCCGTGCCGTCGCAGAACATGATCTACGCCGACACCTCCGGCAACATCGGCTACCAGGCCCCCGGCCAGATCCCGATCCGCAAGAGCGGCGACGGCCGCTGGCCGGTGCCGGGCTGGACCGACCAGTACGAGTGGACCGGCTTCATCCCGTTCGACCAACTGCCGAGCGTGCTGAACCCCAAGGCCGGGTTCGTGGCCACCGCCAACAACCCGGTCATCGGATCGCAGTACCCGTATCTGCTGTCGGAGGACTTCGACTACGGCTACCGCGCCAACGAGATCACCCGGCGCATCCAGGCCGCCACCGCCGGCGGCCAGAAGATCGACGCCGCCGGGATGCGGGCGATCCAGGCCGACACCCGCAACGAGTTCGCGTCCGTGCTGGTCCCCTACCTGACACGGCTGCCGGCCTCGGCGAAGAAGCAGACGCGAGCCGCCGCCGCGCTGTTCGACGGCTGGGATGATTCGACCCCTGACACGTCGGCCGCCGCGGCCTACTTCTACGAGGTCTGGAAGTTCCTGTGCCAGGACGCCTTCGAGGCGAAGTTGCCGTCGTCGGTGGACGTGGACGGCGGCGATCGCTGGTTCGCCGTGGCCACCTCACTGCTCCCGGACGCGTCCAGCTTCTGGTGGAACGGCGACCGGGACGCGATGCTGGCCAAGGCGATGGACCAGGCCGCGGCCGAACTGACGTCGCAGCAGGGTTCTGATGTTCATAAGTGGCAGTGGGGCAAGATGCACAAGCTGACGCCCACCAACCAGACCCTGGGCACCGGCGGCCCGTGGTTCGTGAAGTGGCTGGTGAACGGCGACCCGGTGGCCGTGTCCGGCGGCACGTCGGTCGTGGACGCGACCGGCTTCGACATCGCCAAGGACTTCTCGGTCGACGAACTGCCGTCGATGCGCATGGTCGTGGACCTGTCGGACCTGGACGCCTCGACGTGGGTGAACCTCACCGGCGCGTCCGGGCACGTCGACGATCCGCACTACCTCGACCAGCTGCCGCTGTGGCGGACGTTCCAGACGCTACCGTGGCCGTATTCGAGGTCTGCGGTAGTGGCGGCCACCAAGGACAGGTTGACGTTGACGCCGTGACCTTGATGCCGTGATCTTGACGCCGGATCACAGCCATTCCAGCCAGGTGCCGTGCGGGTCGACCTTCGCCAACGCGGCGGCGGTCGGCGCTTCGGCAGCGGTGGAGTCGGCAGCGGTGAAGTCGATGAAGGACGCCGCGACGTAGCCCTCGTTGCCCGGCGCCTGGACGCCGAAGATGCGGCCGAAGCGGTGGTCCTCGTTGAGGACGAGCATCAGGTCGCGGGTCGCGGCGAGCTCTGCGACCTGCTCGGCGAAGGTCATCCGGTCGGCGTCGGCCAGGTAGGGCAGGACGTGGGAGGAGACGACGACCACGACCGCGTCCTGCGGGGCCTGGGCGACGGCCGCCGGGAGCAGGTCCAACAGATCGCCGCGCCGCAGGTCCAGACCGGCCTCGCGGGCCTGGGCCAGCGCGGCCTCCAGCCGGGCCAGGCGGTCCAGGTGCTCGGGCCAGACGCAGGCCCGGAGCCAGTCGGTCTGCTCGGTGTCGGCGGCGCTGATCGGGTTGCGGTCGATCCCGACGCGGGAGGCGATGCGCAGCGGGGTCGCCAGCCACTTCGGGACCGGCTTGTCGCCACGGACCTCGGCTTGCAGGAGGAGTTCCGGGGTGGCGGGGTCTGCGAACTCGAGCACCGAACCGTCGGGCTGGTCGTAGCGGTAGCCGTAGCGGTCCGGCAGCAGCATCAGACCACTGCTACAGCCCACCTCGACCAGCGCGATCTCCCGGTCCCCGGCCCGCTGCTGGGCCGCGGTGAGGGCCGGGCGGAGCATGGCCGCGCGGCGCGCCTCGTTGGTCTGCGTGACGTGCGTGGAAGTCAGGGCCCGTAGTTCGGCGTCGCGGCGGGCGGTGAACTCCCGGAACGTGCCGGTCAGCTCCGCGTCCGGGGTCCTGGTGCCGCCGAGCGAGGGGTAGTACGCGGCGAGCGCCGCGTCCGCCTCGTTCGGGACGTTGCGCAGCAGGAAGTGGACCGAGGCGAACAGCAACAGCGGGAGGCGTTCGGTCGGCGGCGCGGCCAGCAGGGCGGCGGCGAGTTCGGGCTCTGTGATGAACGCGTTGTTGAGGTGTTCGTAGAGCGGCGAGGTCCGGACGGCGTTCATGCCGCGGAAGCCTTCGAACACGGGGACGAGGTCCCGTGGCGTGCCGTCAACATCGGTCATGCGATCACTGTAAGGCCGCCGAGATCCCTTTTCGCGGACCGTCGGCGAGCCCCGGGTGCGGAGAAGATGCCCGGCTACTGCTACGGCTTACGCGCCACGGCCCCCAGCACCGCCTGCTCCACCGGCGTGCCGATGTCGGTGGTGTCCGGCCGCCACAGCGGGCAGGAGACCAGGCCCGGCTCGACGAGTTCCAGGCCGTCGAGGTAGCCGGCGATCTGCTCGGGGCTGCGCAGGTTGTACGGGACGGCGCCGCTCTGGTTGTAGCGGTTGATGGCGTCCTGGTACGCGGCGTTGGTGTCGGCGCCGTCGCGCACCACGAGGTAGCTGCCCGACGGCACCGCGCCCATCAGCTGCTCGACGATCTCCAGCGCCCGCTCGTACCGGTCGACGTGCGCCAGGATCCCCTGCAGGACGATGGCGACCGGTTCGGACAGGTCCAGGGTCTGGGCGGCCCGGGCCAGGATCGTCTCGGGGTCTTCGAGGTCGGCCTCGATGTAGTCGGTGGTGCCTTCCTCGGTGCCGACGAGCAGTGCCTGGGCGTGCGCCAGGACCAGCGGGTCGTTGTCGACGTAGACGATGCGCGAGCCGGGCTCGATGCCCTGCGCGATCTCGTGGGTGTTGTTCGCCGTGGGCAGGCCGGTGCCGACGTCCAGGAACTGCCGGATGCCGGCCTCGGCCGTCAGGAAGCGGACCGTGCGGACCAGGAACTGCCGACCGCTGCGAGCCAGATCGACGATCTCGGGGAAGACCTGGCGGAAGTGGTCCCCCGCCTCGCGGTCGACCGGGTAGTTGTCCTTGCCGCCCAGCCAGTAGTTGAAGATCCGGGCCGAGTGCGGAACGCTGCTGTCGATCTGCGGGGCCGGCCGGTGCTGCGTCTCGTCGGTCATGAGGCCATCCTGCCCTGAGGTCCACTCCGAACGGAATAAGAGCCCTGGGATGTACTTGAGATCCGCCTCGGGTCGGCCGCCGATCGCGTAGGGAATCAATACCCTTCGATCAGCCGGGTGAGGAACGCGACGGTCTCCGAGGGCGTCAGCGCCTGGACGCAGAGCTGGTCCACGACGGTCGTGTAGGCGTCCAGATCCTCACGTTTGTCCAGATACGCCGCCCCGGTCAGCTGCTCCAGATAGACGATGTCGGGCAGGGCCGGCTCGGCGAAACGCAGGATCGTGAACGGCCCGGCCGCCGCCGGACCGCCGCGGGCGAACGGCGCGACCTGGACCGTGACGTGCGACAGCCGGCACAGCTGAAGCAGATGCGTGAGCTGCGCCCGCATCACTCCCACCCCGCCGGGCTGGCGACGCAACGCGGCCTCGTCGACGACTGCCCAGATACGGGGCGGTTCAGCGCTGTGGACCAGCCGCGCCCGGTTCATCCGCAGCCGCACGCGGCGCTCGATCTCCTCGGCGGACGCCAGCGGATAGCCGTCGCGGATGACCGCGCGGGCGTAGTCCTCGCTCTGCAACAGGCCGGGGACGAACTGGGCCTCGTAGCAACGGATGACCGAGGCGGCCTCCTCCAGACCGACGTAGACCTCGAACCAGCCGGGCATCAGATCGGCGAAACCGTGCCACCAGCCGTGCGCGTTGGCTTGGGCGGCCAGGGTGAGGATGGCTTCGCGCTCGGTGTCGTCGGCGACGCCGTAGAGGGTGAGCAGGTCGGCCACGTCGCGACGCTTGAAGCTGACCTGGCCCAACTCCATGCGGCTGATTTTCGTGTGGGAGCAACGGATCTCGTAGCCGGCGGCGCCGCGGGTGACCCCGGCGGCGATGCGCAGGCGGCGCAACTGCGAGCCGAGCACCATGCGCATGACGGTCGGCCCGCTGTCCTCGCACCCGACAAGCCGATCGACCGAGTGCTCAGCCGGTACCGAGCTCATCCGTGCTCCCAGTGCTGGTGCGCCGCGACCCGGGCTTGTGGCCCGCCGCGGTTCGTCGTTGTGTCCCCCTAAGGGTAGTCGCTGACGCGGGTTCGGTGTGACGGGGTGTCAAGAGACTGATTTCTAGCACTCACGGGAGGAGAGTGCTTGCGCGCGGACCGGTGGCGTGCCAGAGTCGGCTAGCACTCTGGGAGTGAGAGTGCTAACACAAACGCCTGCGAGTGGGGTCGACATGGGCGGCGGCAAAAGCACGGCTGGCAAAGGAAGCACGGCCGGCAGCGGCAGCAGCGCGAGCAGCGACAGCAACAAAACCGCGAGCATGCTCAGTGTCCTGCGCATCCGCGACTACCGCCTGCTCCTCACCGGCCAGTTCCTGTCCAGCATCGGCGACTGGCTCCTGCTCGTCGCAGCCCCCTTCTTCGTCTTCCGCCTGACCGGTTCCACCATGGCGACCGGCCTGACCGAGGCCGCCGAGACCGTCCCGGCCGTGCTGCTCGGGCCGGTCGCGGGCGTGTTCGCCGACCGGTGGGACCGGCGGCGCACGATGATCGCGGCCGATCTCCTGCGCGCCGGCGCCGTTCTCCTGCTGCTGTTGGTCCACACGCGCGGCGAGGTCTGGATCGTCTATGCCGCGCTCGCTCTGGAGTCGACTTTCGGCCAGTACTTCGGGCCCGCGCAGCGTGCGCTCGTCCCCAACCTCGTCGGACGCGGACCGGAGCTCAGTGCGGCGAACTCGCTGGGGCAGTTGGTCGGCGGGACGATACGGCTCGTCGGCGGGCCGTTGGGGGGCGTGCTGTTCGCGTTCGCCGGGTTCGGGACGGTGGTGGCGATCGACGCGGCGAGCTACATAGCCTCGGCCTGCCTCATTACCCTGATTCACTTCAGGCCGAGCCACAAAGAGGCGCCAGCCGCCGGCACCGCACGCTCCCCCCAAGCCACAGCCCGCTTCACCGAAGACTTCCGCATCGGCATCGGTCACCTGCGCCGCACGCCCGGCCTCCGCACACTGTTCGGCGTCGCAGCAGTCTTCTTCACCGGCAACGCGATCCTCACCGCGCTCCTCGTCCCGTACCTGCGCGCCATCCTGGACACCGGCGCCCAGAGCCTCGGCGTCCTGTTCGGCACTCTCGGTCTCGGCTTCCTCCTGGGCGCACCCGCGAGTCGGCTGGTCGTCGGGCGCGCGTCCGACCGCACCACTATCGCGGCCAGCCTGGGGGCGCTGGCCGTCGTCTTCGCGGTGACGTTCAACGTGCCGCATCTCGCGGGGGACGTGGTCCTGTTCACGCTCATCGGGCCGCCGGCCGTCTGCTTCCTGGTCACCGCCGACACCTCGATCACGCGCCGGACGCCGGATCGCGTGCAGGGCCGGGTCAGCTCCGCCTACCTCGCGGTGCAAGGGCTGGCCACGCTGAGCGGCCTGGTCGGCGGGTCGCTGCTCGGGCAGGAGTTCGGGATCGTCGCGACCATGGACGCCGCCGCCGGGCTGATCGCGGTGTCGGCCGCGTGCGCGCTGCTGCTACCCCGGGATCGACGGGAATAGACAGGCCGCGCGAGGTTCAAACCCCGATGTGACCGGGATCTCATTTGATCGCCTTGTCTCATGAAGTTCTCATATGGGACAGTACGGACGATAGTGTGCGAGGCCCCGAGACTGTGCCACGCCATACGTGACTCGTCCCGGAAGGCCCTCCCATGAGCCTGACCAGCACTTCGCTGCTCATCCTCGCGGCGTGCGTGACCATCGGCGCACCGGTCGCCACCTATCTGTTGTGGAACCGGGCGCGCGGCCCGCGCCCGGTGCGCGCCGCCAGCCGGCTGGGGCTGATCGGCCTATGCCAGGCGACGATGCTGTTGCTGGTCGGGCTGCTGATCAACAACCACTACGACCTGTACGCCTCGTGGGGCGATCTGCTCGGCGACGACGGCGGCGGGCCGGTCGCCGTGCACCAGGCCACCCGCGCGGCCACCGACCTGAACCAGAGCGGCACGCCGGCGACCGACCCGAACGCGGGCCGGCAGCCGCAACTCGGTTTCGGCGGCGGCGGGCAGTCCGCGCACGGCACCGCGCCGAACCCGGCGGGCGCCGCGAACCCGGCGAACGTCCCCAAGCCGGTCTTCGTCCCCGGCGGCCACGGCACCCAGGTCGCGGCCTTCCGCGGCCCGCTGTCCGGCATCGGCGGGAACGGCGGCGACGTCGCGGTCTGGCTGCCGCCGCAGTACCACCAGGCCGCCTACGCCAACACCCGCTTCCCGGTGATCATGCTGTTCCCGGGCTACCCCGGCTCGCCGGCCGGCTGGTTCAGCGTCCTGGACGGCGGCGGGGTGCTCCAGCAGATGCTCGCCAAGCAGCAGGCCACGCCGTTCGTGCTGGTCGCGGTGAACGTCAACCAGAACGGCCAGAACCTCAACTGCTCCAACATCCCCGGCGGCCCGCAGATGGCCACGTACATCGCCGAGGACGTGCGCACCATGATCGAGGCGAACTTCCACGTCTCCGACAAGCGCACCGGCTGGGGCCTGATGGGCTTCTCCGACGGCGGACTGTGCGCCGGCAAGCTCCTGGTGCAGTACCCGCAGTACTTCCGCTCCGCGGCGCAGATGGCCGGGGACTCCACGCCCGACGGCCGCCAGGTGGTGCGGGCCGGGACGGACGTCGTGGACCAGAACTCCACGCTGTGGCTGCTGACGCACCGCCACCCCGGCCCGGACCAGCCGGTCAGTCTGCTGGCGGCGGTCTCGGACCAGGACACCGACTCGCTGCCGGTGGCGTTCCAGTTGCAGGCCGCGGCACCGGACATCGTGTCGGTGTCAGAGCACGCACACGGTGCGCACAACCCGGCGGTGTGGCGGAGCTGGCTGCCCGAAATGTACACCTGGCTCAGCCAGCATCTCGACAGCGCGCAGCCGGCCGGATAGGCCGTCGCCGCCCCCACTTTGGTTGTGAAAGAAAACCACCCCCGCTAATCTGGTTTTCTTCTACTACCACTTTGGGGGTGCGCCATGGGCTTCGCCCTGCTCCTGGCAGTGGCCGGCGGCCTGTCGGTCGCGAATGTCTACTACGCGCAGCCGCTGCTGGCCCCGATCGGCGACGCGCTGCACGTCAGCGCCGGGAGCCTGGGCCTGACCACGGCGGTCACGCAGTCGGGCTACCTGCTCGGCCTGATCCTGCTCGTCCCGCTCGGCGACCTGGTGGATCCGCGCAAGCTGATCAGCTGGCTGGCCTTCGCCGCCGGGATCGGGCTCACGGCCGCCGGGCTCGCCGACGGACCGGTCACGTTCTTCGCCGCGTGCGCCGTCGTCGGGGTTGCGTCGGCGGTCGTGCAGGTCATCGTCGCCTACGCGGCGGTGTCGAGCCCGCCGGAGCGACGCGGCCGGGTGCTGGGCATGGTGACCAGCGGCGTCGTGCTCGGGATCCTGTTGGCACGCACCGTTTCCGGGCTGGTCGCCTCCGCGCTCGGCTGGCGCGCCGCGTTCCTGCTCCCGGCCGGGGTGATGGTCGCGATGGCCGCGGCCTTGAGCCGACTGCCGTCACGCCGCCGGACGCAAGCCGCGCCGGTCCCCTACCGCCGCCTCATCACGTCGGTCTTCACCCTCACCGCGCGGAACCGTACCTTCCGTATCAGGAGTCTGCTCGCCTTGTTCCTGTTCGGGTGCTTCGGCGCGCTGTGGGGCTCGGTCGCACTGCCGTTGGCCGAGGCGCCGTGGCACCTGTCGACGTCCCAGATCGGCCTGTTCGGGATCGCCGGGGCCGCGGGGGCGCTCAGCGCGAGCGGCGCCGGACGACTCGCCGACCGCGGACGCGCGCCGCTGGTCACCGGGGTCACGCTGGTCCTGCTGCTGGCGTCGTGGGCGGCGATCGGCACGGCCGGGTTCTCGCTGCCGCTGCTGGTCGTCGGCATCGTCGTCCTGGACTTCGCCGGCCAGGCCCTGCACGTCACCAACCAGCACCTGATCGTCGCCGACGACCCGACCGCGACCAGCCGCGTCATCGGCGGCTACATGGTCTACTACTCGCTCGGCACCGGCGGCGGGGCGATCATCGCCACAAGTCTTTACGGCGCCTGGGGATGGGGCGCTGTCTGTACCTTCGGCGCGGCGATGGCGGTGCTGGCGTTGGCGGTGTGGCTCTATGAGCTGATTCGCCCGACCGCAGGAGTGAAGCAGGTGTCGGATCACACGCTCTCGGCCACGCCATCGGTAAACTCGGCCAAAAGCCGCCATATCAGGACTCATGCAAGGAGCTGACCATGCCGAGGGTCGATCGCCGGTTCGCGTTCGCCGGTGCCGTCACCGCCACCGCCGTGACCACAGTGCTCACGCCGGGCATCGCGAGCGCCACGCCCGCGTCCGGGGTGTCGGGCACGGTCATCGGCAAGACCACCATCTTGGGCGCGGACTCCGTCCACCAGCAGATCACGATCCAGCCCGGCGGCAGCACCGGATGGCAGTGGCACGACGGGACGCTGGCGGTGTACGTCGAGCAGGGCTCGGTGACGCACAACGACGCGAGTTGCACGGCGACCGACGTCTTCAGCCAGAACACGTCGTTCGTGGAGGCCGGCGGCGCGGACAACGTGCAGATCGACCGGAACCTGGGGACGACACCGGTGGTGCTGGACGTGGAGTACACGAATCCGGCGGGAAGCCCGTTGGCGCAGGACGCACCGAATCCCGGGTGTGGGTTCCAGTAAAGTCGTGACCACCCCCACCCCTAAGGCGGTTCCCTGACATGCCCCGCACCATCGCCACCAACACCTCGGTCGACCTCGAGGCGCTGCTCGACTTCGTCCGCCCCCGGCACCGGGCGCTGCTGATCACCCGGCGGGCCGACGGGTCGCCGCAGGCGTCGCCGTTGACCTGCGGGGTCGACGACTCGGGACGGCTGGTCATGTCCACGTACCCGGAGCGGGCGAAGACCACGAACGCGCGGCGGGAGGCGGCGGTCAGCGTCGTGGTGCTCTCGGATGAGTGGAACGGGCCGTGGGTGCAGATCGACGGTGACGCCGAGGTGCTGGACCTGCCGGACTCGGTGGAACCGCTGGTCGAGTACTACCGCAACATCGCCGGTGAGCACCCCGACTGGGACGAGTACCGCCAGGCGATGGTGCAGCAGGGCAAGTCGATCATCCGGGTCACGCCGCGCCGGTGGGGGCCGGTGGCGACCGGTGGTTTCCCGGCGCGGTTGGCGGACTGAGCTCGGGGTGCGGATCGCGGTACCTGTCCTGATTGGACGGGCTCCGTTAACCTGACGTTCCGACCGCGTTCCATTTTGTCGGCGCCGCTCGTCCTAGCTTGCCGGGCAAGATGATCAGCGACGTGCCTAGGGACGGGACACATATGGCGGAGCCGGGTTCGGAATCAGTGGACGTACTCGTCATCGGAGCCGGCATCGTCGGGTTGGCGTGCGCCTACGAGGCGGTGGAGCGCGGACTGTCCGTCGCCGTCGTCGAGCGCGACGACCGGGCAACCGGCGCCTCCATACGAAATTTCGGCCACGCCTGCGCGACCGCGCAGTCCGGCCCCGCGCTCGGCTACGGCCGGGCGGCCCGGGTCACCTGGCTCCGGCTGGCCGAGGCGGCCGGATTCTGGGCCCGGCGCACCGGGACGTTGATGGTCGCGCGCCACAAGGACGAGCTCGCGGTGCTGGAGGAGTTCTCCGGCCTGCGCGGCGAGGAGGCGCGGATGCTGACCGCCGAAGAGGTGGCCGGGCACGCCGCGTTCGGCCCGGGTGTCGTCGGCGGCGCCTGGCTGCCGCAGGACCTGCGCGTGGATCCGCGCGAGAGCGTCCCGAAGATCGCCGAATACCTCGCCGCCCGCGGGGTGCGGTTCCACTGGGCCACGACCGCGCAAGTGATCGAGCCCGGACGGGTCCAGACCGGCCGGGGCGAGCTGCGCGCCGACCGGATCGTCGTGGCCACCGGGCACGACGTAGACCGCCACTTCCCCGGCCTGGCCGCCGAGCACGGCGTCCAGCGCTGCGCGCTGCGCATGCTCCGCGTCGACAACCCGACCGGCCGGGGCATCGAACCGGCCGTGCAGACCGGCTTCTCGATGCTCCGCTACGGCGGCTTCGCCGAATGCGCCTCGCTGCCCGCGCTGCGCGACCGGCTCACCGGCGAACACCCCGACCTGATCGGCATCGGCCTGAACCTGATGTTCACCCAGCGCCCCGACGGCACGCTGACCATCGGCGACACCCACAGCTACGCCGGCACGCACCTGCCCTTCAACGACGAAGAGCTCGACGCCGCGGTCCTGCGCGAGACGGCGCGGCTGCTCGGCGCGGAGCGGTTGACGGTGCGCGAGCGCTGGCGCGGGGTCTACGCTTCGGCGCCCGAGCCGTTCCTGAACGCCGAACCGGCCGAGGGCGTGCGGGTCGCGGCCGTGACCGCGGGGGTCGGGATGACGACCGCGTTCGGCTTCGCACAAGAGGTCATGGCAGGCGTCGTCGGGAACCGCGCGTAGCGCCGACAGCGCTGGTAACGCCGGTAACACCGGCAACGCGAGTAGAGCTGGACACGCGGGTCTCGCGGGTCACGCGCATCAGGGAGGGTCCGCTCAGACCCTCCCTGGCAGGGCCTGGTTCACCCGGATCCACCCTGCCTACGCTTTAGATCATGACCCGTACGCAAAAGCCCATCGGCAGCGGATTCAGCGCTGCCAGCACCGCCCGTGAAGTGCTGGACGGAATCGACCTGACCGGCCGGTTCGCCGTCGTCACCGGCGGCGCCTCCGGCCTCGGCCTGGAGGATGTCAGTGCCCTGTCCGCCGCCGGGGCGACCGTGCTCGTCCCCGCCCGGCGCCCGGACGCGGCCCGCGCCGCCCTGGCCGAGGTGGAGCGCGTCGAGGTCGCCGAGCTCGATCTGGCCGACCTGGACTCGGTGCGCGCGTTCGCCGCAAGTCTCCTGGATGACGGCCGAAGCATCGACTACCTCATCAACTGCGCCGGTGTGATGGCCGCTCCGCTCACCCGCGTGGGGCCGGGCTGGGAGCTCCAGTTCGGCACCAACCACCTCGGCCACTTCGCCCTGACCAACCTGCTGTGGCCGGCGCTGGTCGCCGACGGCGGCGCCCGGGTGGCGGCGTTCTCCTCGCGCGGCCACAAGTTCTCCGACATCCGCTGGGACGACCCGCACTTCGAGGGAGACTACGACCGCTGGCAGGCGTACGGACAGTCGAAGACCGCGAACATCCTGTTCGCCCTGCACCTGGACACGCTCGCCGAATCATCCGGCGTGCGGGCGTTCTCGCTCAACCCCGGCGGCATCCGCACCAACCTCCAGCGCTACGTCGAGCCCGAGGACGCGATCGCCCTCGGTTGGGTCGACAGCGACGGCAACGACCTCATCCGCTGGAAGTCGGTCGGCGCCGGGGCGGCGACGGCGGCGTGGGCGGTGAGCGCACCGGCGTTGGACGGCCTTGGCGGGCTCTACCTTGAGGACTGCGAGGTCGCAGAGGTCGTGGATCCGGAGGCGCCGGACGCCATGCGGGCCGGGCTGCATCCGTGGGGAGCCGACGCGGAGGCCGCGTCGCGGCTGTGGACGCTGTCGGCTGAGCTCACCGGGATCAACGCGTTCTGATCTGGCGATCCGCTGAAGCGATGACTCGTTTACTCGGTCCTTAGGCGCGCATTGGGAGTATCGACAACGCACACGAAAGGAGTCGAATATGTGTGGTGTCGAATACTTCCAGGTGCGCGCGTGCTGAATCGCCGTCGCCTGCTCGGATTGTCAACGATGGCGGCCGGATTGGCGGCCACAGGTGTCGCCGGCTGTGGTTCGGCTGCGCCCGCGGCCTTGCCGGCGACCGCTCCGGCAGGCGATTCCACTACGGATCCCGGCGGTGGCGCCAGCGGCAGTGGCGGTAGCAGCAGCCGCAGTGGCGCCGACACCGCTCCGGCCACAGGCCATGTCTCCGCGCCACCGCCGGTCAACGTGATCGCCGCCAACCTGAACCAGGATCTTGATCTGCTGGACTTCGCACAGTTCCAGGCGATCTCGGCGACCTGGGTCCGCGGCTTCTACCTCATGCAGAACGCCGACCAGGGCGACGTGGCCGGCCAGCCGGGGATGAAGAAGCTGACCGCGGCCATCGCCGGCGGTTACGGCACCGTGCTGAACCTGAAGTTCGACTACGAGCAGGGCCTTCCGGACGTCGGCAGCAGCGCGATGAGCGTCGCCCTCACGCGCCTGGACAAGGTCCTGGCGGTCGTCCTGGGCAAGGTCGACATCGTCGTGATCGGCAACGAGCCGTTCTTCGAATGCGGCCAGAAGACCGGCAATCTCAACGCTTTCTACGAAACCGTCGCGCAACACGCGATCGACTATCGGAAGCAGCACGGCGCCTCGGCCGGAAAGACGCAGATCTTCATGGGTGCCCTCACCGATTTGGAGAACCCCAAGAAGAGCAATGTCCCACTCATCAATCGCTGGCTCGATTATGTGAAGGGCAACCCGGACATCGCCGGGACGGACTGTCATCCGCACGTGGCCTCGATGAGCGACTGCCAGCGCTACCTCGACTACATCGTCCCCCGGATCCGGCCGGACCAGAAGTTCCTGGCCACCGAGTTCTCGCTGGTCAAGCTGTACCAAAAACACCTGTCCGACCCGGTCCCCGCCGCGTTCACCACCAAGTACCACCTCCCCGCGGGCACGCTGGTCTGGCAGGTCGTCGGCGACGCGATCGCGCACCCCTTCGCGCAGCAGGAATGGAACGACTTCCTGTTGTCATGCCCCTGGTTCTCGGGCAACCGCGACATCATGGCCCAGATGGCTGCGGCCTTCCGCCAGACCGGACGGCTGGCGGTGGCCGGTTACGGCATCACGCAGGACGCCGGTGCGGTGCAGGACTGGGGCCCGGGCAAGACGCCGTGGGTGTTCAACAGCATCTTCTGCCCGGAGGTCACCCAGCCCGGCGCCGACGGCCTGCCCGGTCAGAACCTCACGTGGGCGAGCGAGTTCCGGTCGCTGCAACAAGCGTGAGGTGACACGCGTGAGGTGACGCTGTCACGAGTGCCGGTGATAGGCCTTGTTCGCGATCCGCCATCCGTCGCCCACGTGCACCAGCAGGAAGATGTCGGTGAAGGTGTCCGGGCCGTGCTTGAGCGTCATGCCGGCGGAGGCGACGCTGCCGTGCACCCGGACGCTGTCGATGCGGCGGGTGCGGGTCGGCTCGTCCTCGGCCGGCTGACCGTCGAACATGGCGCAGTAGTCGTCGAGCGGCCACGAAACGAAGACGCCGTCCCGGATGCCTTCGATGTGCGCGCTGCCGAGGAACGCCTCGCGGAAGTGGGCCGGGTCGCGGGTGGCGTGGCCGCGGATGTAGGCGCGGAGTGGTTCGAGTACGGCTTCGAGCACAGCGTCGTCCACAGCGGGAGCGGTTGCGGCAATGGCGATATCGGCTTCAGGGCCGGCAGGCGTGTCGGCCAGTTCCGCCGCGCTGGGCAGAGGCTTGTCCGTCGCGTCAGCCAACAGCGCCATGTCCTTGGCCAGCGCGCCGATCGTGAACGTGGCGTCGGCAGTTCCGGCGGTCCCGGTCGCGGTCGCAGTCGCGGACGGCTCGGTGAGGAGGTCCCGCTTGCGCGCGACCAGCCCGCCGAACGAGCCGAGTTCGAGAACGTCCAACGCCGCGGCCCTGGACAGCCCCAGCGCATCCGCCTGCTGCAATGAGTCACGAAGTCCGAGGACGGCGCCGGCAAGGGAGGAGTTCGCGACCAGCTTGAGGGCTGCGGCGGTGGCCGCGTCGTCGACGCGCTGGACCGTACCGAGTGCTTCGAGGACCGGCCGGACGGTATCAAAGGACTCTGTGTTACCGGCGGCGAGGATCCGCAGTGCTCCGTTCGCCACCGCCGGACCGGAACCCAGCACAGGCGCGTGGACGTAGTTCGGGCCGAAGCGCGCGGCGAGTGCGGCGGCCTCGGAGGGAGCGACAGTGCTGGTGTTGAGCACGACCGCGTCCGGCCTCAGGAAATCGCGGACCTGGTCGAGGACCTGCTCGCAGGCCGCTGCGTCGAACAGGCACAGCAGCACTATGTCAGCCTTCTGTACTGCCTCGTTCGCCTCGCCCGCCGGCTCCACGGCACCGGCTGCCGCGTGGCCGGAACGGGTCCAGCCGATGACGTGCCAGCCCCGCTCGGCGAGGCGGGTGGCTATCGGGGCGCCCAGCCGGCCCAGGCCGAGGACGGTGATGGTGTGCGGTGTCGTCATGGTGCCGAGCGTGCAGTATCGTCAGACCTGCGACAAACGCGTATCTCGCAGATCAGCTATGCGTAGGGCGCATGGCTCGGCTTCAAGGTCAACGCGGCGGCCACGAACGAGGCGACCAGCGGCCGGGAGTCCTGCGCGTTCCAGGCGAGCACGAGATGGCTGGGTGCCGCGTCCGCGATCGGGACGCGGACCAGGCCCGGCGGGAGCACCGGAACGAGCGAGCGGGGCAGCACGCCGACCATCCGCTCCGCGCTGATCAGGTGCAGCAGCTGGATCACGTCGCCGACTTGGGCCCCGGCGCCTTCCCCGGAGGAGGCATAGTCCCACGGCGGCAGGGGCTCCCCGACGAGGTCGGCTAGCCGTACCGAGGCGCGGCCGGCCAACCGGTGTGCCGCCGGGACGATGAGGACGCGGTCCTCGGTGTACAGACGCTCGTAGGCCAGGCCGTCGAGCGGGTCGAACGGGGCGAAGAGCAGGCCGACATCGGCTCGGCCGTCGAGCAGGAAGTCGGCCCGGTCGGTGGGGCCGCTGAACAGGATGTCCACGGGCCGGGCGTCCGGTTGCGCGGCGTAGGCGGCGACGAGGCCGGACAACAGCCCGCCGTCCCCGCCCGGCTTGAGGATGAGCCGCAGGTGGGCCTGGCTGCTGCCGGCGTTCTGCGCGTGCCGGACCGCGGCGCCGACCGCGTTGAGCGCGTGCCGGCCGTGCTCCTGCAACGCCATGCCCGCTGCGGTCAGCTCGACGTGCCGGCTGGAGCGGACGAACAGCGCGACGCCGAGCCGGGTCTCGATCCGCCGCACCGCCTTGGACAGCGCCGGCTGCGCGATCGAGAGCCGGATCGCCGCCCGGCCGAAGTGCAACTCGTCCGCGACCGCGAGGAAGTACTCCAGCTCGCGGGTCTCCAACTCACTCATGCCTCCAGGTTATCGCCGAAGAGCGAAGAGGTCTTGGACACCGGAGGTCTGGACCGCCGAGAATCGCAGCATGATCCAGCACACCATGATTGTCTCGTTCACCGAGTCGCTGCCCGACGGCGAACTCGATCGATACCTCACGGACATCGAACGGGCCCTCCTGGCGACCGGCCACGTCCAGTCCGTCGCCAGTGCCCACCACATCGCCGTCCCCGGCGAGGAGCAGATCCCCGCACTGATCGCCACCGCGATCGTGCAGGTCTCCGTCGCCGACCACGAGGCGCTGACGAAGACCTTCGCCGCACCGGAGATCGGCGCGGTGATCGACGAGTGGCGCGGGCGCCACCCGTACAAGGTCGGGTGGGCCAACCACGAGCCGCTGGGGTGAGCGTGCGGCGTGGGCGGGCATCGTGCGATGCCCGCCCCCGCTGATGCCGGCGGCCGGTCACGTCCCGGGCTTGCGTCCCCAGACGTAGACGGCCTCGCCGAGAGTCGTCGCCGCCCACAGCCGCCGGGCATCGGCGACTCCGATGTTCACGCAGCCATGGGAGCCCGGCCCCCGCGACAAGTCCTCGGCGACTCCGTGGATCGCCTGGCCGCCGCTGAAGAACAGGCTGTAGGGCATCGGCGAGGAGTACTCGTTCGACCAGTGATGTTCGTCGCGCCGGAAGACGTGGAACCAGCCGGTCCGGGTGGCGTCGCCGCGACGGCCCGACCGGATCGGGACCGACGGGAACCCGGTCTTGCCGTTCTTCTGCACCCACAGCCGTTGATGGCTCAGGTCGACGCAGATGACCGGCGCGGG
The DNA here is from genome assembly GCF_015356865.1 of Catenulispora pinisilvae. Taxonomy (GTDB): domain Bacteria; phylum Actinomycetota; class Actinomycetes; order Streptomycetales; family Catenulisporaceae; genus Catenulispora; species Catenulispora pinisilvae. The sequence continues at coordinate 18,804 of NZ_JAAFZA010000159.1, forward strand.
GTGTTTTGGACAGCCGGTGCTGCCCGGAACGGTGTTGCCCGGAACGGTGCCGACGGCCTGGGCGGCGAAAGCGGAGCCGGGGAGCAGTAGCGAGGCTGTGAGGACACTGATGGACGTCGCCATCCTCAGTAAGCCGACGAGTGAGCGTGACATGAGGGATAAGTTATGTGTTATCCGGTCCAACCGGCCGCCGACACACGGCTAGCCGGTCCCAGCCTCTGTCTCAGCCTCCGGCTCACCGCCCCAGAGCCGCCCCCGCACCGTAGATGGCCGCAATAAGCCGATCATTCTCCGGCCCCGGCGCCGCGGGGAACGGCATCCGACCGCGCGTGTATCCGTAAGCGATCCCGTTGCGCGGATCAGCGAACGCCTGCTGCCCGCCCGCGCCGCTGTGCCCGAACGAGCCCTGGCCGAGCTGCGGGTAGTACTCGGAGGTCGCGTGGAATCCGACCGTGAAGGCGCGCGGCATCCCCAGCACCACGTCTGGCCCGAAGGACTGGATCTGGCCGACCTCGGCGATCGTGGCCGGCGTCAGCAGCGGCGCGGCGCCGTCGACCGCGCTGATCGCGACCGCGTACATCTTGGCCAGGCCGCGGGCCGAGGCCACGCCGCCGAATGAGGCGGTGCCGAGGGTTCGGACCGGCTGGAGGTTGGGCAGTTCCCAGACCTGCGGGGTGTGCGGGTTGGTGCGGTTGAAGGCGATGCCGTTGATGCTGGTCGGGCTCTTCGCGGTGCGTGCCAGTTCGGCCAGGCGCTCGGGGGTCACGTACATCGGCAGCGTGGGGCGGAATCGCGATTCGTGGGCGGCGGGCAGGCCCAGGCGGAAGTCGACGTCGTGGGCGGCGGTGATCCGCTCGGTGAACAGTTCCTGGACGCTACGGCCGGTGGCCCGGCGGATCACCTCGCCGCTGAGCGCACCCATGACCAGCGCGTGATAGCCGAAGGCGGTGCCCGGTCGCCAGTAGGGACGTTGCGCGCCGAGCCGCGCCGCCACCACCTGGTCGTCCGCGAGTTCCTCAAGGGTGAAGCCGGTGTCGGCGCCCACGAGGCCGGCCCGGTGCGCCGTCAGCTCGCGCAGAGTCAGGTCGCGCTTGCCCTGGACCGCGAACTCCGGCCAGTAGTGGCTGACCTTCTGGTCGTAGTCCAGCACGCCTTCCTGGACGAGCAGGGCGACGACGAGGTGTACGGCGCCCTTGGACGCCGAGTACGCGCCGAAGAGCGTGTCGGCCTCGGTGTCCGGGCCGGTCCACAGGTCCACGACCTGCGTGCCGTCGCGATAGGCCGCCACCTGCGCGTCGTAGTCGGCGCCTTGTCCCGCCGCGATCGCCGCGAACTCGGTGCGTACCGACTCGAATCCGGGCGCCACCGTGCCCCGGATGTCAGCATGCTGCGTCATCGTGTCCTCCCAACGCGGAGTGCCGCCGCGTCTCGACGACCTCCGGTTTCAGCGTACCCCATTTAGTGACCGCTGGTCACTAATCCCGGACCTCGATAGGGTCCTGTCCATGGCCGAGTCAGCGACACCCAGCCCGCGCGCCGGACGTCCGGGGCGCCAGGGGCGTCCGGGACGTCCCGCGCAGATCAGCCGCGAGCAGATCGTCGACGCCGCACTGGCCGCGCCGAACCTGGACGCGCTGACGATGCGCGAGCTCGCGGCCCGGCTGGAGGTCAGCCACGGCGCGCTCTATCGCTGGGTGAGCAGCCGGGACCAGCTGTTCGACCTGATCAACGAGGTGATGATCGAGCGCGTGCTGCCCCCGGCCCGCGCGGCCGGCCAGCCCTGGCGCCCCTGGCTCACCGAGGTGGCGCGCGGCATGCACGAGGCGTTCCTGGCCGTCCCCGGCTACGCCACCCGCATCTCGCGCCCGCACCGGCACACGCCGAACGCGTTCGGGCGGTTGCGCGAGGAGGTCACCGCGGCGTTCGCGGACGCCGGCGCCACCGGCGAGCTGGCCGAGCAGAGCTGGTACATCTTCATCACGTGCCTGGTCAGCTGGCTCGCGGTCCAGGAGAACCCGCTGGACCTCGGCCAGAGCAGCCCGCGGTTCGAGCTCTTCCTCGACGTGCTCCTGCGCGGGCTGCCGGCTCGGGATATTCAGCAGCCTGACACCGACTGACATCGACAGTTGAACTCATTGTCGAGCATGCCGGGATAACCCCACACTGTTGTTCTGGAGCGGAAGCGACCGTAGCCCGCCCGCCCCTCATATTACTTCTCGCCTCCCTCGGTTCGGCACGACCCAGCCCCGTGTTCCTCGAAGGGAAGACTTTGTCATGCCTCGAATATCGAGTGCACCGTTGCCACGACCCGCCCGGCGAAGGCCGGCGCCGCACCGCCGACGCCTGCTGGGCGCCGCCTTGAGCGCGCTGCTCCTGGCGACGGCCGCCCTGTCCCTTCAGCCCGCCGCGGCCTCGGTCACCTCAGCCTCGGTCACCGCGACCAAGAGCACGGTCGGCTGGGACACGTACCGCAACCTGGATCAGCTCCCTTACTTGACCGACGGCGTCAGCACGCGCCAGTTCTCCAGCTTCGACCGGCAGCAGGCCAACAACGACAAGGGCAACAACCTCGGCCCGGCGCCGGGCGGCGGCACCCTGCTCGCCGCGCACTCCGGGCCCGGCGAGGTGGACGCGATCTGGATGACCGGCGGCGTGAGCCCGGCCGGCGACCTGCGCATCGTCCTGGACGGGAAGACCGTCGTCGACCACGCCGCCGCCGACATCTTCAACGGCGGCCTCAAGGCGCCGTTCACCTACCCGCTGGTCGCCAACGACAGCCAGAGCTCGGGCGGGTTCTACATCGAGGTGCCGATGCCGTTCACGTCCTCGATGCAGATCAGCACCGACGCGGACCCGGGCTACTACCACGTCGCCTACCGCACCTTCCCCGACGCCACCGGGGTGAGCACGTTCGATCCGACGGCCGCGGCCTCGGACGCGGTCGGCACGCTCCAGCAGGCCGGGGACTCCGATCCCAAGGCCGCCGTGAGCGGCGCGACGAGCACCGGCGGATCGTTCCAGGTGCTGCCGGGGCAGACCAGCACCATCGCCAGCGGCACCGGGAGCGGCCAGATCACCGCGCTGAACCTTCAGATCCCGCATCTGTCGCATCCCACGACGACGCCGATCACCGATGACGGCGACTCGTTCCTGAAGGGCGGCGCCAGCACCTTCACCGTCAGCCTGAATCCGGCGAACACCGGGATCCGGATCACCCGCCGCTACGACCCGCACGTCGGGAACCAGCAGGTGAGCGTGACGGTCAACGGCGCGGCCGCGGGCCAGTGGCTCAACGGCGCGGCCACGGCCGCCGCCGGCCAGTGGGCCGACCAGACGCTGGCGGCTCCGGCGTCGGCCACCGCCGGGAAGTCCAGCGCGACGATCGTCAACACCTGCCTGGCCACCGACCTGGACTGCAACGAGTTCACGTACTGGATCGACGAGCAGGTCGGCGGGGTCTGGCAGAGCGCTGACACCGTCGACGTGGGTCCGGAGCACGCCGCGACCGAGGCGGCGCACCACTATTCGTTGACCAAGCCGAACTGGTCCGGGACGCAGATATACAGCTACCCGCTGCCGGCAAGCGTCACCGACACCGGCGACGCCTTCGGCGCCGGCCAGTCCTCGACGTTCACCGTCGCCGTCGACCCGGCCAACAACGGGGTCCGGCTCACCCGCCGGCTCGACCCGAACGTCGCCGGTCAGGTCGCGGCCGTCAGCGTGGACGACACCCAGGTCGGCGACTGGACCGCCAACCCGCAGGAGCCCAACGGCTCGTGGCTGGATGAGTCGCTGGAGATCCCGGCCTCGGTGACGGCCGGCAAGAGCAGCATCACGATCTCCAACACCTTCGTGTCCTCCGCCAAGGACTTCAACGAGTTCTCGTACTGGGTCGACAGCCACATGCCCACCGGGATGGAGCGCACCGACGAGTTCAGCGTCGGCAACCAGGCCGCCGCGACCGCGCACCACTACAGCGTCAGCGGGACCCCGACCTTCGCCGGCGGCCGTACCAACTCCTACCCGAACCAGGACCAGGCGCTGGCCTCGGCCCGCATCCGGATCAGCTTCGACGGCGTGCAGACCGTGGACGCCCCGCTCGGCCAGTTCTTCGGTTCGAACACCGACACCGCCACCAAAACCCTGATGAGCGCGATCGACCCGCGTCCGGGCGGGCTGCTGAGCTCGTGGTGGCCGATGCCTTACGGCAGCGGCTATTCGATCAGCATCTACAACGCCTCGTCCCAGCCGTTGACGTATGGCGACTACTCGCTGACCACCGCCGCCGATCCGCACTGGGCCACAGATCTGGCCGACGGTGCCGCAGGATACTTCCATGCGACGGCCAACAGCGGGGCGACCACCCCCGGACAGGACTGGACGTTCCTGAACACGACCGGGCACGGGAAGGTCGTCGGCGTCGTCGCGGCGATGAACGGTCCGACCAGCCGCGGGACGCTGGAGGGCGACGAGCGCGCCTACACCGACGGATCCCAGTCCCCTGAGATCAACGGCACCGGTACCGAGGACTACTTCCAGGGCGGCTGGTACTTCAAGAACGGCCCCTTCACGCTCCCGGTCAACGGCGAGAGCGGCGACGAGGCCAACGGCACCGGCGACTGCCCGAGCGGCGTGGACTGCACCGCGGCCTACCGGCTGCTGCTCAACGAGGCCATCCCGTTCAGCTCGAAGATCCGCTACGGCATCGAGCACGGCGGGCACGACGACGTCCAGTCCACCTACACCACCACGGCCCTGTGGTACGGCAGCACGACCGCCGCCGAAGCCCAGACCGACAGCATCACGCTGGGCAACGCCGCCAGCGAGAGCGCGCACGACCTCACGGCGGTCGGCACCGGCGCCTCGGCCGACGCGCTGACCTCGGACTACGAAGGCAACGACGGCACGCCGGTCGAGGTCTCGCAGTGTGTTGACGACAGCGCCGCGGCGACGACGTTCACGCTCCAGGTGAACGGCGCGAACCAAGGCGTGGTCCTGCAACGGACCAGCGACCAGGACGCCGGCGGCCAGAGCGCCGCCGTCAGCTTGGACGGGACCGCGGTCGGCACCTGGCTGGAACCGCTGGCCAACCCGTACCACCGCTGGCTCGACGACGAGTTCACCATCCCGGCCTCGGCGACCGCGGGCAAGACGTCCGTCACGGTGACGATCACGCCGCACGCCGGGTCGCCGTGGTCGGCCGCCGGGTATCGCGCCGTCTCGATCATGCCCGGCGGGGTGTCCGCCGCGGCGGCCAAGGCGACCGCCACGGCCATCCCGACACAGAGCACTGAGACCGAGGTTCTCTCAACACAGACCTCTGCGAACGCCGGAACACCGGCCTCGGCATCGGGACCGGCTTCAGCCTCGACCACCACGTCCCCCGCCACCACGACCCCGGCC
>NZ_JAAFZA010000016.1 GCF_015356865.1 Catenulispora pinisilvae
GGTCAGGACGACGCGGGGGCGGGGACCGGATGCCTTGCCGGGCTCAGGGGTCTGGGTCGGGTCGGCGTCATCAGTGGGGTCGATCAGTGCGACCGGCCGACCGCTGCTGCTGCTGTGGCCTGGCAAGTACCGCAGGGCATCGGGTGCGCGCCGGATGTCGAAGGCCCGGAAGTCCGGGACCACGCTTGCGGTCGCGACCGCCGCCTCGGCGAAGGTCAGATCCTGTGGGATCCGCGCCAGCGCCCGCGCTTGGGCCACCAGCACCGTCGCACATGCGCCCGGCGCCACCGCGCAGACCCGATCGCCGACCGCGAAGTCCGCGGCATCGTCGGCGACTTCCAGGACCACGCCCGCGAACTGGCCGGTCAGCGATTCGCCGTGGGCATCCAGCTCGGCTGCCCGAACCGCGATGCGGATCTGCCCGGCCGACAGCGGCGCGGCCGCGTCCGGGGCGGGGACCAAGGCCAGGCGGTCGCCGTCGACGGCCACCAGGTGCCACGGTGTGCCGTCCGCGGGCGGCACCAGGCCTTCGGCCGGCGGGGCCAGCCGGGGCGTGAGCACCGCACCGTCGCGGATCGCGAGCTCCGGCTCTGCGATCGCCAGCGCGGCCAGGACGGTGCGGGCCAGACCATCAGGAGTCTGTTCCGCCGACCCGGGCAGGTCGATCAGCTGGAGGCGGCCGGGGTTCTCGGCGCGGGTGGCTCGCAGCAGTCCCCAGACCGCCCGGCCACTCAGATCCGCCGCCGGGTCCTGCGACCCGGCGCTGATCGCGCCGCGGGTCAGCACCACCAGCCGCGAGCCCTCCAGCGCGGTCGCCCGCAGCCAGTCCTGAGCCAGGGCCAAGGCCGCCTCGACCGCTTCGCCCGCCGCCCGGGCATCGGCCCCGGCGAATTCGACCGGGGCGAACACCACCTGCGGGGCCGGCTGCCCGGCCTGGATCGCGGCCAGGAGCGCGGCCAGGTCCGGATGCGACCACACCTCGACGTCCGCCGCGCGCAGCCCGGCGGTCAGGTCCTCTGGGATACCCGCGGTCGGTGCCTGCGAGGTACCGGCCGCACCGAGGACGGCGGCCTGCCCCGAGCCGATCGTGGCGCCGAGCGGTGCCTGGATCCACCGGGTCTCATACACCGGGTGGCTCAGGGCACCGACCCGCAGCGCGTCGAACGCGCCAGCCGGGACCGGCCGCACCACCAACGCGCTCACCTCGGCCACCGGCGCCCCCGACGGATCGGCGGCGTGCAGCCTCAGCGTGCCGTCGGCCGAGCGGGTGATCCGCACCCGCAGCGCCGACGCGCCGGTGGCGAACACTGTGACCCCGTTCCAGGCGAACGGAAGGTGGATCGTCTCGGCGGCGTCCAGGTCCGGGCCGGAGGCCGCCGCCCGCAACCGCGCGTCGAGCAGCGCCGGATGCAGACCGGCGTCCAGCAGAGCCGGGTGCAGGACGAAGCGATCGGACTCCGCGACGATGTCGGCCGGCGGCTGGATCTCGGCGTACAGGTCCTCGCCGACCCGCCACGCCGCGGCCAGCCCGCGGAAGGCCGGACCGTATCCGTGCCCTGCCGCGGTCAGCATTTCGTAGAGACCTTCGGTGGGCAGCCTCTGGGCACCGGCCGGGGGCCAGGCGGTGAAAGCGTCGGCCCAGTCCGGGTCCCGGTCATCGGCACGCGGTGCCACCAGAGCACTGGCATGGCGGGTCCAGGCCGTCCCGGCCGCCGTCTCCGGCCGGGACCAGATCGCGATCTCCCGGGCCCCGGTCTGGTCGGCCGGGCCGACCGCGACCTGGATGCGCACCGGTTCGCGGTCCGGCAGCGGCAGCGGCGCCGGCAGGGTCAGGTCCTCGATCCGGTCGCAGCCGACCTGCTGTCCGGCCCACACCGCCAGCTCCACGAACGCGGTGCCGGGCAGCAACACCACACCGCCGGCGGTGTGGTCGGCAAGCCAGGTCTGCAAGGCCGGGGACAGCCGGCCGGTGTAGAGCAGCGAGCCGTCCTCGGCCCGCTCCACGGTCGCGCCGAGCAGCGGGTGCCCGGCCGGATCCAGGCCGACCGAGGTCACGTCGCCGGTCCGGCCGGCCGAGGCCTTGGGCCAGTACCGCTGCCTTTGGAAGGCGTACGTCGGCAGCTCGACCCGGCGCCGGCCGCGGCCCGGCACAGCGCCGCCCAGCACCGTGGGCCAATCGACCCGGCCGCCGCGCACGTGCACCTCGCCGAGCGCCGACAAGAACCGACCGGCACCGCCGTCGTCCCGGACCAGCGTCCCGACGACGGCCGGCACCAGCTCCGGATCCACGGCCTCGAAGGTGTCCTCGACCGCGGTGCCCAGCACCGGGTGCGGGCCGACCTCGACGAACATCCGGTGCCCGGACTCGGCCAGCACCCGGACCGCGTCGGCGAACCGCACGGTCTGCCGGACGTTGGCGTACCAGTAGTCGGCGTCGAGTTCCGGGCCGGTGAGCCAGGCCGCGCCGACCGTGGACAGGAACGGGATCGCCGCCGGCCGCGGCCGCAGCCCGGCCAGGGCCGCGCGCAGCGGCTCGGCCAGCACCTCGACCTGAGCCGAGTGGGCGACGAAGTCCTGCGCCGGCAGCCGCCAGCGCATGATCCGGCCGGCGGCCAGCTCGGCCTCGAACTCCTCCAGCGCGGCCGGATCGCCGCAGACCACGGTCGCCGTGGGCGAGTTGACCGCCGCGATCCAGAGCCGGCCGGTCCACGGCGCGAGCCGGGCGGCGACCTGTTCGGCGTCCAGGACCACCGACATCATGCCGCTGCTCCCGGCCAGCTCGGTCAGAGCCCTGCTGCGCAGCGCCACCACCTCGGCGGCCTCGGCCAGGGTCAGGATCCCGGCCACGTGCGCGGCGGCGATCTCCCCTTGCGAATGCCCGACGACGGCGTCCGGTATCACGCCCGCCGCCTGCCACAGCGCGGCCAGCGAGACCATCACCGCCCACTGCGCCGGCTGCACCACCGAGGCCGCGACCAAGGGCGGCGCGCCGGGCGTCCCGGCCAGCACCTCGCGCAGGGACCAGTCGACGTAGGGCGCCAGCGCTTCTTCGCATTCTGCGAGTTTGGCGGCGAACACCGGCGAGGACTCGGCCAGTTCCACACCCATGCCGGCCCACTGCGCGCCGTGTCCGGAGAACACGAAGACCAGGCGGCCGGGGCCGGAGGCGGAGGCGGTGCCGACCGCGACGCCGGAGGCCGGCCGGCCGGCGGCCACAGCGGCCAGGCCGGTGCCCAGTGCGGCCGGGCCGGTGCCGGTCACCACGGCGCGGTGGGCGAAGACGGAGCGGGTGCCGGCCAGGGCCAGGGCGATGTCGGTGGCGTCAGCGACTTCGGCGACATCAGCGGCATCAGCGGCGTCGGCGGCCAGGTGCGCCCCCAACCGCTCGGCCTGCGCCCGCAGCGCCTCGCCGGTCCGGCCGGAGACCAGCCACGCGGTGGCCTCGCCGGTGAACAGCGCGAGCGCTCCGTCCACGGCGGGCACCAGGGCACCGTCAGCCGTCGGCTCCGGCGGCGCCTCCTCCAGGATCGTGTGCACATTGGTGCCGCTGATCCCGAATGAGGACACCCCGGCCCGGCGTGGCCGGCCCCCGCCCGGCCACGGCACCGGCTCGGTCACCAGCCGCACCGCGCCGCTGGACCAGTCGATGTGCGGCGAGGGCTCGGCGACGTGCAGGGTCGGCGGCAACGTCCCGTTGCGCAGCGCCAGCACCATCTTGATCAGCCCCGCCACCCCGGCCGCGCCCTGGGTGTGGCCGAGGTTCGACTTCACCGAACCCAGCCACAGCGGCCGCTCCGCCGGGCGCCCGCGGCCGTAGGTGGCCAGCAGGGCCTGGCCCTCGATCGGGTCGCCGAGCACCGTGCCGGAGCCGTGCGCCTCGACCGCGTCCACATCGGAGGGGGCCAGAGCGGCCACGGCCAGCGCGGCGCGGATGACCCGCTGCTGCGCAGGGCCGTTCGGGGAGGTCAGACCGTTGGACGCGCCGTCCTGGTTGACCGCGCTGCCCCGGACGATCGCCAGCACCGGGTGCCCGTTGCGGCGTGCGTCGGACAGCCGCTCCAGGACCACCATCCCGGCGCCCTCGGCCATGCCCATGCCGTCGGCCGCCGCCGAGAACGCCTTGCTGCGGCCGGCCGTCGACAGGCCCAGGTGCTTGCCGAACCCGAACGAGCCGGGGCTGGGCAGGATCGTCACTCCGCCGGCCAGCGCGAGCGTGCACTCCCCGGCGCGCAGCGCCTGGCCGGCCAGGTGGACCGCCAACAGCGAGGACGAACACGCGGTGTCCACGGTGAGCGCCGGGCCTTCGAAGCCGAACGAGTAAGACAGCCGGCCGGACATAACGCTGCCGACGTCGCTGGTCGGAACGTAGCCCTGCGCCGCTTCCTCGTCCTCGCGCAGCACGCTCTCGTAGTGCTGCGACCAGCCCCCGACGAACACGCCGGTCTGCGAGCCGCGCAACGTCACCGGGTCGATCCCGGCCCGCTCGACCGCCTCCCAGGCGACCTCCAGCAGCACCCGCTGCTGCGGGTCCATGCCCAGGGCCTCGCGCGGGCTGATGCCGAAGAAGCCGGCGTCGAAGGCCACGGCGTCATCGACGAATCCGCCCTGGCGCGCGTGGATCACGGCCGGGGAGTCGGGGTCGCGTTCGTAGCGTTCCTCGATCCGCCAGCCGCGGTCCAGCGGGAGCTCCGTGATCGTGTCCCGCCCCTGGGCCAGGACCCGCCACAGGTCTTCGGGGCCGCGCACGCCGCCGGGGAACCGGCAGCCGATCGCGACGACGGCGACGGGGTCGGTCAGATCGGCGGCGGCCGATCCGGCGCCGGAGCCGGAGGTGGTGAGTCGCCCGTCATCGGCAAGCAGTTCGGTGCCCAGGTAGCGGGCCAGCACCAGCGGCGTCGGGTGGTCGAAGACCAGCGTCGTGGACAGCCGCAGGCCGGTCGCCGCACCGAGGCGCTTGCGCAGTTCGACCGCGGTGAGCGAGTCGAAGCCGAGTTCCTTGAACGCCCGGTCCGGCTCCACGGCGTCGGCCACCGCGTGCCCGAGAACGGCGGCGGCGTGCGAGCGGACCAGGTCCAGCAGGGTCCGTTCGCGGTCGGCCGGCGCGAGCGCCGCGAGCTGACGGGCCAGCGAGCCGGCCCCGGCCCCGGCTTCGGCGGCCCGGGGCCGGACGGTGCCGGCCAGGCCGCGCCACAGTGCCGGGACCGGTTCGCCCCGGGCGGCGCGGGCCCGCAGTCCGGGGACGTCGAGCAGCGCCGGGACCAGCAGGGCCTCGTCCCGGGCCAGGGCCGCGTCCAGCAGGGCCAGGCCCTGGGCGGCGGTCAGCGCCGTGACGCCGCCCCGGCTCAGCCGGGAGGTGTCGCCGGTGCCCAGGTGGCCGGTCATGGCGCTGGCGTCGGCCCACAGGCCCCAGGCCAGGGTGGTCGCCGCCAGGCCGGCCGAGCGGCGGTGGGCGGCCAGGCCGTCCAGGAAGGCGTTGGCCGCGGCGTAGTTGCCCTGGCCCGGGGTCCCGAAGGTGGCCGCCGCCGAGGAGAACAGGGTGAAGGTGTCCAGGTCGCGGTCGGCGGTCAGCTCGTGCAGATGCCAGGCGGCGTCCGCCTTCGGGCGCATGACGGCGTCGACGCGCTCGGGCGTCAGCGAGGTGAGCACACCGTCGTCGAGCACGCCGACCGAGTGGAACACAGACGACACCGGGACGTGGGACAGCAGCCCGGCCAGCGCCTCGCGGTCGGCGGCGTCGCAGGACACGACGCTGACCCCGGCACCGGAGCCCGCCAACGCCGCGGTCAGCGAGGGGACACCGGTCGCGGCCGGACCGGAGCGGCCGGTCAGGACCAGCTCGGCGGCGCGGCCGGTCTCGGCCAGGTGCCGGGCCAGGCGAGCGCCGATCATGCCGGTGCCGCCGGTGACCAGGACCGTGCCCGCCGGGCGAGGGGCACGGGGCAGAGTGAGGACGACCTTGCCGATGGGCTCGGCCTGGCTCAGGTACCCGAACGCGGCGGCGATCCGGCGGACGTCCCAGCAACGGACCGGCAGGCCGGTCAACACGCCGTCCTCGATCAAGGCTCTGACCTCGGTCAGGATGGCGCCCAGCCGGTCGGGGCCGGGCGCGGCGGCCTGGAACTGACCGGCCGGGGCGTCGAAGACGATGTCTGTGCTGTGAGCGGCGAACTCCTGCTCGAAGGCGAAGTCGTTCGCCAGGGCTATGTGGGCGTCGTCCAAGCCGGTGGCACGCAGCGTGTCCCACTCGGCCGGGGCGGCCGTGGCGAACACTTCCAGACCCAGGTGCCGGGCGATCTGCACCGCCGCCAAACCGACGCCGTCGGGCGCGAGGTGGATCAGGATGCGCTGCCCGGGTGCGGCCTGAGCCAGGTCCACCAGGGCGTACCAGGCTGTGGTGAACGCCACCGGCAGGGCGGCGGCTTCGGCGAAGGACCGGCCCGACGGGAGCAGGACAGTGGTGCGCGCGTCCACGACGGCGAAGGGGCCGAAGCCACCGGCGGCCAGGGCCATCACGCGGTCGCCGGGTGACAGGTGCCGCACTGCGGAGCCGACCTCGGCGACCACGCCTGCCACCTCGCTGCCGAGCTGTACTTGGCCCGGGTATACGCCCAGAGCAATCTGGACGTCGCGAACGTTCACTCCGGCGGCGCGGACCGCGATGCGGACCTGACCGGGTGCCAGGGCTGAGGGCTGGAGCGGCGCGGCGGCCAGGCCGTCGAGGGTGCCCGGGCGTTCGGCCTCGATGCGCCAGGGTGTGCCATCGGCGGGGAGCGAGAGGCCACCGGAGGGGCGCGTGAGGCGGCGGGCCAGGATGGACTCGCCGCGGATCGCCAGCTCGGGCTCGCCGGAGGCGAGGGCGCCGGGCAGGAGCTCAGAAGTCTGGCTCGGCAGGTCCAGCAGGACGAAGCGGTCGGGGTCCTCCGACTGGGCCGACCGGATCAGGCCCCAGACAGCGGCACCGGGCAGATCGGCGACGCTCTCGCCGGCGGCGGTGGCGACCGCGCCGCGGGTCAGCACGACCAGGCGGGACGCGGCCAGTTCCTCGGCGGCCAGCCACTGCTGCGCCACGGCGAGGACATCGGACACCGCGCCGCGAGCGCGAGCCCCGGCCGAAGCCGAAGTCCCGGTGCCGGCGCCGGCCGCCGCCTCGGCCGAACTCCCAGTCTGGACCCCGGCCGCCTCCGCGACCGAAGCAGCCCTCGAAGCCGCGGGTGTCCTCGCCGAGCCGGCGCCCCCGCCCGCCGCGACCAGCACCACATCCGGAACCGGCTCACCGGCCCGCACCGCCTCCACCAGCGCCGCGACATCCGCGAACACGCCGTCGGCGGCAACCCCGGTGGCGCCGAGCGCCACCACTGGTCCGGCCGGCTCGCCCGCCGGCACCGGGGTCCAGTCCACCGCGAACAGCCCGTCCGGCACGGTGGCCGCCGGAGCCGGGCCATCGGCCGGGATCGCGCGCAGGACCAGCGAGTCCACCGACACCACCGGCAGGCCGGCGCCGTCCGCGGCCAGCAGCGACAGGCCGCCGGAGCCGTCCGGGGTCAGGCGGACCCGCAAGGTGGCGGCGCCGGTCGCGTGCAGGCGGACGCCGGTCCAGGTGAAGGGCAGCCGCACCTCGCCCGGTGCCGCCTGCGGCAGCACGGAGCCGGACACGTGCAGTGCCGCGTCCAGGAGGGCCGGGTGCAGGCCGAAGCCGGGGGCGGCGGCCTCCGGGGGCAGGACCACCTCGGCGTAGACCTCGTCGGCGCGGCTCCAGGCCGCGCGCAGTCCCTGGAAGGCCGGGCCGTAGCCGTAGCCGCCGGCGGCCAGCTGCCCGTACAGGTCCTGGACCGGGAGCGGTTCGGCGTCGCGGGGCGGCCACAGCACCAGCTCCTCGGCCGGGGCCACGCCGGAGGAGGCGGCGACCCGGCCGCCGGCGTGGCGGGTCCACGGGGCCTGGGCGCCCGGATCGGCCGGGCGGCTGTGGATCTCGATGCTGCGGAACCCGTCCGTCTCCGGGCCGACCACCAGTTGCACCTGGACGCCGGAGTCCGGCACGACCAGCGGTGCCTCCAGCGTCAGCTCGTCCAGCAGCGCGCACTGGACCGCGTCACCGGCCCGGACCGCCATCTCGACGAACGCCGTGCCCGGCAGCAGCACCGTGCCGCCGACCGCGTGATCGGCCAGCCAGGGATGCGTCCGCAGCGACAGCGATCCGGTCAGGACCAGCCCGGCGCCGGACGCCAGCTCCACCGACGCTGTCAGGAACGGGTGCCCGAGCACATCGAGCCCGGCCGCCGTCGCGTCGTTCCGGCCGAACACCCGGCGCGGCCAGTAGTGCTGACGCTGGAAGGCATACGTGGGAAGGTCCACCGGTCCGGCGGTGCCGATGACGGCCTGCCAGTCGACGCCGACGCCGCGCACCCACGCTTCGGCGAACGAGGTCAGCAGCCGCGCCGCGCCGCCGTCGTCGCGCCGCACAGAGCCGCAGACCAGGACGTCGAGCACCCCGGCGTGGTCCAGCGTCTCGGTGACCGGGGCGGTGAGGACCGGGTGCGGCGACATCTCCAGGAAGGCGCCGTGCCCGGAGTCGGCCAGGGCACGGACCGCCCGGTCGAACTCGACCGTGGCCCGCAGGCTGTCGAACCAGTAGCCGGCACCGAGCTCAGGGCCCTGAAGCCACTGCCCCGACACCGCCGAGACCATGGGGATCGCCAGTTCGCCGGCAGCGACGGGTGCCAGGGCATCGGCGAGCTCGGCGCGCAGCTGGTCGACCTGAGCGCTGTGCGAGGCGTAGTCGACGGGGATCCGGCGCGCGCGGACTTCCTCGGCTTCGCAACCGGCGAGAAGTTCGGACAGAGCGTCGGGCTCGCCGGAGACGACCGTCGCGGACGGGCCGTTGACCGCGGCGATGGAAAGGCGATCACCGAACTCCGCGATGCGGGTACGCACCGCATCGACCGGCTCGGCCACGGAAACCATGCCACCGGCGCCGGCCAATGCCTTGATCGCGCGACTGCGAAGAGCGACAACCCGCGCGCCGTCCGCCAAGGACAGCGCACCGGCAACCGTCGCCGCGGCGATCTCGCCCTGGGAGTGGCCCACGACCGCATCGGGCGTGACACCGGCGGCCTGCCAGAGGGCAGCCAGCGAGACCATCACCGCCCACAGAGCCGGCTGGACCACATCCACCTTCTCCAGCGCGGCCGGATCAGCCAGGACGTCGGCCAACGACCAGTCGACGAAGGGCGCCAAGGCCCGGCCGCACTCGGCCAGACGCTCGGCGAACACCGGTGAGGCCCGCACCAGATCCAGACCCATCCCAGCCCACTGCGCCCCCTGGCCCGGGAACACGAAGACCTTCCGACCGAGCGCGCAGGCCGAGCCCACCGCCACCGACCCGGCGGCCTGCCCGGTCGCCACCACCGCCAGCCCGGCCGCCAGCTCCTGCCCGGCCGCGCCGATCACCACCGCGCGGTCGGGGAACACCGACCGCGCCGTCGCCAGCGACCACGCCACGTCCCGCACGTCGGTGCCCGGGTGGGCCACGGCGAACTCCCGCAACCGCGCGGCCTGGTCCCGCAGCGCCTCGGCACCGAGGCCGGACACGATCCAGGGCTGCGCGCCGTTCGCCACCACCGATGCCACCGCTGACACCGACGCCGGCGCGCCGGCCCCGTCGGCGGCACCGGGCTCGTCAGCACCCTTCGGCGCCTCGGCCGGCACCGGGTCCGGCGCGTCGGAGAGGATCAGGTGGGCGTTGGTGCCGCTGATCCCGAACGAGGACACCCCGACCCGCCGGGTCCGCTCCCCGGCCGGCCACGGCACCGGCGCGCTGAGCAGCCGGACGTCGCCGGCGTTCCAGTCGATGTGCGGGGACGGCTCGTCCACGTGCAGCGTGCGCGGCAGTTCCTGGTGCTGCAGGGCCAGCACCATCTTGATCACGCCGGCCACCCCGGCGGCACACTGGGTGTGCCCGATGTTGGACTTCACCGACCCCAGCCACAGCGGCCGGTCCTCGGGCCGGTCCCGGCCGTAGACCGCCATCAGCGCCCCGGCCTCGATCGGGTCGCCCAACTCGGTGCCGGTGCCGTGCGCCTCGACGGCGTCCACCTGGTCGGCCGACACCTGCGCGTCGGCCAGCGCGGCCCGGATGACCCGCTGCTGCGAAGGGCCGTTCGGGGCGGTCAGGCCGTTGGAGGCACCGTCCTGGTTGATCGCGCTGCCCCGGATCACGGCGAGCACCCGGTGCCCGTTGCGCTGCGCGTCGGAGAGCCGTTCCAGCAGCAGCATGCCGACTCCCTCGGCCATGCCCATGCCGTCGGCCGCCGCCGAGAACGCCTTGCTGCGGCCGTCCGGGGCCAGGCCCCGCTGCCGGGAGAACTCCCCGAGCGCCCACGGGGTGGCCATCACCGTCACGCCGCCGGCCAGGGCCAACGAGCACTCGTCGTTGCGCAGGGCCTGGGCCGCCAGGTGCAGGCTCACCAGTGAGGAGGAGCAGGCGGTGTCCACGGTCACCGTCGGCCCCTCCAGACCGAGCACGTAGGCCACCCGGCCGGAGATCACGCTGGTGGTGGTGCCGGTGAGCAGGTAGCCCTCGGAACCGCCGCCCTCGGATTCATAGCCGCCCGAGGTCGCCCCGACGAAGACCCCGGTGTCCGAACCGCGCAGCGACGCCGGGGTGATGCCGGCCCGTTCCAGCGTCTCCCACGACGTCTCCAGCAACAGCCGCTGCTGCGGATCCATCGCCAGCGCCTCACGCGGACTGATCCCGAAGAACGCCGAGTCGAAGTCCGGCGCGTCGGCGAGGAATCCGCCCTCGCTCGCGTACGAGGTCCCCGGGTGATCCGGGTCCGGGTCGAAGAACTCCTCCAATGCCCAGCCCCGGTTCTGCGGGAGCGGGCCGACGGCGTCGTGGCCGCCGGCCAGCAGGTCCCACAAGGTCTCGGGGCTGTGGACACCGCCGGCGAAGCGACAGCTCATCGCCACGATGGCGATGGGCGCGCGGGACGCCGAGACGAGCTGGCGGTTGCGCTGGCGCAGCCGCTCGTTCTCCTTCAGCGAGGCGCGCAGCGCTTCGACGACTTTGTCCGCGGGCATGTTCATCGGGCGCTCCGTAGCGTGGTCGGGGTCAAAGCGTGACCGGGCATCAACGTTCGGTTCCTTCGGCTTCCATCGCGATCCGCACCAGCGCCTCGGCGTCCAGCGAGTCGATGAGCCCGGCGTCGGCCTCCGGTTCGGCCGCCGCCACCGCCAGGACCGCCTCGTCCCGGACGTCGGCCAGCCCGAGCAACGGCTCCAGCAGCCCGGCGTCCCGGAGCCGGGCCAGCGGGACCGCGGCCAGGATCGCCCGCAGCCTGGACTCCACGTCGGCGTCGGCGTCGGCGGCCTGGGCGGCCACCTCGTCGGGCCGCAGGCGCTCGGACAGATGCGCGGCCAGCGCCGCCGGAGTCGGGTAGTCGAAGACCACGGTCGCCGCCAGGCGCAGCCCGGTGGCCCCGCCGAGCCGGTTGCGGAGCTCGACGGCCGCCAGCGAGTCGAAGCCGAGTTCCTTGAAGGTCCGGTCCGCCGGAGCCGAGTCCGCCGAGGTGTATCCGAGGACCGCGGCGGTGTAGGCGCGGACCATGTCGGTCAGAGCCCGGTCACGTTCCTGCGGCGCCAGCCCGGCCAGCCGGGACTGTACCGAGTCCCCGCCGGCCGCCGCCGCGCCGGCGGCCTTCGGCCGGGCCGCGCCGGCCAGACCCCGCCACAACGCCGGGACCTGCTCGCCGCGGGCCGCGCGGGCCCGCACGCCGGGCAGGTCGAGCAGCGCCGGGACCAGCATCGCCTCGTCCCGGCCCAGGGCGGCCTCCAGCAGCGCCAGACCGTCCTCGGCGGTCAGGGCGTCGCCGCCGTCCCGGCTGATGCGGGACTTCTGGTCGCCGCCCAGGTGCCCGGTCATGGTGCTGGCTTCGGACCACAGGCCCCAGGCCAGGGCAGTGGCCGGGAGTCCGGCGGACTGGCGGTGCGCGGCCAGAGCGTCCAGGAACGCGTTGGCCGCGGCGTAGTTCGCCTGCCCGGCGCCGCCGAAGGTCGCCGCGGCCGAGGAGAACAGGACGAAGGCGTCCAGATCGCGGTCGGCGGTCAGATCGTGCAGGTGCCACGCCGCGTCGGCCTTGGGCCGCATCACGGTGTCCACCCGCTCGGCGGTCATGGACGTGAACACACCGTCGTCCAGGACTCCGACCGAGTGGAACACCGAGGACACCGGCACCGAGGCCAGCAGTCCGGCCAGCGCCTCCCGGTCGGCGGCGTCGCAGGACACGACCCGGACCCCGGCCCCGGAGCCGGCCAGGTCCGCGGCCAGCGCCGGCACGCCGCCGGCCACCGGGCCGGAGCGGCCGGTCAGCACCACCTGGCCGGCCCGGCCGGTCTGGGCCAGATGCCGGGCGACCCGGCCGCCGATCATGCCGGTACCGCCGGTGACCAGGACCGTGCCCGCGGCCCGCGGCTTGCGCGGAAGGGTCAGCACCACCTTGCCGATGTGCTTGGCCTGGCTCATGAACCGGAAGGCGTCGCTGATCCGGCGGACGTCCCAGCACTGGACCGGCATGCCGGTGAACACGCCGTCCTCGATCAGGGCCCTGACCTCGGTCATGATCTCGCCCAGCCGGTCCAGGCCGGCTTCGCCGGTCTCGAACATCTGGTAGCGCACGCCCGGATGGCCGGCCGCGACCTGCTCGGGGTCGCGGGCGTCGGTCTTGCCCATCTCGATGAAGACGCCGCCGCGCGGCAGCAGCCGCAGCGAGGCGTCGGTCAGCTCGCCGGCCAGCGCGTTCAGGACGATGTCCATACCCTGATCCGCGGTGACGGCGGCGAACTTCTGCTCGAAGCCGGCGTCGCGGGAGGAGGCGATGTGGTCCTCATCCAGGCCCATCGCGCGCAGCGTGTCCCACTTGCCGGGGCTGGCGGTGGCGAACACCTCCAGGCCCCGGTGCCGGGCGACCTGCACCGCCGCCGAGCCGACACCGCCGGTCGCGGCGTGGATCAGGATCCGCTGACCGGGCGCGGCCTGCGCCAGATCCAGCAGGCCGTACCAGGCCGTGGTGAACGCCACCGGTATCGCCGCGCCCTGAGCGAACGACCAGCCCGAGGGCAGCGGCACCGTGGTGCGCGCGTCCACCACCGTGAACGGGCCGAACCCGCCGACGGCCGTGGCCATCACCCGGTCGCCGGGCACCAGTCCGGTCACGCCCGGGCCGACCTCGGCCACCACCCCGGCGACCTCGCTGCCCAGCAGGGCCTGGCCCGGGTACATGCCCAGGGTGATCAGGACGTCGCGGAAGTTCACCCCGGCGGTGCGGGTCGCGACCAGCACCTGACCGGGTTCCAGCGGGGTGGCCGGGACCGGGACGGCGGCCAGGCCGTCGAGCGTGCCAGCGCGGTCGACCTCGATCCGCCAGGGCGTGCCGTCGGTGGGGAGCCGGAGCCCGGCGGTGGGGCGGGTCAGGCGGCGGGCCAGGATGGCCTCGCCGCGGATGGCCAGCTCCGGCTCGCCGCAGGCCAGGGCGCAGGCCAGGAGATCAGAACCCTGGTCCGGGAGGTCCAGGAGGATGACCCGGTCGGGGTTCTCGGATTGGGCGGTGCGGACCAGGCCCCAGACCGCGCCGGCGCTCAGATCGGTGACGCTCTCGCCGGGGGCGGTGGCGACCGCACCGCGGGTCACGACGACCAGGCGGGACGCCGCGAGTTCATCGGCGGCCAGCCATTGCTGGACCACGGCGAGCACATCGGATACCGCGCCGCGAGCGCAAGCCCCGGCCCCCGCCGCGCAACCGGCATCGGCGTCGGCCCCCGTAGCGGCCAACACCAAGTCCGGAACCGGCTCACCGGCCCGCGCCGCCTCGACCAAGGCGGCCACATCCGCGAACACGGCATCGGCCCAAACCCCGGGGACGCCGGCCCCCAGCGCCGCGATCCGCCCGGCCGGCTCGCCGGCCGCGACCGGCGTCCAGCCGACCGCGTACAGGCCTTCGCGGACCACCGGGTTCACAGTGTCCTGATCCGCCGCGGGGATCGCGCGCAGGGCCAGCGATTCCACCGACACCACCGGGGTGCCGCCGTGATCCGCGGCGATCAGGGTGAGGCCGCCGGAGCCGTCCGGAGTCAGCCGGACCCGCAGCGCGGCCGCGCCGATCGCGTGCAGGGTCACGCCGGTCCAGGCGAACGGCAGCCGCACCTCGCCCGGGCCGGACTCCGGCAGGACCAGACCGCCCAGGTGCAGGGCCGCGTCCAGCAGCGCCGGGTGCAGACCGAAGCTGGCGGCTTCATCAGCGACGATCTCCGGCAGGACCACTTCGGCGAACACTTCGCCGTCGCGGCGCCAGGCGGCGCGCAGGCCCTGGAAAGCCGGGCCGTAGTGATAGCCCTCTTCGGCCATGCGCTCGTACAGGCCGTCGACCGGCAGCGGTTCGGCGCCCCGGGGCGGCCACACCACCAGATCACCGACCTGGGTGCGCTCCGGCAACACGGTCAGCGTGCCGCTGGCGTTCCGGGTCCAGGGCGCGTCGGCGCCGCCGGCGACGGACCGGGTGTGGATCGTGACCGGACGCACTCCGTCGGCGTCGCCGCCGACCCTGACCTGGACCCGCATCGGTGAGCCGTCCGCCGGCAGCACCAGCGGTGCCTCCAGCGTCAGCTCCTCCAGCCGGCCGCAGCCGACCGCGTCGCCGGTGCGGACCGCCAGCTCGACGAACGCGGTGCCGGGCAGCAGGACGGTCCCGCCGATCGCGTGGTCGGCGAGCCAGGGCTGCGCCTGGGTCGACAGCCGCCCGGAGAGCACCACGCTGTCTCCGGCCAGTTCCACCGACGCCAGCAGCAACGGGTGGCTCATCGCGCCGAGGCCGGCCTGCGCCAGATCCTTCGCGCCGGGCTTGGAGTTCGGCCAGAAGTGCTGGTGCTGGAAGGCGTAGGTGGGCAGGTCCACCCGGGTCCCGGAGCCCAGGACCGCGGCCCAGTCCACCCCGGCGCCGTGCACCCAGGCCCGGGCCAGCCCGTTCAGGGCGGTGGTCGCGGCATCGTGGTCGGGACGGAGCAAGGAGACGAACTCCCCGTCCGGCGCCGCCGCCGTGCCCAGGGCGGACAACGTGCCGTCCGGGCCGATCTCCAGGAACAGGTCGATGTCCTGCCCGGCCATGGTGCTCACGGCGTCGGCGAACCGGACCGCGCCCCGGGCCTGGCCGGCCCAGTAGGCACCATCGCAGGACTCCACGACCGCCCCGGTGGCCGTGCTCACCCACGGAATCGTCGTGGCCTTCCAGCCCAGACCGTCAGCAGTCCGCGACAGCTCGGCCAGCATCGGATCCATGCGGTGGGAGTGGAACGCGTGGCTGACCCGCAGCGACCGGACCCGCACCTCGCGCTCGGCGAACACCGCCGCGACCGCGTTCACCGCGTCCTTCTCCCCGGAGATCACGGTCGCGGACGGACCGTTCACGGCGGCGATCCAGACGCCTTCGACCCCCTCCAGCGCCGCCAGCACCTCCGCTTCCGGCGCCGCGATCGAGGTCATCGCCCCGCCGGTCGGCAGGGCCTGCATCAACCGGCCCCGGGCAGCCACCAACGCCGCCGCGTCGGCCAAGGACAACGCACCGGCCGCGTACGCCGCGGCGACCTCGCCCACCGAGTGACCGGCGACCGCCCAGGGCTTCACCCCGACCGCCGCCAGCATCGCGACCACACCGATCTGCAAGGCGAACAGAGCAGACTGCGCATAAACAGTCTGATTCGCCAGCTCCCCGGCATCGGCGGCGGTACCCAGCGCCACGTCCCGCACCGGCAGACCGAGGTGGCCTTCCAGCAGCCCGCACGCCTGGTCGAAGGCTGCCGCGAACACCGGAGAGGCCGCATACAGCCCGGCCGCCATCCCAGCACGCTGCGAACCCTGACCCGCGAACAGGAATCCCATCCGCTCGCCGCCGGTGACACCGCTGATCGCCGCGGCGGCGAACTGTCCGGTCGCCACCGAGGCCAGCGTCTGCGCGGACGTGTCCAGGACCACCGCGCGGTGCTCGAAGACCGACCGGGTGGTGGCCAGCGACCACGCGACGTCCCGCGCCTGGATCTCCGGGTGTGCCAGCACGAACTCGCGCAGCCGGCCGGCCTGTGAGCACAGGGCTTCCTCGGTCCGCCCCGACACCGGCCAGCCGAGGGCACCGACCAGAACGGGACCGGCGGCATCGGCGGGACCGGCGGCACCGGCCGCCGGTTCCGGTCGCTCCGCCCCGGTCTGCGTCCCCGGCTCGGCCGGCGGCTCAGCCAGGATCACGTGCGCGTTCGTGCCGCTGATCGCGAACGAGGACACCCCGGCCCGCCGGACCCGGTCCGGGCCGGCCGGCCAGGCCGCCGGCTCCGTCAGCAGCTTGATGTCCCCGGCGGTCCAGTCCACCTTGGACGAGGGCCGGTCCACGTGCAGCGTCCGGGGCAGCCGCTCGTGCTGCATGGCCAGCACCATCTTCATGACCCCGGCCACGCCGGCGGCCCACTGGGTGTGGCCGAAGTTCGACTTGATCGAGCCCAGCCACAGCGGCCGGCCCTCGGGCCGGTCCTGGCCGTAGGTCGCCAGCAGCGCCCCGGCCTCGATCGGGTCGCCGAGTGTGGTGCCGGTGCCGTGGCCCTCCACCACATCGACGTCGGTACCGCGCAGACCGGCGCCGGCCAGCGCCGTCTTGATCACCCGCTGCTGCGAGGGACCGTTCGGGGCGGTCAGGCCGTTGGAGGCGCCGTCCTGGTTCACCGCGCTGCCGGCGAGTACCGCCAGCACCGGGTGGCCGTTGCGGCGCGCGTCGGAGAGCCGCTCCAGCACGACCACGCCGACGCCCTCGCTCCAGTTGGCGCCGTCGGCGCTGTCGGAGTACGCCTTGCTGCGGCCGTCGTGCGCCAGCCCCTGCTGACGGGAGAAGTCGACGAACCGCTCCAGGGTCGCCATCACCGTCACCCCGCCGGCCAGGGCCAGCGAGCACTCCCGGGCCCGCAGGGACTGCGCCGCCAGGTGCATGCCGACCAGCGAGGAGGAGCACGCCGTCTCGATGGTCATCGCCGGGCCCTCCAGCCCGAAGGTGTAGGAGAGCCGGCCGGAGGCGACGCTGGCGGTGGTGCCGATCATCAGGTAGCCCTCGGCACCCTCGTCGATGGCCAGGCCCGGGCCGTAGCCGGAGATCGCGGCGCCGACGAAGACGCCGGTGTCCGTGCCCCGCAGCGCCACCGGGTCGATGCCGGCCCGCTCGAACGCCTCCCACGACGTCTCCAGCAACAGCCGCTGCTGCGGGTCCATCGCCACCGCCTCGCGCGGGCCGATGCCGAAGAATCCGGGGTCGAACTCACCGGCCTCGTACAGGAACCCGCCCTCGTTGACGTAGGAGGTGCCGGCCCGCCCGGACGGGTCGTAGATCCCGTCGATGTTCCAGCCCCGGTCGGTCGGGAACTCCCCGATGCAGTCCCGGCCGGTGTCGAGCACCTCCCACAGGTCCTCGGGGCTGCCGATGCCGCCGGGGAAGCGGCAGCTCATCCCGACGATCACGATGGGGTCCTGGGCCGCCGCGCCGGACCCGCCGGCCGACGGTGCGCCGGCCGCGGGGTCCGCGATCCCCGCGAACAGTTCGCTGTCCAGGTGCGCGGCCAACAGGGCCGGCGTCGGGTAGTCGAAGATCAGGGTCGAGGACAGCCGCAGCCCGGTGGCCCCGTTGATCCGGTTGCGCAGGTCCACCGCGGTCAGCGAGTCGAAGCCGAGGTCCTTGAACGCCCGCTGGGCGTCCACCGCGCCGGTCGAGGCGTGGCCGAGCACCGCGGCCGCGCTGGCCTGGACCAGGTCGACCAGGGCGTGGGCGCGGTCGTCGGCGGGCAGGGTGCCCAGCCGGTCCCGCAGCGAACCGCCGGCGCCGCCGGCCGCCGGCGCGGCCGCGGCGGACGGCCGGGCCGAGATGCCGACCAGGGTGCGCCACAGGGCCGGGACCGCCTCGCCGCGCGCCGCCGCCGCCCGCTGGCCGGCGACGTCGAGCAGGGCCGGGACCAGCACCGCCTCGTCCCGGGCCAGCGCGGCGTCGAACAGCGCCAGACCGTCGGCGGCCGGGAGCGCGGCCATGCCGCGGGCGGCCCGGGTGCGCTGGCCCTCGTCCAGGGTGCCGCCCATGCCGCCGGTGGCCCACAGGCCCCACTGGAGCGCGACCGCCGGGAGTCCGGCGGCCCTGCGGTGCGCGGCCAGACCGTCCAGGAAGGCGTTGCCCGCGGCGTAGTTGCCCTGGCCCGCACCGCCGAACAGGGCGGAGGCCGAGGAGTACAGGACGAACGCCGACAGGTCGCGGTCGGCGGTCAGCCGGTGCAGGTTCCAGGCCGCGTCGGCCTTGGGGCGCAGGGCGGCGGCGATCCGCTCGGGGGTGAGCGAGGTGAGCACGCCGTCGTCCAGGACACCGGCGGCGTGGACGACCACTGACAGCGGGCGGTCCGCCGGGATCGTCCCGGCCAGCGCGGCCAGGGCGTCGTATTCGGCGGCGTCGCAGGACACCACCCGGGTGTCGGCGCCGGACTGCGCCAGGTCGGCGGCCAGCGCCGCGACCCCGGCGGCGGCCGGGCCGGAGCGGCCGGCCAGGATGACGTTCCCGGCGCGGCCGGTCCGCACCAGATGCCGGGCCGCCAGCCCGGCCAGCGTCCCGGTGCCGCCGGTGACCAGCGCGGTACCGGCGGCCGGGGCGGGCACCGGGATGGTCAGCACGATCTTGCCGATGTGCTTGGCCTGGCTCATGAACCGCAGGGCGTCGCCGATCCGGCGCACGTCCCAGCACCGGATCGGCGCGGCGGTGAACACCCCGTCCTCGATCAGGGTCCTGACCTCGGTCAGCATCTCGCCCAGCCGGTCCGGGCCCGCCGTCTCGCTGGTGGCGAAGGTGCGGTAGCGCACGCCCGGGTGGGCGGCGGCGATCTGGTCGGGATCGCGGGCGTCGGTCTTGCCCATCTCGATGAAGGCCCCGCCGCGCGGCAGCAGCCGCAGTGAGGCGTCGGTCAGCTCGCCGGCCAGCGCGTTCAAGACGATGTCCATGCCCTGATCCGCGGTGACGGCGGCGAACTTCTCCTCGAAGCCGGCGTCCCGGGAGGAGGCGATGTGGTCCTCATCCAGGCCCATCGCGCGCAACGCGCCCCACTTGGCCGGGCTGGCGGTGGCGAACACCTCCAGGCCCAGATGTCGGGCGACCTGTACCGCCGCCGAGCCGACACCGCCGGTCGCGGCGTGGATCAGGATCCGCTGACCGGGCGCGGCCTGGGCCAGATCGACCAGGCCGTACCAGGCCGTCGTGAACGCCACCGGTATCGCCGCACCCCGGGCGAAGGACCAGCCGGTCGGCAGCGGCACCGCGGTCCGCGCGTCCACGACCGTGAACGGGCCGAAGCCGCCGCCGGCCATCGCCATCACCCGGTCGCCGGGCGACAGGTGCCGAACCCCGGGACCGACCTCGGCCACCACCCCGGCGACCTCGTTGCCCAGCAACGGCTCCCCCGGATACATCCCCAGGGCGGTCAGCACGTCGCGGAAGTTCACACCGGCGGCGCGGACCGCGATCCGGACCTGCCCCGGACCAAGCGGGTCCAGCGCCTCCGGATACTCCACGAAGGCCACGCCGTCCAGGGTGCCGGCGCGCGCGACCTCGGCCCGCCAGGGACCGGCCGGCAGGGCCAGCGGCGGGGCCGGACGGACCAGGCGGCGGGCCAGGACGGCCCCGGCGCGGACCGCCAATTCCGGCTCGCCGCAGGCCAGGGCGCCGGGCAGCAGGTCAGAACCCTGGCCCGGGACGTCCAGCAGGACGAAGCGGTCGGGGTTCTCGGTCTGCGCGGTGCGAATCAGGCCCCAGACAGCGGCGCCGGAAAGATCGGCCACGTCCTCCCCGGAGGTGGAGATCGCCCCGCGAGTCAGCACCACCAGGCGGGCCGCCGCCAACTCCTCGGCGGCCAGCCACTGCCGCACCACGGCGAGGACGTCGCAGACGGCATCGCGAGCGCGAGCCGCGGTGTCCTTCGCGATCGCGGTCGCCGAAGACGAACCAGCAGGGGCACCCACCGCGAGCAACACCTGGTCCGGAACCGGCTCACCGGCCCGCACCGCCTGGGCCAAAGCCGCCACATCGGCGAACGCGCCGTCCACCGGCAGCCCGGTGAGGTCCCCGCCGCCCAGCGCCACGATCCGCCCGGCCGGCTCGCCGGCCGGCACCGGGGTCCAGTCCACCGCGAACAGCCCGTCGCGCACCACGGCCCCGCCGCCGTGCCCGGCCGTGATCGCCCGCATCACCAGCGAGTCGACCGAGATCACCGGGGCGCCCCGGCCGTCGACGGCGGTCAGGGTCAGGCCGCCGCCCCCGTCCGGGGCCAGGCGGACTCGCAGCTGCGAGGCGCCGGAGGCGTG
This sequence comes from Catenulispora pinisilvae, assembly GCF_015356865.1. Lineage (GTDB taxonomy): Bacteria > Actinomycetota > Actinomycetes > Streptomycetales > Catenulisporaceae > Catenulispora > Catenulispora pinisilvae. The sequence goes on from NZ_JAAFZA010000016.1 coordinate 20,405, forward strand.
CAGGCCGACCCCGCGCCAGGCGAACGGCAGCGGGATCTCGCCGGGGCGCCCGGCCGGCAGCACCAGGCCGGAGACGTGCAGTGCGGCGTCCAGCAGCGCCGGGTGCAGGCCGAACCAGCCGGCCTCGGAGGCCGCCTGGTCCGGCAGCCGCACCTCGGCGAACACCTCCTCGCCCCGGCGCCAGGCCGCGTGCAGGCCCTGGAACGCCGGGCCGTAGCCGTTGCCGCCGGCGGCCATCCGCTCGTACCAGCCGTCCAGATCGACCGGGGTGGCCTCGGCCGGCGGCCAGAGCGCCAGGTCCCCGGCCGCCATCGCGCCGCCGCCGGGCGCCAGCGTCCCGCTGGCGTGCCGGGTCCACGGCGCGTCCAGAGCCGGGCGGGCGTGGATCCACACCGGGCGCAGGCCGTCCTCGGCGGCGCCCACGGTCACCTGGACCTGGGTCAGCGGGCCGTCGTCGGCCAGGATCAGCGGCGCTTCCAGGGTGAGCTCGTCGACCCACCCGCAGCCGACCGCCTCGCCGGCCCGGACCGCCATCTCCACGAACGCGGTGCCGGGCAGGATCACCGTCCCGCCGACCGCGTGGTCGGCCAGCCAGGGCTGCACCCGGGGCGAGAGCCGGCCGGTGAGCACCACGCCGCCGGCGCCGGCCAGTTCCACCGACGCCAGCAGCAGCGGGTGGCCCATGGCGTTCAGGCCCGAGGCGGCCATGTCCGCCTCGCCGAGCACACCGGTGGGCCAGAACCGCTGACGCTGGAAGGCGTAGGTGGGCAGCTCCACCCGGTTCCCGGAGCCCAGGACCGCGGCCCAGTCCACCCCGGCGCCGTGCACCCAGGCCCGGGCCAGCCCGGTCACGGTCGTGGTCGCGGCGTCGTGGTCGGGACGGAGCAAGGAGACGAACTCGGCGTCCGGCACGGCTCCGGCGCCGAGGGCCGACAGCGTGCCGTCCGGGCCGATCTCGACGAACAGGTCGATGTCCAGACCGGCCATGGTGCTCACGGCATCGGCGAACCGGACCGCGCCCCGGGCCTGACCGGCCCAATAGGCACCATCGCAGGACTCCACGACCGCCCCGGTGGCCGTGCTCACCCACGGAACCTGGGTCCCGGCGAAGCCGATGGCTCCGGCGACCTGCGTCAGCTCGGCCAGCATCGGGTCCATCCGATGGGAGTGGAACGCGTGGCTGACCCGCAGCGAGCGGACCCGGGTGCCCCGGTCGGCGAACACCGCCGCGACCGCGTCCACCGCGTCCTTCTCCCCGGAGACCACGGTCGCCGACGGACCGTTCACCGCGGCGATGTGAACGCCTTCAACGCCGTCAAGCGCCGCCAGGACCTCCGCTTCCGGCGCCGCGATCGACGTCATGGCGCCACCGGTGGGCAGCGCCTGCATCAGCCGGCCCCGAGCCGCCACCAACGCACACGCCTGGGCCAACGGGAGCGCCCCGACCGCATGAGCGGCCGCGACCTCGCCCACCGAGTGCCCCGCCACGGCGGCCGGCGCGACCCCCACCGCTGCCAGCATCGCCACCACGCCGACCTGCAAGGCGAACAAGGCAGACTGCGCATAAACAGTCTGATTCGCCAACTCCCCGGCATCGGCGGCCGTGCCGAGTGCCACATCACGCACCGGCAGAGCGAGATGACCCTCGATCAGAGCGCAAGCCTCATCGAAAGCCGCCGCGAACACCGGCGAGGCCGCATACAGACCCGCGGCCATCCCAGCCCGCTGCGAACCTTGACCCGCGAAGAGGAAGCCCACCCGGGTGCCGGTCCGCGCCACACCGCTCACGGTGTGCTCGGCCGGCGTGCCGTCCTGGAGCGCGGCCAGTTCCCGCACCGCGTCGGCCGCGCTGTCCGCAGCGCCGAGCACCACCGCCCGGTTCTCGAACACCGACCGGGTGGTGGCCGCCGACCACGCCACATCGGCCAGCGCGGGCCCGGCTTCGCCGTCCAGCAGTTCGCGCAGTCCGGCGGCCTGACCACTGAGCGCCTCCGGGCCCCGGGCGGACAGCACCAGCGGCACCACACCGGTCAACGGCGCCGGGGCCGGCCCCTGGTCAGTCAGTTCCTCAGCACTGTGAGCCGGCACCGATGCGGGCGGCTCCTCGACGATCACGTGCGCGTTCGTCCCGCTGATCCCGAACGCCGAGACCCCGGCCCGGCGCGGCCGGTCGCCGGCCGGCCAGGACTGCGCCCGGGTCAGCAGCTCGATCTCCCCGGTCGCCCATTCCACCTGGCCCGAGGGCCGGTCCACGTGCAGGGTGCGGGGCATGACGCCGTGCTGCATGGCGAGCACGACCTTGATGACCCCGGCGGCCCCGGCCGCGGCCTGGGTGTGGCCGAAGTTCGACTTCACCGAGCCCAGCCGCAGCGGCCGGCCCTCGGGCCGGTCCTGGCCGTAGGTCGCCAGCAGCGCCCCGGCCTCGATCGGGTCGCCGAGCCGGGTCCCGGTGCCGTGCCCCTCCACCATGTCCACGTCCGAGGGGGTGAGCCCGGCCCCGGCCAGCGCGGCGCGGATCACCCGCTGCTGGGCCGGGCCGTTCGGGGCGGTCAGACCGTTCGAGGCGCCGTCGCCGTTGGTGGCGCTGCCGGTGATCACGGCCAGCACCGGGTGTCCCCGGCGGCGCGCGTCGGAGAGCCGCTCCAACAGGAGCACGCCGGCGCCTTCGCTCCAGCCGGTGCCGTCGGCGGCCTCGGCATAGGGCTTGCACCGGCCGTCGGCGGCCAGCCCCTGCTGCCGGGAGAAGTCGACGAAGGTGCCGGGGCGCGGCATCACCGTGACCCCGCCGGCCAGCGCCATCGAGCACTCGCCCGAGCGCAGCGCCTTGGCCGCCAGGTGCATCGCGACCAGCGAGGAGGAGCAGGCCGTGTCGATCGTCACCGACGGCCCTTCCAAGCCCAGGGTGTAGGCGACGCGGCCGGAGATGATGCTGGTGGCGCTGCCGGTGATCTGGTAGCCGGAGGCCTCCTCGGAGGTCACCTCGTAGCCCGAGGCGCCGGCGCCGACGAACACCCCGGTCGCGCTGCCGCGCATGGCCGCCGGGTCGATCCCGGCGTTCTCGAAGGCCTCCCAGGAGATCTCCAGCAGCAGCCGCTGCTGCGGGTCCATGGCCAGCGCCTCGCGCGGGCTGATCCCGAAGAACCCCGGGTCGAAGGCCGCCACCTCGTCCAGGAAGCCGCCCTCGGCCACGTAGGAGGTGCCGCTGTGGTCCGGGTCCGGGTCGTAGATCTGGCTCAGGTCCCAGCCGCGGTCGGTCGGGAACGGCCCGATGGCATCGCCCCCGCGTTCCAGCAGCCGCCACAGGTCACGCGGAGCGCGGATCCCGCCGGGAAACCGGCACCCCATGGCCACGATCGCCAGCGGCTCGGAGTCACCGGCCTCGATCCGGCGCAGGCGCTTGCGGGTCTCCTGAAGTTCGGCGGCAGTTCTCTTCAAGTACTCGAAGAGCTTGTCCTGATTCTCCATAGCACTGTCTCCCATTAGTTTTCACCGAACTCCCGGTCCAGGAAGTCGAAGACCTCGTCCGGGGTGGCGGAGCCGAGATCGACCACCGCCTCGTGGACCTGCTGGGCGCCCTGGTCCCCGAGCCAGCGGGACAGCAGGGCCTGGATCCGCCGCGTGACGTCGTCGCGGGTCCCGGAGTCGGCGGTCAGGCCGGCCAGGCTGGTCTCCAGACGGGCCAGCTCCTCGAAGATCGGCGCGGGCGCCTGGGCCGGGACGACATCGTCGTCGTCGAACATCAGGGTCCGCAGGTACTCGGCCACCGCCGCCGAGCTCGGCCAGTCGAAGACCAGCGTCGAGGGCAGCCGCAGCCCGGTCGCGGCGTTGAGCCGGTTGCGCAGTTCCACGGCGGTCAGCGAGTCGAAGCCGAGCTCCTTGAACGCCCGCGCCGGTTCCACCGCCTCGCGCGAGGAGTGGCCGAGCACGTCGGCGACGTGCGCCCGCACCAGCTCCAGCAGCATCCGGTCGCGCTCGGCCCGGGCCATGCCGCCGAGCTGCTGCACGATCGAGCGGTCCGCGGCCACCGGGGCGCCGCCGGCCGCCGGCCGCGCCGGGCCGCCGGCCAGGCCCCGCCACAGCGCCGGCACCGGCTCGCCGCGGCCGGCCCGGGCCCGCATGCCGGGCACGTCCAGCAGCGCCGTCACCAACAGCGCCTCGTCCCGCTCCAGCGCGGCGTCGAACAGGGCCAGGCCCTGCGCGGCGTCCAGGGCGGTCATCCCGCCGCGGTTCATCCGGCTCCGCTGTTCGGCACTCAGATCGCCGGTCAGGGCACTGGCCTGGGCCCACAGCCCCCAGTCCAGGGCCACGGCGGCCAGACCGGAGCTGCGGCGGCGCGCGGCCAGGCCGTCCAGGAAGGCGTTGGCCGCGGCGTAGTTGCCCTGGCCCGAGCCGCCGAACGCGGCCGCCGCCGAGGAGAACATCACGAAGGCGTCCAGGTCCAGGCCCGCCGTCAGCTCGTGCAGGTGCCAGGCGGCGTCGGCCTTGGGCCGCATCACCGCCGCCACCCGGTCCTCGGTCAGCGAGGTGACCACGCCGTCGTCCAGGACGCCGGCCAGGTGCACCACCGAGGTCAGCGGCCGGTCGGCGGGCACCGCGGCCAGCACGGCGGCCAGCGCGTCGCGATCGGCGGTGTCGCAGGACACCACCGAGGCCGCGGCCCCGCTGTCGGCCAGCCGCGCGGCCAGCGCCGCGACCGCCGGAGCCGCCGGGCCCGAGCGGCTGGCCAGGACCAGCCGGCCGGCCCGGCCGGAGCCGGCCAGGTGCCCGGCGACCAGAGCCGCCAGCGTCCCGGTGCCACCGGTGAGCAGGACCGTGCCGTCGCGGCGCGGCGTGGTCGGCACCGTCAGCACGATCTTGCCGATCTGCCGGGCCTGGCTCATGAAACGCAGCGCGTCGGGCGCGCGGCGCACATCCCAGCACCGCACCGGCAGAGCCGTCAGGCTCCCGGCCGCCAGCAAAGAGGTGATCTCGGCCAGCAGCTCGCCCAGCCGGTCCGGTCCGGCCTCGGCGGTGGAGAAGGCCCGGTAACGGACGCCGGGATGGTCGGCGGCCACCTGCTCGGCGTCCCGGATGTCGGTCTTGCCCATCTCGATGAACGCGCCGCCGCGCGGCAGCAGCCGCAGCGAGGCGTCGGTCAGCTCACCGGCCAGAGCGTTCAGGACGATGTCCATGCCCTGATCCGCGGTGACGGCCGCGAACTTCTCCTGGAAGCCGGCGTCCCGGGAGGACGCGAGGTGATCGTCGTCCAGGCCCAGAGCCCGCAACGCGTCCCACTTGGCCGGGCTGGCGGTGGCGAACACCTCCAGGCCCAGATGCCGGGCCAGGTGGACCGCGGCCATCCCGACCCCGCCGGCCGCGGCGTGGATCAGGATCCGCTGACCGGCCCGGGCCCCGGCCAGGTCGACCAGGCCGTACCGGGCGGTCACGTAGGCGACCGGGACGGCCGCGGCCTGGGCGTGGGTGAGCCCTGCCGGGACGGGGGCCACCAGCCGCGCGTCGAGCACGGCCACCGGCCCGACGGCACCGGTCGCCATGCCGAGCACCCGGTCACCGACCGCGATCCCGGTCACCGCGCCACCGATCTCGGTGACCACCCCGGCGACCTCGCTGCCCAGCTGCCCGCGGTCCGGGTCCAGCTCCAGCGGCAGCAGGTCGAGCGTGGCCATGACGTCGCGGAAGTTCACCCCGGCCGCGCGGACCGCGACCCGGATCCGGCCCGGGCCCAGCGGTTCCAGCGCCGCCGGGTGTTCGACCAGGCCCAGGCCGTCCAGGGTGCCGCGGTTGAGCACCGCCAGGCGCCAGGGCCCGGCGGCCGGCGGCACCAGCGTGCCGAACGGCCGGGACAGCCGCCGGGCCAGCACGATCCCGGCCCGCACGGCCAGCTCCGGTTCAACCGAACCGAGCGCCGCCAGGAGCGTGCAGACCCCGTCCGAGCCTTCGTTCGGCAGGTCGGCCAGGACCAGTCGGTCCGGGTTCTCGGACTGCGCCGAGCGGATCAGGCCCCACAGGGCGGCGCCGCCCAGGTCGCCGACGAAATCGCCGGGGCCGGTCGCGACCGCGCCGCGGGTCACCAGGACCAGGCGGGCCGACAGCAGTTCGTCGGCGGTGAGCCAATGCTGGGCCAGGGCCAGGGCGTCGGTGGTGGCCCGGCGGGCGGCGGCGGCTTCGTCGGCCGGGTTGTCGCTCTGGCCGCCGCTCTGGCTGCCGACCGCGGCCAGCACGGTGTCGGGCACCGGCGCGCCGTCCCGGATCGCCGCGACCAGCGCGGCCAGGTCCGGGAACGTCCCGGTGAACGGGATGTCGGCGGCCAGGTGGTGCCGGTCCGGACCGACCAGGACCATGCGCCCGGCCGGGGCGTCCTCGGCGACCGGGGTCCAGTCCAGGCTGAACAGCCCGTCCCGGGTCGGGCCGGTGGCCGCGCCCAGCCGCGCCGCCGGCACCGGCAGCGACACCATCGACTCCACCGACAGCACCGGCAGCCCGGTGTCGTCGGCGACCGCCAGCGTCAGCCCGGTTCCCTTGGCGTCCACGCCGAGCCGCACCCGCAGCGCGGTGGCGCCGGAGGCGTGCAGCGTCACCCCCTGCCAGGCGAACGGCAGCAGGATCTCCCCCGGGCCGGCTTCCCGGACCACGGGTCCGGCCAGCATCGAGGCGTGCAGGACGGCGTCCAGCAACGCCGGGTGCAGGCCGAACGCCGCGGCCTCGGCGGCCGCCTGGTCCGGCAGCCGGACCTCGGCGAACACCTCGGTGCCGCGCCGCCACACCGCGTGCAGGCCGCGGAAGACCGGGCCGTATCCGTACCCGGACTCGGTCAGCCGCTCGTAGAAGCCGTCCACCGGGACCGGCGTGGCGTCGGCCGGCGGCCAGGCCGCCAGGCCCTCCACCGTGCCGGGGCCGACCACCGGGGCCAGCAGGCCGGTGGCGTGCCGGGTCCAGCCGGTCAGCTCGTCGGCGTCGACGGGCCGGGAGTGGATCTCCAGCGTGCGGTAGCCCTCGGCGTCCGCGTCGGCCACCCGCACCTGGACCTGCACCCCGGCCGTCCCGGCCGGCAGCACCAGCGGGGTCTCCAGGGTCAGCTCGTCCAGCCGGGGGCAGCCCGCGACGTCGCCGGCCCGGACCGCCATCTCCACGAAGCCCGTTCCGGGCAACAGCACCACGCCGCCCACGGCGTGATCGGCGAGCCAGGGCTGCAAGCTCGGCGCCAGCAGGCCGGTCACCAACAGGCCACCGCCGGCGGCCAGGTCCACGGCCGCCGCCAGCAGCGGATGGTCCGTGGTGTCCAGGCCGATCGACGAGGCGTCGGGACGGCGTGGCACCGGCACCGGCCAGAAGCGCTCCGACTGGAACGCGTAGGTGGGCAGCTGCACCCGGCGGCTCGCGCCGACGACCGCCGGCCAGTCGACGTCGACACCGCGCACCCACGCCTCGGCGAACGAGGCCAGCAGCCGCTCCGGGCCGCCGTCGTCGCGCCGCAGCGAGCCGCAGACCAGCGCGTCGGGGGCGCCGGCATGTTCCAGCGTCTCGGTGACCGGGGCGGTGAGCACCGGATGCGGCGACATCTCCAGGAAGATCTCGTGCCCGGAGTCGGCCAGGGCGCGCACGGCCCGGTCGAACTCGACCGTCGCGCGCAGGCTGTCGAACCAGTAACCGGCGCCCAGCTCAGGGCCCTGAAGCCACTCGCCGGAGACGGCCGAGACCAGCGGAATGGCCAGCCGGCCGGGGGCGATCGGGGCGAGCGCGGCGGTGATCTCGTCGCGCAGCTGGTCGACCTGGGCGCTGTGTGAGGCGTAGTCGACGGGGATACGACGGGCCCGAACTTCGTCGGCCTCACAAGCCGCGAGGAGTTCGGACAGCGCCTCGGGCTCACCCGACACGACTGTCGCCGAGGGGCCATTGACCACGGCGATCGAGAGGCGGTCGCCGAAGCCTGCGATACGAGCTCGTACCGCCTCGACCGGCTCGGCTACGGAGACCATCCCGCCCGCGCCGGCCAACACGCGAAGCGCACGACTGCGCAGGGCGACCACCCGCGCGCCATCTTCCAAAGACAACGCACCGGCGACAGTCGCAGCAGCGATCTCGCCTTGGGAATGGCCGACCACCGCATCCGGGACGACCCCGGCGGCCTGCCATACGGCGGCCAGCGACACCATCACCGCCCACAAGGCCGGCTGCACGACATCCACGGCCTCAAGTGCGGCCGGATCAGCCAGAACCTCGTCCAGGGACCAGTCCACGAATGGTGCCAGGGCACGGCCGCACTCAGCGAGGCGGTCAGCGAACACCGGCGAAGACTGGGCCAGCTCGCGGCCCATACCGGCCCACTGCGCGCCCTGGCCCGGGAACACGAACACCGATCGGCCAGACACCGACGTCGAGCCGGCCACTACCGAACCGGCGGTCTGGCCGGTCGCCACTGCGGCCAAGCCGGCTGCCAGTTCCTGGCGGGCCGATCCGACCACCACTGCCCGGTGCTCGAACACCGAGCGGGTAGCGGCCAAGGACCACGCCACGTCGCGCACGTCGATGTCAGGGCGCGCCACAGCCGACTCCCGCAACCGCTCAGCCTGCGAACACAACGCCGCATCCGAACGGCCCGACACCAGCCACGGCACCACACCATCGACCACCGGATCAGCCCCGGTACCGGCATCAACCGTCGAACCCTCGATGACCGGCGGCTCCTCCAGGATCACGTGCGCGTTCGTCCCGCTGATCCCGAACGAGGACACCCCGGCCCGCCGCGGACGCCCGGACGCCGGCCACGGCACCGGCTCGGTCAGCAGCCTGACGTTGCCCGCGTCCCAGTCGATGTGCGGCGAGGGCTCGGTGATGTGCAGGGTCTGCGGCAGCGTCCGGTTCTGGAGCGCCAGGACCATCTTGATCACGCCGGCGGCGCCGGCCGCGGCCTGGGTGTGGCCGATGTTCGACTTCACCGAGCCCAGCCACAGCGGCCGGTCCTCGGGCCGGTCGCGGCCGTAGGTCGCCATCAGCGCGCCGGCCTCGATCGGGTCGCCGAGTTCGGTCCCGGTGCCGTGCGCCTCGACCACGTCCACGTCGGCGACCGAGAGCCCGGCCACGGACAGCGCGGCGCGGATGACCCGCTGCTGGGAGGGGCCGTTCGGGGCGGTCAGACCGTTGGAGGCGCCGTCCTGGTTGATCGCGCTGCCCCGGACCACCGCAAGGACCTGATGCCCGTTGCGTCGCGCGTCGCTCAGCCGCTCCAGCACCACCATGCCGACGCCCTCGGCCATGCCCATGCCGTCGGCCGTCGCCGAGAACGCCTTGCTGCGGCCGTCGGGGGCCAGGCCCCGCTGCCGGGAGAACGACACCAGGTCGCCGGGGGTCGCCATGATCGTGACGCCGCCGGCCAGGGCCAGGGCGCATTCGCCGGAGCGCAGCGCCTGGGCCGCGAGGTGGATGGTGACCAGCGAGGACGAGCAGGCGGTGTCCACGGTCACGGCCGGGCCTTCGAGCCCGAACACGTAGGACACCCGCCCGGACAGCACGCTGGTCGCATTGCCGGTCATCAGGTGGCCTTCCAGCCCGCCGGTCCCCTGCAACGCCGCCTGGAGTCCGACGCCGTAGTTGGACGTCGCACCGCCGACGAACACGCCGGTCCGGCTGCCCCGCAGGGCGCGGGGATCGAGCCCGGCCCGCTCCAGCGCCTCCCAGGACACTTCGAGCAACATCCGCTGCTGCGGGTCCATCGCCAGCGCCTCGCGCGGGCTGATCCCGAAGAACGCGGCGTCGAAGTCCGTGGCCGCGCCGACGAAGCCGCCGCCGCGCACGTAGGAGGTGCCCTCGCGGGTCGAGTCGGCGTCGTAGATCAGGTCCAGCGGCCACTCCCGGTCCCGCGGCAGGTCCGAGACCGCGTCGGTCCCGGTGGACAGCAGCCGCCAGAAGCCCTCCGGGTCCCGGACGTCGCCGGGGTACCGGCAGCTCATCGCCACGATCACGATCGGGTCGACGTCCTGGTCCGTGGCCGGTCCGGCCGGGGCCGCCGGCGGGTTCGCGGCCGTGGCCGGCTCGGCCTCCGCCGCCCCGAACATCTCAGTGCGCAGATACCGCGCCAGCACCAGCGGGGTCGGGTAGTCGAACAGCAGCGTGGCCGGCAGCCGCAGCCCGGTCACCCGGCTGACCTGCTGGCGCATCTCCAGCGTGGTCAGCGAGTCGAAGCCGAGGTCGGCGAAGGCCCGCTCGGCGTCGACGGCGTCCGCCGAGTCGTGGGACAGGACGATGGCCACACCGGTGCGGATCAGGTCGATCAGCGCCCGCTCCTGCTCGGCCACCGGCTGGCCGCCGAGCCGCTCGGCCAGTTCACCGCGGTCCAGGGCGGTCTGCGGGCCGGAGTCCGCGCCGGTGGCGCCCTGTTCCTGCTGGGCGGCCACCACCTCGGGCAGATCCCGGACGAACGGGCTGGGCGCGGCGGCGAACTGCGGCCAGTCCACGTCCATCACCGCCAGCAGCGGGTCGCCCTCGGCCAGCGCCTGGCCCAGGGCCTTGAGCGCCGGCTCCGGGTCCATCGGCGGCAGCGCGCCGCGCCGCATGCGCTGCCGGACCGCGTCGTTGGCCTCGGCGACACCGCCGCCGGCCCAGGGGCCGTAGGCCACGGACAGCGCGGCCAGGCCCTGCGCCGCCCGGTGTTCGGCCAGCGCGTCCAGGTAGGCGTTCGCGGCGGCGTAGTTGCCCTGGCCCGCTCCGCCCAGCGTGGCGGCGGCGGACGAGAACAGCACGAAGGCGTCAAGGTCCTGATCGGCGGTCAGCTCGTGCAGGTGCGCCGCGCCGGTGGCCTTGGCCGTCAGGACCGAGGCCAGGCGGGCGGCGTCCAGGCCGTCCAGCAGGCCGTCGTCCAGGATGCCGGCGGTGTGCAGGATCGTGGACAGCGCCGGGCCGTCCGCGCCGATCCGCGCGAGCAGACCGGCCACCGCTTCCCGGCGGCCGACGTCGGCAGTCAGGACCGCCACCGCCGCGCCGCGCTCGGCCACCTGCGCGGCCAGGCCCGCGACCCCGGTCGCGACCGGACCCGACCGGCTGGTCAGCACCACTCGCGGCGCGCCCAGGTCGGCCAGCCAGCCGGCCAGGTGTCCGGCGAGGGCGCCGGTGCCGCCGGTGATCAGGACACTGCCGCGCGGCGACCAGTCGTCGGCGACGGTCCGCGCCAGCGGCGCGTGCCCCAGCCGCCGGGCCAGGATGCCCGAGCCGCGCACCGCGACCTGGTCCTCCTCACAGCCGGCCAGCACCGCGCACAGCCGGTTCGCGGCCCTGTCGTCCAGCCCGGCGGGCAGGTCGATCAGGCCGCCCCAGCGGTCCCGGTGCTCCAGGGCCACCACCCGGCCCAGGCCCCAAGCCTGGGCCTGGACCGGGTTGGCCAGCGCCTCGCCGGCCCCGGTGGCGACCGCGCCGCGGGTCAGCACCCACAGCGGGGCGTCGGCGCCGATATCGCCGAGCGCCTGGACCAGGGTCAGCGTCGCGGCCAGACCGCGGGAGACCTCGGGCTGGTCGGCCAGCGGCGTCTCATCCAGGGCGAGCAGCGATACCACGCCGGACACCGGAGTCCCGGCCTCGGCTTCGGTGATCCGCTCCACCAGCGCCGCGCGGTCGGTGTCGCCGTCGATCACGACGGTCTGCGCACCATGGCCGGCGAGCGCCCGCGCCGTCTCGGCGGCGGTCTCCGCTTCGGTCTCCGGCGCCACGATCAGCCACCGGCCGTCCAGGCGCACGTCCTGCGGGTCGGCGACCGGGGACCACCACACCCGGTACCGCCAGTTGTCGATGGCGGCCCGTTCCCGTTCCCGGCGCCGCCAGGCGGCCAGCGCCGGGACGATCTCGTCGAAGGAGCGGGTCCCGTCCACGGCCAGGGTGTCGGCCAGGACTCGCAGGTCGCCGCCTTCGACGGCGGCCCAGAACTCGGATTCGGCGGGCAGGCCCGATCCGTCGGCTCCAGCCGGGAGGACAGAGCCCTGCGACGTCAGCGGGGCCGGCCAGAGCCGGCGTCCCTGGAAGGCGTAGGTGGGCAACGCGATCCGCCGCCCGCCGCCGAGGACCTTGGCCCAGTCCACGGCGACGCCCTTGCCGAAGGCCCGCGCCATCACCGAGAGGATCTGGACCGCGCCGCTGTTGTCCTGGTGCGTAGTTCCGGAGACCACCGGGGTGACCGCGATACCGGTCTCCTCGAAGACATCCGCGACCGCGCCCTCCAGCGTCGGATGCGGAGACACCTCGATGAACGAATAGAAGCCTTCGTTCGCCAGATCGCGGATCGCGTCAGCGAACCGGACCGTGTTGCGGACGTTGGCGAACCAGTAGCCCGCATCCAGCTCGCTACCGGGGACCCACCGGGACAGGGCCGTGGAGAAGAACGGCACCCGGCCCGCGTCAGGCACCACGTCGGCCAGGTCTCTCGCCAACGCCGATTCCAGCGTCTGGACCCCGGCCGAATGCGCCACGAAGTCCGTCTGCGGAACGCGCCAGCGCATCATCCGCTGCGCAGCCAACTCCGCCTCGAACTCGGAAACAGCCTCCGGCTCACCCGACACCACCGTCGCCGCCGGACCATTCACCGCAGCCACCGAAAGCCGCTCACCCCACGGCTCCATCAGCCCACGAACCCGCTCCTCACCCATCACCACCGAGACCATCGCGCCCGCGGTGTTCAGGCCGGACAAGGCCCGAGACCGCACCACGACCACCCGCGCCGCATCAGCGAGAGACAACGCACCGGCGACCGTCGCCGCCGCGATCTCGCCCTGCGAGTGACCAACCACCGCATCCGGTGTGACGCCAGCCGCCTGCCAGATCGCAGCCAACGACACCATCACCGCCCACAACACCGGCTGCACAACCTCAGCCGCATCCAACGACGGCGCACCCTCAACCCCGTTCACCACATCCAGCAACGACCACGACACCAGAGGAGCCAACGCCGCCGCACACTCCGCCATCCGCGCCGCAAAAACCGGGCAGGACACCAACAACTCCCGACCCATACCAACCCACTGCGCCCCCTGACCCGGGAACACGAACACCGTCTTCCCGACATCACCGGCGACACCGGTCATGACAGTCGACAGGCCGCGGCCCTCGGCGAGGGCGTCCAGCCCGGCCAGTGCCTCGGTGCGATCGGCGCCCAGCACGATGGCGCGGTGCTCGAACAGCGATCTCGTGGTGGCCAGGGACCAGCCGACGTCCCGCGGGTCCGCGTCCGCGCCGTCCGCGCCGGCCAGGAACCGGGCGAGCCGGGTCGCCTGCGCCGACAGGCCGTCAGCGGTGCGGGAGGAGACGAGCCACGGCGTCACCCCGGTCACCAGCGGCTCGGCCGGGACCACGGCGGCGGACGCCGGGCCTGCGGGCTCGGCCGGACCGCCGATGCCCAGGTCGGCCGGTTCGGCCGCCGGCTCCTCGGCCGGCGCCTGCTCGATGATGGTGTGGACGTTCGTACCGCTCATGCCGAACGCCGAGACCCCGGCCCGGCGCGGCCGGTCCACGGCCGGCCAGGCGACCGGCTCGCTCAGCAGCCTGACGTTCCCGGCCGTCCAGTCCACGTGCGACGAGGGGGTCTGGGCGTGCAGGGTCCGCGGCAGCACGCCGTTGCGGATCGCCATCACCATCTTGATCACCCCGGCGACGCCGGCGGCGGCCTGGGAGTGGCCGATGTTCGACTTCACCGAGCCCAGCCACAGCGGCCGGTCGGCTTCGTGGTCCAGGCCGTAGGTGGCCAGCAGCGCCTGGGCCTCGATCGGGTCGCCGAGCACCGTGCCGGTGCCGTGCGCCTCGACCGCGTCCACCTCGTCCCCGGACAGCCCGGCGGCGGCCAGCGCGGCGCGGATGACCCGCTGCTGCGACGGGCCGTTCGGGGCGGTCAGACCGTTGGAAGCGCCGTCTTGGTTGATCGCGCTACCGCGGACCACCGCCAGCACCTCGTGCCCGTTGCGGCGGGCGTCGGACAGCCGCTCCAGCAGCAGCATGCCGACGCCCTCGCCGATACCCATGCCGTCTGCGGAGTCGGAGAACGCCTTGCAGCGGCCGTCCGGGGCCAGGCCCTGGGTCTGGCTGAAGCCGATGAACACGGCCGGGTTGGCCGTCACCCACACCCCGCCGGCCAGCGCCAGCGCGCACTCGCCGTTGCGCAAGGCCTGCGCGGCCAGGTGCAGGGCCACCAGCGCGGAGGAACACGCGGTGTCGATCGTCACCGCCGGACCGACCAGGCCCAGCGCGTAGGACACCCGGCCGGACAGCACGCTGGCGGCGTTGCCGGTGATCATGTGCCCGTCCAGGTCGCCGAGGCTGGCACTGTAACCGGACGGCGAGGCGCCGACGAAGACGCCGGTCTGGGTGCCGCGCAGCGCGACCGGGTCCAGGCCGGCCCGTTCGAACGCCTCCCAGGAGGTGTCCAGGAGCAGCCGCTGCTGCGGGTCCATGGCGATCGCCTCGCGCGGGCTGATCCCGTAGAAGGCGGCGTCGAAGTCGGCGACTCCCTGGGCGAAACCGCCGGCCTTCACATACGAGGTGCCCGGGTGTGCCGGATCGGGATGGTAGATCTCTTCGATGTTCCAGCCCCGGTCCCGGGGGAACTCCGCGACCGTGTCGGCGCCGGCGTCCACCAGCTGCCACAGGTCTTCCGGAGTGCGCACCCCGCCCGGGTAGCGGCAGGCCATCGCCACGATGACGATCGGGTCGTCGTCGGCCGCGGCCCCGAACGGCTGCGGGACCGGCGTCACCGGATCGGCGGCCGGTGTGCCGCCGAGCCGCGTGCGCAGGAATTCGGCGACGGCGGCCGGGTTCGGATGGTCGAACAGCAGCGTGGCGGGCAGCCGCAGACCGGTCTCGGCGTTCAGCCGGTTCCGCAGTTCCACGGCGGTCAGCGAGTCGAAGCCGAGATCGCTGAACGCCCGGCCGGCCGGCACGGCCTCGGTCGAGGTGTGGCCGAGCACGCCGGCCGCCTCGGTCCGCACCAGGTCGACCAGCAGCCGGTCCTGGTCGGCGCGGGACAGCCCGGCCAACCGCCGGCCCAGGCCGGTCGGCTCAAGAACACCGGCCGGACCGGTACGCTCGGCATCGGCGTCGGCGTCGGCGGCCAAGGCGCTCCGCACCTCGGGGAGGTCGCCGATCAAGGTGCTGACCCGGCGCAGGCTGAAGGCCGGGGCGAACTTGGCCCAGTCGACGTCGGCCACGGTGAGCAGGTCCTCGCCGGCGTCCAGGGCCTCGCCCAGCAGCCGGACCAGCGTCGCCGGCTCCATCAGCCGGAGTCCGCGGCGCTCCAGGTACCGGGCGCCCTCGGCCTCGGTCATGCCGCCGCCGCCCCACGGGCCCCAGGCCATCGAGGTGGCCGCCAGGCCGCGCGAGCGCCGGTCCTGGACCAGCGCGTCGAGGTGGGCGTTGGCCGCCGAGTACCCGGCCTGGGTGCCGCTGCCCCACGTCGCGGCGATCGAGGAGAAGACCACGAACGCGTCCAGGTCCAGCCCGGCGGTCAGCTCGTCCAGGACGGTCGCGCCGACCGCCTTGGCGCGCAGCGCGGAGGCCAGGGCGTCGGTCGTGGTGTCGGCGAGCGCCGTCGACTGGACGACGCCCGCGGTGTGGACCACCGCGCTCAGCGCGGAGTCGGTGGCCGCGATGCGGTCCAGCAGCCCGGCGGTCCGGTCGCGGTCGGCGACATCGCAGGACACGACCTCGACCGCGGAGCCGCGCGAGGCCAGCAGCGCCGCCGAACGGGCCACCCCGGCAGCCGCCGGACCGGTGCGGCCGGTCAGCACGATCCGCGGGGCGCCGCGCTCGGCGAGCCAGCCGGCGACGTGGCCGGCGACCGCTCCGGTGCCGCCGGTGACCAGGATCGTGCCGCGCGGCGTCCAGGATCCGGTGCCGCCCCGGCGCTCGGCGGCGCGGCTCAGGCGGCGGGCGGAGACCCCGGTGGCCCGGATCGCGACCTGGTCCTCGACGCCCGATCCGGTGTCGGTGGCGGCCAGCACCCCGCACAGCCGGGCGGCGGCGCGGTCGTCGAGCACCGCGGGCAGGTCGACCAGACCGCCCCAGCGCTCGGGGTGTTCGAGGGCTGCGACCCGGCCGAGGCCCCAGATCTGGGCCTGCACCGGGCTGGTCCGCGGATCGTTCGCCCCGGTGGCGACGGCACCGCTGGTCAGGACCCACAGCGGAGCCTGTACGCCGACGTCGCCGAGCGCCTGGACCAAGCCCAGCGTTCCGGCCAGAGCGGCCGGGACATCCTGCCGGCTCGGCAGCGCACGCTCGTCCAGCGCCAACAACGAGACCACACCGGCGATCGCCTCAGAACGATCTCCCAGCGCCGCCTCGATCAGAGCGCCCAGCACCGCGCGATCGGTGCCCGCGTCGCCGAGGACATCGAGGACCACCGACGACACCTGGGCGCCACGGGCAGCCAACGCCTCCCCGGTCGCCGCGACCAGATCCGGCCGGACATCCGCCGGCGCGGCGAGCAGCCAGGTCCCCGACAGCATCGAGGACGCGGGGTCGGTGAGCAGCTTCCAGTCGATCCGGTAGCGCCACGCCTCGGTCGCCGCCCGGTCCCGCTCGCGGCGGCGCCACGCGGCCAGGGCGGGCACGACCTCGCCGAGCCGGTCGCGGTCGCCGACGTCGAGGGTGTCCGCCAGCGCCGCCAGGTCCCCGCGCTCGACGGCGGCCCAGAACCGCGCGTCGACCGTCTCGGCCGGGCCGACCCCGGACTGGACGGCGAGGGCCGACGCCGGGTTCGGCTCCGGCCAGAACCGCTGCCGCTGGAAGACATACGTGGGCAGCCCCACGGGCCGCCCCGGGACGATCGCGGACCAGTCGACGCCGACACCGGCGGCGAACGCGGCGGCGAAGGCCCGGATCAGCCGCTCGGCGCCCGGGTCTTCCCGCTCGACGGTCCCGGTGACCAGGTCGAGGTCGTGCCCGGCGTCCTCGGCGGTCTCCGAGACCGCCGCGGTCAGCACCGGCTGCGCCGAGACCTCGATGAAGTTGCGATAGCCACTGCCCGCCAAGGTCCGGACGGCGTCGGCGAAGCGGACGGTGTCGCGGACGTTCGCGAACCAGTAGCCGCCGGTGAGCTCAGTGCCCTCAATCCAGCTGCCGGTCACCGTCGACAGCATCGGGATCCGAGCCGCCTGCGGCCCGATCCCGGAAAGACCTTCAGCCAGCACGCTTTCAAGCGCATCCGCACCAGCCGAGTGCGCGACATAGTCCACCACCGGCAGCCGCCACCGCAGCACGCGCTTCTTAGCCAGCTCCGCCTCGAAAGCGTCCACCGACGCCGGATCACCCGAGACAACAGTCGCGGCAGGCGAATTCACCGCCGCGATCGCCAGCCCCTCACGACCCGCGATCAGCTCCCTGACACGCTCCTCGGGCATGACGACGGAAACCATCGCGCCTGTCGCGTTCAGCGAGGACAGGGCTCGCGACCGGACGACGACAACCCGCGCCGCGTCCTCCAACGACAACGCCCCGGCGACCGTCGCAGCCGCGATCTCGCCCTGCGAATGACCGATCACCGCATCCGGAACCACCCCGGCCGCCTGCCAGACCGCAGCCAGGGACACAAGAATCGCCCACAGCACCGGCTGGAAAACCTCAGCCGCATCAAGCGAAGGCGCGCCATCGGCCCCGGCCACCACATCCAACAGCGACCACGACACCAACGGGGCCAAGGCGTCTGCGCACTCGGCCATCCGCGCCGCAAAGACCGGAGACGACTCCAGCAGCTCACGACCCATACCGGCGAACTGCGCACCCTGACCCGGGAACACGAACACCGACCGGCCCGCGCCAGCGTCCGACACGACACCGGAGACCACCGCATCAGCAGCCTGACCAGTCGCCACCGCCGCCAACGACTCCGGGTACGACCCGAGCACCACAGCGCGGTGCTCGAACACCGACCGCGTCGCGGCGAGCGAGTAACCCACATCCCGCGGGTCCAGTTCCGGCCGCGCCACTGCGAACTCCCGCAGCCGACCGGCCTGCGCCCGCAACGCCGTCTCGGTACGCCCCGAAACCACCCACACCGGGCTCGGCGAGGCCAGCACCGCGGGACGGTCGTCGGTCGGCTCCGCGGCCGCGAGCGACGCCGAGCCGGGGTTCTCAGGGTCCTCATCCGGCTCGGCCGCGCTCGGCGCGGGCGGGTCGGCGAGGATGATGTGCGCGTTGGTCCCGCTGATGCCGAACGAGGAGACCCCGGCCCGGCGCGGCTTCTCCCCGGCGGGCCACGGCCGCGCCTCGGTCAGCAGCTTGACGTTCCCGGCCGACCAGTCGATCAGGTGCGAGGGCTGCTCGGAGTGCAGCGTGCGCGGCAGTTCCTCGTTCTGGAGCGCGAGGACCATCTTGATGATCCCGGCCACGCCGGCGGCGCACTGGGAGTGCCCGATGTTGGACTTGACCGCGCCCAGCCACAGCGGCCGCTCCGCGCTCCGGCGCCGGCCGTAGGTGGCCAGCAGCGCCTGCGCCTCGATCGGGTCGCCGAGGGTGGTCGCCGAGCCGTGCGCCTCCACCGCGTCCACGTCGTCGGGACCGACCCCGGCGTTCTGGAGCGCGGCGTGGATGACCCGCTGCTGCGAGGGGCCGTTCGGCGCGGTCAGACCGTTGGACGCGCCGTCCTGATTCAGTGCGCTGCCGGCGACCACGGCGAGCACCTGGTGCCCGTTGCGGCGGGCGTCCGAGAGCCGTTCGAGGACGACGACACCCGCACCCTCGGCCCAGCCCGAACCATCGGCGTCCGCACTGAACGACCGGCAGCGGCCGTCCGCCGACACGCCGCGCTGCCGGGAGAACCCGACGAACACCGCCGGGGTGGACAGCACCGTCGTGCCGCCGGCCAGGGCCAGGTCGCACTCGCCGACCCGCAGCGCCCGGCAGGCCAGGTGCATCGCGACCAGCGAGGAGGAGCACGCGGTGTCGATCGTCACCGCCGGGCCCTCCAGGCCCAGGGTGTAGGAGACGCGGCCGGAGAGCACGCTGGTGGACACACCGGTCATCAGGTAGCCCTCGGAGGCGGTGCCCGCGAGGTCGGCGCCGTAGCCGGAGGCGAAGGCGCCGGCGAAGACACCGGTGGCCGAGCCGCGCAGCGAGGCCGGGGCGATACCGGCCCGCTCCAGCGCCTCCCAGGACACCTCCAGCAGCAAGCGCTGCTGCGGGTCCATGGCCAGCGCCTCGCGCGGGCTGATCCCGAAGAACGCCGGATCGAAGTCCGCAACGCCCTGCAAGAAGCCGCCTGAGGCGACGTAGGAGGTGCCGGGCTTGTCGGGGTCCGGGTCGAACAGTCCCTCGACGTCCCAGCCCCGGTCCGTGGGGAACGGCACGATGGCGTCGCCGCCCGCGGACAGCAGCTGCCACAGGTCCTCCGGGCTGCGCACCCCGCCGGGGTACCGGCAGCCCATGGAGACGATCGCGATCGGCTCGGCCGCGCGCTCCTTCTCCTCACGAAGCCGCTGACGAGTCTGCCGCAGCTTGGCGGTCACCTGCTTGAGGTAATCGCGAAGTTTTTCCTCATCCGTCACTTTGCATCGCCATTCTGTGTGACCGTGTTGGATCTGCGGCTAGTCGAAGTCAGGGTCTTGGAGTTCGCGCTCCAGGAGCTCGAACATCTCGGCGTCGGTCGCGGTCTGGAGCTCCCGGTCGGGGACCGGCTCGGCGCTCTGCGCGCTCCGCAGGTCCCGGGCCAGTGCCTCCAGCCGGGCCAGTACGTCACCGCGCCCGGCGCCGTCGAGCCCGGCCGCGGCCAGCGTCTCGGCCAGCTCCTCGAGGCTGGTCAGGATCGGCTGGTGGTCCGGCTCGTCCGCGGCGAAGGCCTCGGAGCGCAGGTGCTCGGCGAGGATCGCCGGGGTCGGGTAGTCGAACACGAGCGTCGCCGACAGCGGCAGCCCGGAGGCGACCGCCAGGTTGTTGCGCAACTCCAGCGAGGTGAGTGAGTCGAAACCGAGGTCGCTGAACGCCCGGTCGGCGCCGACCGCGTCCACGGACGGGTAGCCGAGCACGGCGGCCGCGGCGGTCCGGACCAGATCGGTCAGCACCGTCAGCCGCATCGCCGCCGGAACCCCGGCCAGGCGGCGTTCCATCTCACCGGTTAGACGGTCGCCGGCCGGCGCCGCACCATCCTCGGTCTCCGGGGCCAGCTGCCGGATCTCGGGGACCCCGCGCAGGAACGGTGCCGACGAGGACGCGAAGTGCGTCCAGTCCACGTCCATCACCGCGACCGTCGCGTCCGGTCCGGCCGCCACCCGGCTCAGCACCCGCACCGCCGGCTCCGGCTCCATCGCCGGCAGCCCGCCGCGCCGCACCCGCTGCCGCACCGCATCGCTGGCCGCCGCCAGTCCCGCTCCGGCCCACGGACCCCAGGCCACTGACAGGCCCGGCAGTCCGCGGCCGCGGCGGGCCTCGGCCAGCGCGTCCAGATAGGCGTTGGCCGCCGCGTAGTTGCCCTGCCCGGGGCCGCCGAAGGTCGCCGCCGCCGAGGAGAACAACACGAACGCGTCCAGGTCCTGATCCGCGGTCAGCTCGTCCAGGTTCGCCGCGCCCACAGCCTTCGCCGCAAGCACGGTCCGCAGCCGCCCGGTGTCCAGGCCGTCCAGGACGCCGTCGTCCAGCACCCCGGCGGTGTGCATGACCGCGGACAGCGCCGCCCCGGCCGCGCCGATGCGGGCCAGCAGCCCGGCGGTCTGGTCCCGGTCCACGATGTCGGCGGCCACGACGTCGACCTCCGCGCCGCCGGCCGCCAGGTCGGCGGCCAGCCGTCCGACGCCGGCCGCGTCCGGTCCGGACCGGCTGGTCAGCACCAGCCGGTCCGCGCCGCCGCCGGCCAGCCAGTCGGCCACCTGCCCGGCGATGGCGCCGGTGCCGCCGGTGACCAGGACCGTGCCGTGCGGCGTCCAGGGCGTCCCGGCCCCGGCCGGGGCGTGCTCCAGGCGGCGGGCGTGGTTGCCGTCGGCGCGGACCGCGACCTCGTTCTCCCCGCGGCCGGCCAGCACGCCGCACAGCCGCGCGGCGGCCGGCCCGTCCAACACCGGCGGCAGGTCGACCAGACCGCCCCAGCGATCCGGATGTTCCAGGGCTGCGACCCGGCCCAGACCCCAGGCCTGTGCCTGGAGCGGCCGGCTCGCGGTCTCGCCGGCGGCCGCGCCGATCGCGCCGCGGGTCAGGACCCACAGCGGCGCCGTCGTCCGGACGTCGCCCAGCGCCTGGATCAGGCCCAGGGTGGCGGCCAGACCGCGGGGCACCTCGGGCGCGCCGGGGACCGGGCCCTCGTCGAACGCCAGCAGCGACACCACACCGGCCGGGCCGCCCGACGGCAAGCGGTCACCGATCAGCCGCGCCAGGTCCTCGCGGGAAGTCTGCCCGGCGGCGGCCTCGACGGTCCTCACCTGCGCGCCGTGCTCGGTCAGGGCCGCGACGACGGCGGCCACGTCGGAGCCGGCGTCGTCCGGACCGGGCGCGGGCGCCACCACCAGCCAGTCCCCGGCCAGCGCCGGAGCGGCGGGCTCGGCGACCAGCGGCCAGGTCACCCGGTAGCGCCAGGCGTCGGTCAGCGCGTTGTCCCGCTCGCGCCGGCGCCAGGTGGCCAACTCGCCCAGCACTTCGCCGAACGGCCGCTCACCGTCGGCGGCGAATCCCTCCGCCAGCGCGCCCAGGTCGCCGTCCTCGACGGCGGCCCAGAACCGGGCGTCGATCGCCGACTGGGTGCTGTCGTCGGCACTCGGGGTCCCGGTGCCGAGCAGCAGCGAACGGGAGAGCGTCACCGAGGGCCAGTAGCGCTGACGCTGGAAGGCGTAGGTGGGCAGCTCGACCCGGTTGCCGAAGCCCAGGACCGCGGCCCAGTCGACCGGGGCGCCGTGCACCCAGGCCCGCGCGAGGCCGGTCAGGGCGGTGGTCGCGGCGTCGTGGTCGGGACGGAGCAAGGGAACGAACTCGGCATCCGGTGCGGTCGCCGTCCCGAGGACGGACAGCGTGCCGTCGGGGCCGATCTCGATGAACAGGTCGATGTCCAGACCGGCCATCGTCGTCACGGCATCGGCATAGCGCACCGCACTCCGGGCCTGGTCGGCCCAGTACGAACCGTCGCAGGACTCGACGACGGCGCCGGTGGCCGTACTCACCCACGAGACGTCAGCCCGGGCGAAGTCAACAGAATCAGCAACCTGTGACAGCTCGGCCAGCATCGGATCCATCCGATGTGAGTGGAAGGCATGGCTGACGCGCAGCGACCGGACCCGGACACCTCGTTCGGCGAACACCGCCGCGACCGCGTCCACCGCGTCCTTCTCGCCAGAGATCACGGTCGCCGAAGGACCGTTCACCGCGGCGATCCAGATGCCTTCGACGCCATCAAGCGCTGTCAGGACCTCCGCTTCCGGCGCCGCGATCGACGTCATGGCACCACCGGTCGGCAGCGCCTGCATCAACCGACCGCGAGCCGCGACCAGCGCAGACGCATCGGCCAGAGACAACACCCCGGCCGCGTGCGCCGCGGCGACCTCACCCACCGAATGGCCGGCCACCGCGGACGGCGCGACACCGACAGCCGCCAGCATCGCCACCACACCGACTTGCAGCGCGAACAAAGCAGACTGCGCATAAACAGTCTGATTCGCCAGCTCCTCGGCATCGGCGGCCGTGCCCAGCGCAACTTCACGCACCGGCAGACCGAGATGCCCCTCGATCGACTCGCATGCCTCGTCGAAGGCCGCCGCGAACACCGGAGACGCCGCATACAACCCGGCCGCCATCCCAGCCCGCTGCGAACCCTGACCAGCGAACACGAAGCCAACCCGCGTCCCGGGCCGGGCCGTGCCCACCGGAACACCCGGCGTGGTGCGACCCTCCATCACCGCGGCCAGGCCGTCGAGGTCGAAGACCACCGCGCGGTCTTCGAGCGCGGAGCGGGTGGTCGCCAGCGACCACGCCACGTCGCCCGGGTCGAGGTCGGGCCCGGCCGTCAGGAACGCCCGCAGGCGCTCGGCCTGCGCCCGCAGCGCGTCGGCGCCCCGGCCGGACACCACCCACGGCGTCGCGGCGCCGGACAGCACCGGCAGCCGTAGCGCCTCCTGGGCTTCGTCCGGGGTGGCCACCTCGGCGTCGGCATCGGCCTCCGGGCCGAAGACCGGGGCCTCCTCAAGGATCGTGTGGACGTTGGTGCCGCTCATCCCGAAGGACGACACCCCGGCCCGCCGGACCCGCTCCGATCCGGTCGGCCACGCCACCGGCTCCGCCAAGAGCCGGACGTTCCCGGCCGTCCAGTCCACGTGCGACGACGGTTCGGCGGAGTGCAGCGTGCGTGGCAGCTCCTGGCGTTGCAGCGCCATCACCATCTTGATCACGCCGGCCACCCCGGCGGCGGCCTGGGCGTGCCCGATGTTCGACTTCAGCGACCCCAGCCACAGCGGACGGCCGTCCTCGGGCCGGTGCTGTCCATAGGTGGCCAGCAGAGCCTGTGCCTCGATCGGGTCGCCGAGCCGGGTCCCGGTGCCGTGTGCCTCCACGGCGTCGATGTCGGCGGCGGTCAGACCGGCGTTGGCCAGCGCGGCCCGGATCACCCGCTGCTGCGAGGGACCGTTGGGCGCGGTCAGACCGTTGGACGCACCGTCCTGGTTGATCGCGCTGCCCCGCACCACCGCAAGGACCTGATGCCCGTTGCGGCGCGCGTCGGACAGCCGCTCCACCACAATCATCCCGGCGCCCTCGCCGACGCCCATGCCGTCGGCCGATTCGCCGAACGCCTTGCTGCGCCCGTCGAGGGCGAGGCCGTGCTGTCGGCCGAAGCCCAGGAACACGCCCGGGGTCGCGGTCACCCACGCACCGCCGACCAGAGCCAGCTCGCACTCCCCGGCCCGCAGCGCCTGCGCGGCCTGATGCAGCGCGACCAGCGAGGAGGAACAGGCGGTGTCCACGGTCACCGCCGGGCCTTCCAGGCCCAGGGCGTAGGACACCCGGCCGGAGACCACGCTGGTCGCGGTACCGGTCATCAAGTAGCCCTCGGCCGGGCCGCCCTGGAGACCGTATCCGTACCCGGACGGCGAGGCGCCGACGAAGACACCGGTAGCCGAGCCGCGCAGCGAATCCGGATCGATACCGGCCCGCTCCAACGATTCCCAGGCGACCTCCAACAGCAACCGCTGCTGCGGGTCCATCGCCAGCGCCTCACGCGGGCTGATCCCGAAGAACGCCGGATCGAAGCCCGCCGCGTCGGCGACGAACGACCCCTGCCGCACGTTCATGGTGCCGGGCTGGTCGGGATCCGGATCGAAGAGGCTGTCCAGATCCCAGCCGCGATCGGCCGGGATCTCGCCCACCGCGTCGGAGCCGGAGGCGACCAGCTCCCACAGGTCTTCCGGGCTGCTCACCCCGCCGGGGAACCGGCAGCCCATGGCGACGATGACGATCGGGTCGTCCTGCACCGCGGCCGCGGCCACCACGACCGTCCCGGCCGTGTCGTCGGTAGCCGCCGACCCGCCGAGCTGGTCCCGCACGAAGTCCGCGACCGCGGCCGGCGTCGGGTAGTCGAACAACAACGTGGCCGGCAGCCGCAGCCCGGTGGCCGCGCTCACCCGGTTGCGCAGCTCCACCGACGTGAGCGAGTCGAAGCCGAGCTCGCTGAACGCCCGGGCGGCCTCGACCGCGTCGGCCGAGTCGTGGCCGAGGACGGCCGCGGCCTCGGTGCGGACCAGGTTGACCAGGTGCCGTTCGCGTTCGGCGGCGGGCAGGTCGGCCAGCCGCCCGGTCAGCGCCGAGGCGGCGTCCGAGGCGCCGTCTGCCTGCTCCGCTTCCCCGGCCAGCGCGCGGCGGGCCTCGGGCAGGTCGGCCAGCAGCGGGCTGGGCCGGCGCAGCGTGTAGGGCGGGGCGAAGCGGTCCCAGTCCACGTCGGCGACCGTGATCGGGCCCTCGCCGCCGTCGACCGCCTCGGCCAGCGCCCGGACCAGCAGCTGCGGGTCCATCGTCCGCAGGCCGCGGCGCTCCAGCTGCTGACCGGCGTCGGCGTCGGTCATCCCGCCGCCGCCCCACGGACCCCAGGCCACCGAGGTGGCGGACAGACCGCGCGATCGGCGGTTCTCGGCGAGGGCGTCCAGGTACGTGTTGGCCGCCGAGTAGCCGGGCTGCAAACCGCTGCCCCACGTGGCGGCGATCGAGGAGAAGAGGATGAAGGCGTCCAGCTCGCGGTCGGCGGTCAGCTCGTCCAGATGCCGCGCCCCGGCGGCCTTGCCGCCCAGGACGGCGGCCAGTTCATCGACGGTGGTGTCGGCGGTCGCGGTGCCCTGACCGACGCCCGCGGTGTGGACGACGGCACGCAGCTCCGGGCCGTCGGCGTCGATCCGGTCCAGCAGACCCGACACCCGGTCCCGGTCGGCGGTGTCGCAGGCCACGACGGTGACGCCGGAGCCGGCGGCGGCCAGCCGGGCCACCGGGCCGGCCAGGGCGCCGGCCGCCGGGCCGGTGCGGCCGGCCAACACGATCCGCGGGGCGCCGCGCTCGGCGAGCCAGGCCGCGACGTGCTGAGCCGCCGCGCCGGTGCCGCCGGTGATCAGGACGCTGCCGCGGGGCTGCCAGGCGTGGCCGCCCCGAAGCCGGGCGGCCCGGATCAGCCGGCGCGCGTAGGTCCCGCCGGCCCGGATCGCGACCTGGTCTTCAAAGCCGGATCCCGGATCGGCCGCG
This sequence comes from Catenulispora pinisilvae, assembly GCF_015356865.1. GTDB lineage: Bacteria > Actinomycetota > Actinomycetes > Streptomycetales > Catenulisporaceae > Catenulispora > Catenulispora pinisilvae. The sequence continues at coordinate 46,052 of NZ_JAAFZA010000016.1, forward strand.
GCCAGCACCGCGCACAGCCGCGCGGAGGTGCGGTCGTCGAGCGCCGCGGGCAGGTCGATGACGCCGCCCCAGCGCTCGGGGTGCTCCAGCGCCACGACCCGGCCCAGACCCCAGACCTGGGCCTGCGTCGGACGGGTAAGTGCCTCGCCGCCGCTGACCGCGACGGCGCCGGACGTCAGGAACCACAGGGGCGCCTCGACCGCGCTGTCCCCGAGGGCCTGCACCAGCGCCTGCGACGCCGCGATCCCGAAGCCCACACCGGGCCGGCCCGGCAGGTCGCCCTCGTCGAGCGCGAGCAGCGACAGGACGCCGGACAGCGGTCCGTCCGCGGCGTCGCGCAGGGCACTGATCCGCTCGGCCAGCGCCGCGCGGTCCACACCGTCGGTGTCGACGTCCAGCGGCACGACCCGCGCACCGCGGTCGGCCAAGGTCGCCGCCGTCGCCTCGACCAGAGCGCGGTCGGCGCTCGCCGCGGCGATCAGCAGCCAGGTCCCGGACAGCACCGACGCCTGCGGCTCGGGCACCGCGACCCAGTCGGCCCGATAGCGCCAGCCGGCCGTCGCCGACCGGTCGTTCTCCCGGCGCCGCCACGCGGCCAACGCCGGCACGACCGCACCGAGCCGTTCGGAGTCTTCGATGGCCAGCGTGTCGGCCAACGTCTCCAGGTCCATGGCCTCCACGGCCGCCCAGAACTGATCGTCGGTCGCGTTCGCGCTGTCGGCGGGCGCCACGGCGGCGACCTCGTCCGGCCAGTAACGCTGGCGCTGGAAGGCGTAGGTCGGGAGGTCGATGCTGTGGCCGGTGCCGATCACCGCCGGCCAGTCGATCCCGATTCCGGCGGCGTACGCGGTCGCGAAGGCCCGGATCAGCCGCTCGGCCCCCGGGTTCTCGCGCTCGACGGTGCCGGTCACCAGGTTGAGGTCGTGGCCCGCTTCCTCGGCGGTCTCAGTGATCGCCATGGTGAGGACCGGCTGCGCAGAGACCTCGATGAACGAGCCGTAGCCGTCTGCGGTCAGCTCCCTGATCGCGTCGGCGAAGCGGACCGTGTCGCGGACGTTCGCGAACCAGTAGCCGCCATCCAACTCAGTACCCGCAAGCCACTGACCGGTCACCGTCGACAACATCGGGATCCGAGCCGCCTGCGGGTCGATCCCGGCCAGCCCTTCAGCCAGCACACTTTCAAGCGCGTCGGCTCCTGCCGAGTGCGCGACGTAGTCCACCACCGGCAGCCGCCACCGCAGCACGCGCTTCTTAGCCAGCTCCGCCTCGAAAGCGTCCACCGACGCCGGATCACCCGAGACAACAGTCGCGGCAGGAGAGTTCACCGCTGCGATGGCAAGACCCTCGCGACCGGCGATCAGTTCCCTGACACGATCCTCGGGCATGACCACCGACACCATCGCGCCTGCCGCGTTCAGCGAAGACAGAGCCCGCGACCGGATGACAACGACCCGTGCCGCGTCCTCCAACGACAACGCCCCGGCGACCGTCGCAGCAGCGATCTCGCCCTGCGAATGACCGACCACCGCATCCGGTATGACACCGGCGGCTTCCCACACCGCTGCGAGGGACACCAGAACCGCCCACAGCACCGGCTGGAAAACCTCAGCCGCATCAAGCGAAGGCGCACCCTGGCCGCCACGCACCACATCCAGCAGCGACCATGACACCAACGGAGCCAACGCCGCTCCGCACTCCGCCATCCGCGCCGCGAACACCGGAGACGACTCCAACAACTCGCGACCCATACCGGCGAACTGCGCACCCTGACCCGGGAACACGAACACCGACCGACCCGTACCAGCGTCCGAGACCACACCGGAGACCACTGCATCAGCAGCCTGACCGGTCGCCAACGCCGCCAACGACTCGGCGTAAGACCCGAGCACCACAGCGCGGTGCTCGAACACCGACCGCGTCACCGCCAACGAATGGCCCGTGTCCCGCGGATCCAGCTCCGGCCGCGCCAGCGCGAACTCCCGCAACCGACCGGCCTGCGCCCGCAGCGCGCCATCGGTGCGACCCGACACCACCCACGGCACCACGTCTTCGGTGACTACCACCGGAACCACGGAATCCGCAGTCAAGGCACCGGCACCGGCACTGGCACCGGTGTCGTGCTCCGCCGGGTCGTCGGCGGGCAGCGCGGGGTCCGCGACCACTTCGGCGGCGTCCGGCGCGTCGCCGATGATGATGTGCGCGTTGGTCCCGCTCATCCCGAAGGCCGACACCCCGGCCAGCCGGGCTCGCTCCCCGACCGGCCAGGCCCGCGCCTCCGTCAGGACCCGGACGGTGCCCGGCGTCCAGTCCACGTGCGGCGACTGCTCCTCGGCGTGCAGCGTCTTGGGCAGCACGCCGTTCTGCAACGCGAGCACCATCTTGATGATCCCGGCCACCCCGGCCGCCGCCTGCGGGTGCCCGAAGTTCGACTTGATCGAGCCCAGCCACAGCGGCCGCTCCGGCGTCCGGGTCTGGCCGTAGGTGGCCAGCAGCGCCTGTGCCTCGATCGGGTCGCCCAGCGAGGTGCCCGAACCGTGCGCCTCCACCACGTCCACGTCGCCCGGGTCCACGCCCGCGTTCTGCAACGCCGCGCGGATGACGCGCTGCTGTGAGGGTCCGTTCGGCGCGGTCAGACCGTTCGACGCGCCATCCTGATTCAGTGCGCTGCCGGCGACCACGGCCAGCACCCGGTGCCCGTTGCGGCGGGCTTCGGAGAGCCGTTCGAGGACGACGACGCCCGCGCCCTCAGCCCAACCCGAACCGTCCGCCTCCGCACCGAACGACTTGCAGCGGCCGTCCTCGGACATCCCGCGCTGCCGCGAGAACCCGACGAAGACCGCCGGGGTCACCATGATCGACACACCCGCGGCCAGTGCCATCGTGCATTCGCCCGAACGCAGCGCCTGCGCGGCTTGGTGCAGGGCGACCAGCGAGGAGGAGCACGCGGTGTCGATCGTCACCGCCGGGCCCTCCAGGCCCAGGGTGTAGGAGACACGGCCGGACAGCACGCTCGTCGCGGTGCCGGTGAGCAGGTAGCCCTCCGAGGAACCGCCGACCAGCGGGCCGCCGTAGCCCGAGGTGGTCGCGCCGGCGAACACGCCGGTGCGGGTGCCGCGCATCGCCTCCGGGTCCAGGCCGGCGTGCTCGAACGCCTCCCAGCAGACCTCCAGCAGCAGCCGCTGCTGCGGGTCCATCGCCAGCGCCTCGCGCGGGCTGATCCCGAAGAACGCCGGATCGAAACCGCCGGCGTCGTTCACGAAGCCGCCGTAGCGCGTGTACGAGGTCCCGGCGTGGTCCGGGTCCGGATCGTAAAGGGATTCCAGGTCCCAGCCGCGGTCGGTCGGGAACTCGGCGATCGCGTCCCGGCCCTGGGCCAGCAACTCCCACAGCCGCTCGGGGCCGTCCGCGCCGCCGGGGAACCGGCAGCCCATACCGACGATCGCGATGGGCTCGTCCACCGGCGCCTGGACCACGGTCACCGAGGCGCCGGAGCTGTCGTCGGCGAGTGCGCCGAGCAGTTCCTCGCGCAGGTGGCCGGCCAGCGCCAGCGGGGTCGGGTAGTCGAACAGCAGGGTCGCGGTCAGCCGCAGCTCGGTCGCGGCACTGAGCCGCTGCCGCATCTCCAGCGAGGTCAGCGAGTCGAAGCCGAGGGCGCTGAACGGCCGCCCGGGATCGATCGCGGTGGCCGCCGGGTCGTGTCCGAGTACCGCCATGACCTCGGCGAGGACCAGGCCGACGAGTTGCCGCTCCTGGTCGGCGCGGGAGAGCACGGCCAGCCGGCGGGCCAGGTCGCCGGCCGGCGGCTCGGGCGCGGCGGCCGCGGCCGGGCGGGCGGCGATCTCGCGCACGTCGGGCAGGTCCCGGAAGAACGGGTGCCGGGCGGCGGCCGGATCGGCGACCACCTGCGTCCAGTCCACGTCCATCACCGCGACCAGGTCGTCCCCGGTCGCCAGCGCCCGGCCGAGCGCGGCCAGCGCCGGACGCGGGTCCATCGGCGGCAGCGGGCCGCGGCTCATGCGCTGCCGCACCGCCTCGTTGGACTGGGCCATGCCGACCGCCCACGGGCCCCACGCCACCGACAGGGCGGCCAGGCCGCGCGCCGCGCGGCGGCGGGCGAGGGCGTCGAGGTAGGCGTTGGCGGCCCCGTAGTTGCCCTGCCCCGGGCCGCCGAGGGTGGCCGCGGCCGAGGAGAAGAGCACGAAGGCGTCCAGGTCCGCCTCGGCGGTGAGCTCGTCGAGGTGCTCGGCGCCGGTGGCCTTGGCGGCCAGCACCGAGGCCAGCCGCCCGGGGTCCAGGCCGTCGAGCAGGCCGTCGTCCAGGACGCCCGCGGTGTGCAGCACCGTGGACAGCGCCGGGCCGTCGGCGCCGATGCGGGCCAGCAGCCCGGCGGCGTCCGCACGCCGGGAGACGTCGCAGACCACGACGTCGACCCGGGATCCGGCCTCGGCCAGCGCGGCGGCCTGGGCCGCGGTGCCGAAGGCGGCGGGGCCGCCCCGGCTGGCCAGCACGATCCGGGGCGCCTCGCGTTCGGCGAGCCACCCGGCCAGATGTCCGGCGATGGCGCCGGACCCGCCGGTCACCAGCACGGTGCCGCGCGGTGCCCAGGGACCGCGCTCGCGCGATCCCATCGCCCGGACCAGACGCCGGCCCAGGACCACGCCGTCACGGATGGCGACCTGGTCTTCGACCCCTGATCCGGTGTCAGTCGCGGCCAGCACCCCGCACAGCCGCGCGGCGGCCCGGTCGTCCAGCACCGGCGGCAGGTCGACCAAACCGCCCCAGCGGTCCGGATACTCCGGTCCGGCGGCCAGGCCGAGACCCCAGACCTGCGCCTGCACCGGGTTGGTCAGCTGATCGCCCACGTTCGTGGCGACCGCACCGCTGGTCAGAACCCACAGCGGGGCCGGCACACCGGTATCGCCCAGCGCCTGCAACAGGCCCAACGTGCCGGCCAGACCGGCCGGAACATCCTCCAGCCCCGGCACCGCGCGCTCGTCCAGCGCCAACAGCGAGACCACACCGGCGATCGCCTCTGACCGATCGCCCAACGCCGCCTCGATCAGACCGCCCAGCGCCGCACGACCGGCGTCCGCACCACCGAGGACGTCGAGCACATCGACGGCCACCGACGACACCTGCGCACCACGGCCCGCCAACGCCGCACCGGTCGCGGCAACCAGATCCGGCCGGACATCCGCCGGCGCGACCAGCAGCCAGGTCCCCGAAAGCGTCGCCGACTCCGACGCGCCGAACGGCGACCACGTCACCCGGTAGCGCCAGCCGTCGCCCGCGGAGCGATCCCGCTCCCGACGACGCCAGGCGGCCAACGCCGGGAGGACCGTGCTGAGCTGACCGTGGTCCGCCATCTCCAGCGCGTCGGCCAGGACCTCGAAGTCCTCGTTCTCGACCGCGGTCCAGAACCGCTCGTCCGCCGGATCGGCCGTGGCCTGCATAGGCATCGCGGGGTTGGTGTCAGGCCAGTAACGCTGACGCTGGAAGGCGTAGGTCGGGAGCTCCACGGTCTCGCCCGCGCCGACCACCGCCGGCCAGTCGATCCCGATTCCGGCGACGAACGCGGTCGCGAAGGCGCGGATCAGGCGTTCGGCACCGGGGTTCTCGCGCTCGACGGTGCCGGTGACCAGGTTGAGGTCATGTCCGGCCGCTTCGGTGGTCTCGGTGATCGCCATGGTGAGAACCGGCTGCGGCGAGACCTCGATGAACGAGCCGTAGCCTCCGGCAGCCAGAACCCTGACCGCGTCGGCGAAGCGGACGGTGTCCCGGACGTTCGCGAACCAGTAGCCGCCATCCAGCTCAGTGCCCGCAAGCCACTGACCGGTCACAGTCGACAGCATCGGGACGCGCGCCGCCTGCGGCTCGATCCCGGCCAGCCCTTCAGCCAGCACGCTCTCCAGCGCGTCGGCGCCAGCCGAATGCGCGACGTAATCCACCACCGGCAGCCGCCACCGAAGCACCCGCTGCTTGGCCAGTTCTGCTTCAAAAGCCGCGACCGATTCCGGGTCACCGGACACCACCGTCGCAGCAGGCGAATTCACCGCCGCGACCGCGAGCCCATCGCGACCGGCAATCAGCTCCCTGACGCGGTCCTCGGGCATGACGACGGACACCATCGCGCCCGCGGCGTTCAAGGAGGACAGGGCGCGCGAGCGAATAACGACGACCCGCGCCGCATCCTCCAACGACAACGCCCCGGCCACGGTCGCAGCCGCGATCTCGCCCTGCGAATGACCGACCACGGCATCCGGTATGACACCGGCCGCCTGCCACACCGCAGCCAGCGAAACCAGAACCGCCCACAGCACCGGCTGGAAAACCTCAGCCGCGTCAAGCGAAGGCGCACCATCGGCCCCGGCCACCACATCCAACAACGACCACGACACCAACGGAGCCAACGCAGCTCCGCACTCAGCCATCCGCGCCGCGAAAATCGGGGACGTGTTCAGCAGCTCGCGGCCCATACCGGCGAACTGCGCACCCTGCCCCGGGAAGACGAACACCGTCCGGCCAGTCCCGGTTGCCGGCATCAGGCCCGAGACCACCGCGTCAGCAGCCTGACCGGTCGCCACCGCCGCCAACGACTCCGCATACGACCCGACCACCACGGCCCGGTGCTCGAAGACCGACCGGGTGACCGCCAGCGAATGGGCGACGTCAACCGGATCCAGCCCCGGCTGTGCCAGCACGAACTCCCGCAGCCGACCGGCCTGCGCCCGCAGCGCCGCGTCAGAACGCCCCGACACCACCCACGGCAGCGCGCCGTCGGCAAGCACCACCGGAACCGATGCCGCCGCGATGGCAGCCACGGCATCGGCCGAGCCGTCACTGTCGTCGTCACCGTCACCGTCGCCATCCGCCGCCCCGTCGACCGCGGCCGGCGCCTCCTCCAAGATCACGTGCGCGTTCGTCCCGGAGATCCCGAAACCGGACACCCCGGCCCGGCGCGGACGTCCGTCCCCGTCCCACGGCATAGCGGTGGTCAGGAGCCTGACATCGCCCGCCGACCAGTCGACCAGCGGCGACGGCTCCTCGGCGTGCAGCGTCTGCGGCAGCACGCCATTGCGCAGCGCCATCACCATCTTGATCAGACCGGCGGCACCGGCCGCGGCCTGGGCGTGACCGATGTTCGACTTCACCGAACCCAGCCACAGCGGCCGATCCTCCGGCCGGCCCTGCCCATAGGTCGCCAGCACCGCGCCGGCTTCGATCGGGTCGCCCAGCGAGGTACCAGAGCCGTGCGCCTCGACCACGTCCACATCGCTGGTGCCCAGACCCGCGTTGCGCAGCGCGGCCCGGATCACCCGCTGCTGCGAGGGACCGTTCGGCGCCGTCAGACCATTCGACGCACCGTCCTGGTTCGTCGCACTGCCCCGCACCACAGCCAACACGCGGTGACCGTTGCGCACCGCGTCCGACAGCCGCTCCACCACGATCATGCCGGCGCCCTCGGCCCAGCCGGAGCCGTCGGCCCCGGCGCCGAAGGACTTGCAGCGGCCGTCCTCCGACACGCCGCGCTGCCGGGAGAAACCGACGAACACCGCCGGGGTGACCGTCACCGACACGCCGCCGGCCAGCGCCAGGTCGCACTCCCCGGTGCGCAGCGCCTGGCAGGCCAGGTGCAGCGCCACCAACGAGGACGAGCACGCGGTGTCGATCGTCACCGCCGGGCCCTCCAGGCCCAGGGTGTAGGCGACCCGGCCGGACAGGACACTCGTGGAGATCCCGGTCAGCAGGTAGCCCTCGGTCGAGCCGCCGGCCAGGCTCATCCCGTAGCCGGAGAAAGCCGCGCCGGCGTAGATCCCGGTCGCAGAGCCCTGAAGCGTCTTCGGTTCGATCCCCGCCTGTTCCAGCGCTTCCCAGGACACCTCCAGCAGCAGCCGCTGCTGCGGGTCCATCGCCAGCGCCTCACGCGGGCTGATCCCGAAGAACTCCGGATCGAACTCGGTCACGTCGTGGATGAAGCCGCCGGCCCGCACATACGACGTCCCGGGCCGGTCCGGGTCCGGGTCGTAGATGTCGTCCATGTCCCAGCCGCGGTCGGTCGGGAAGCCGGAGATGGCGTCACCGCCGGCGGCCAGCAGGTCCCACAGGCCGCGCGGGTCGCGGACGCCGCCGGGGAACCGGCAGCCCATACCGACGATCGCGATCAGCTCGTCGGCAGCCGCCGGGCCCCGGGACGAAGGGCGCGCCGGGTCCGAGGGCAGTTGCCCGATCAGCTCGGCCCGCAGGTGCTGGGCGAGCAGGATCGGGGTGGGGTAGTCGAAGACCAGGGTGGCCGACAGTTTCAGACCGCAGGTCGCCGACAGCCGGTTGCGCAGTTCCAGGGAGGTCAGCGAGTCGAAGCCGAGGTCGTTGAAGGCCCGCCCGGCCTCGACGGCGTCGGCGGTGGCGTGCCCGAGCACCCCGGCCGCCGCCGAGCGCACCACGTCGGTGAGCTCGCGCACCTGCTCGGCCGGCGACAGGCCGGCCAGCTGCCGGGCGAGTTCGCCCTCCGGCTCCGGGACCGAGGTGACGACCCGGGCCGCGCGGGCGATGTCGGGGAGCTCACGCAGCAGCGGGGAGGCCAGGGCCTGCGCGCTGTCGCCGAACCGGTCCCAGTCCACGTCCATGACCGCGACCAGCGCCTGCGGACCGACCGCCACCCGGCCGAGTGCTTCCAGCGCCAGGTCCGGCGCCATCGCCGGCAGGCCGCTGCGCCGCACCCGCTGACGTGCCGCCTCGCTGGCCTGCGCCATGCCGTCGCCGGCCCACGGGCCCCAGGCGACGGAGGTCGCCGGCAGTCCGCGGTCGCGGCGAGCCTGGGCCAGCGCGTCCAGATAAGCGTTGGCCGCCGCGTAGTTACCCTGCCCGGGGCCACCGAACGTCGCCACCGACGACGAGAACAACACGAACGCGTCCAGGTCCTGATCCGCGGTCAGCTCGTCCAGGTTCGCCGCGCCGACGGCCTTCGCCGCCAGAACCCGGGCCAGCTTCGCGGAATCCATACCGTCCAGGAGCCCGTCGTCGACGACGCCCGCGGTGTGCAGGACCGCGGACAGCGCGCCGGTCCGGGCCAGAAGCTCAGAGAGCTGATCCCGGTCGGCGACGTCGGCGGCGACCAGCTCCACCTCGGCGCCCCGGTCGGCGAGCCCGGCGACCAGCGCGGCGGCTCCGGCCGCGGCCGCCGCGGACCGGCTGGTCAGCACCAGCTTCGAGGCCCCTTCGTCGACCGCCCAGCGGGCCACGTGGCCGGCGACGGCCCCGGTGCCGCCGGTGATCAGGACCGTGCCGCGCGGCGTCCACGAAGTATCGGCGGACCCCGCGGCCCGGCTCAGCCTGCGGGCCATGATCCCCGTGGCGCGCACGGCGACCTGGTCCTCGCCGCACCCGGCCAGCACCCCGCACAGCCGTGCGGCGGCCCGGTCGTCCAGCACCGCGGGCAGGTCGATCAGACCGCCCCAGCGGTCCGGGTGCTCCAGCGCGGCCACCCGGCCCAGACCCCAGGCCTGGGCCTGGAGCGGGGCGGAGAGGACATCGGCGGAGCCGGCCGCGACCGCCCCTTGGGTCAGCAGCCACAGCGGCGCCTCGACACCGGCGTCGCCGAGCGCCTGCACCAGGCTCAGGGTCCCGGCCAGACCCGTGGTCACCTCCGGATTCCCCGCCAGCGGCGAGGAGTCCAGGGCGAGCAGCGACAGCACCCCGGCCACCTGGCCGGCCTCGTCCCGGGCCCGTCCCAGCCGCTCGGCCAGCGCCTCGCGCGCGGTGTCCCCGGCCACCTCGGCGACCTGAACCACCTGGACACCGCGGGCGGACAACGCGGTCGCGACCGATGAGACCGTCGCGGCCGCCTCGGCGTCCCCGGCCGGGGCCACCAGAAGCCAGTTCCCGGCCAGCCCGGCCGCCTCCGGATCCGCAACCGGCGACCAGCCGAGCCGGTAGCGCCAGCCGTCCGTCACCGTCCGGCCCGACTCCCGGCGCCGCCACGCGGCCAGCTCCGGCACGACATCGCCGAACGGCCACTGCTCGCCGACCGCCAGGGTCTCGGTCAGGGTGTCCAGATCGCCGTCCTCGACGGCGGCCCAGAACCGGTCCTCGGCCGGCGACCCGGCGCGGGCACCGTCCGTGGACTCATCGGAGCCCGACGTCTGGAGCCAGTAATGCTGGTGCTGGAAGGCATAGGTCGGCAGGTTCACCCGCTGCCCGGAACCGAGGACCGCGGTCCAGTCGACGGGCACGCCGGACGTCCAGGCGCGCGCCAGACCGTTCAGGACCGTGTCCGAAGCCTCGTGCCCGGGACGCAAAAGCGACGTGAAGCCGGCGTCCGGCAAAGTCTGCGTACCGAACGCGCACAGCGTGCTGTCCGGCCCGATCTCAATGAACTCTTGGACGTCCAAGCCGGCCATCGTCGTGACGGCGTCGGCGAACCGCACCGCGCCACGGGCCTGGTCGGCCCAGTAAGCGCCGTCGCAGGACTCGATGACAGCGCCGGTCGCGGTGCTCACCCACGGAATGGTCGTGGCATTCCAGGCCAGGACATCAGCAGCCTGTGACAGCTCGGGCAGCGCCGCATCCATCCGATGTGAATGGAAGGCATGGCTGACCCGCAGCGACCGGACCCGGCTGCCACGATCGGCGAACTTCGCCGCGACGGCGTCCACCGCGTCCTTCTCACCGGAGATCACGGTCGCGGACGGGCCGTTCACCGCGGCGACGAAGACCCCTTCGACACCGTCGAGCGCCGCCAGGACCTCCGCTTCCGGCGCCGCGATCGACGTCATCGCACCGCCGGTCGGCAGCGCCTGCATCAACCGACCACGAGCCGCCACCAACGCGCACGCATCGACCAGAGACAACGCCCCGGCGGCATACGCAGCCGCGACCTCACCGATCGAATGACCGGCAACAGCAGCAGGCGCAACACCGACAGCGCCGAGCATCGCCACCACACCGACCTGCAAAGCGAACAAAGCCGCCTGCGCATAAACAGTCTGATTCGCCAGCTCCTCGGCGTCAGCGGCCGTACCCAGCGCCACCTCACGCACCGGCAGACCGAGATGCCCCTCGATCAACCCACAAGCCTCATCGAAGGCCGCGGCGAACACCGGAGACGCCGCATACAGACCCGCGGCCATCCCAGCACGCTGCGAACCCTGACCCGCGAACACAAAGCCCACCCGGGTCCCCGGCCGGGACACTCCCGTCGGCGCCTCCGCCGAGAGCCGCCCCTCGGCCAGTGCGGCCAGTTCGTCCGTGGTCCGCACCACCGCCCGGTGCTCGAACGCAGACCGGGTGGCGGCCAGCGACCATGCCACATCCCGCAGGTCCGTCTCCGGCCGGGCCGCCAGGAAGCCGCGCAGCTTGGCGGCCTGGGCGCGCAGTGCGGCGTCCGATCGCGCCGACACCACCAACGACGCGGTCCCCGACACCACCGGGACGGCGGGCTGAGCCTCCGCGACGGCCTGCTCGCCGCCAGCCGACGCGGTGTCCTGAGATCCGGCGACCGAGACGTCGTCCGGCGCCTCCTCCAAGATCACGTGCGCGTTCGTCCCGCCGACCCCGAACGCCGACACGCCGGCCCGGCGGACCCGCTCCCCGGCCGGCCACGCCACCGGCTCCGTCAGCAGCCTGACATTCCCGGCGCTCCAGTCGACCAGCGACGACGGCTCGTCCACGTGCAGCGTGCGCGGCAGCTTCTGGTGCCGCAGCGCCATCACCATCTTGATGACGCCGGCCGCGCCGGCCGCCGCCTGCGCGTGCCCGATGTTCGACTTCAGCGATCCCAGCCACAGCGGTCGGTCCGCCGAGCGGGCCCGGCCGTAGGTCTCCAGCAGTGCCCGCGCCTCGATCGGGTCGCCGAGCGTGGTCCCGGTGCCGTGGCCCTCGACCGCGTCCACGTCGGCGGCGGTCAGGCCGGCGCCGGTCAGCGCGGCCCGGATGACGCGCCGCTGCGAGGGGCCGTTCGGCGCGGTCAGGCCGTTGGACGCGCCGTCCTGGTTCACCGCGCTGCCCCGCACCACCGCGAGGACCTCGTGACCGTTGCGGCGCGCGTCGGACAGCCGCTCCACCAGGATGATGCCCGCGCCCTCGGCCCAGCCGGTGCCGTCGGCGGCGGTGGCGAACGACTTGCACCGGCCGTCGGCGGCCAGGCCCTGCTGCTTGGAGAACTCGGTGAAGACCGCGGGGTCGGCCATCACCATGACGCCGCCGGCCAACGCCATGTCGCATTCGCCGGAGCGCAGCGCCTGGCAGGCCAGGTGCAGCGCCACCAGCGCCGAGGAACAGGCGGTGTCCACGGTGACCGCCGGGCCTTCGAGCCCCAGCACGTAGGACAGGCGGCCGGAGATGACGCTGCCGGAGATGCCGGTCAGCAGGTAGCCGGCGACCTCGCCGGCCTCCCCGGCCCGGCCGGCCAGGCCCACGCCGTAGCCGGACAGCGAGGCGCCGACGAACACGCCGGTCCGGCTGCCGCGCAGCGACCTCGGGTCCAGGCCCGCGTGCTCCAGCGCCTCCCAGGACGTCTCCAGCAGCAACCGCTGCTGCGGGTCCATCGCCAGCGCCTCACGCGGGTTGATGCCGAAGAAGCCGGCGTCGAACTGCGCGGCGTCGTAGACGAACCCGCCTTCGCGCACATAGGAGGTGCCGGCGTTCTCCCGGTCGGCGTTGAAGAGGGCATCGATGTCCCAGCCGCGGTCGGCCGGGAAGCCGCCCATCGCGTCGGTGCCGGAGTCGACCAGGTCCCACAGGCCCTCCGGGTCGCGGACGCCGCCGGGCAGGCGGCAGCCCATCGCCACGACAGCGATCGGTTCGTGGGCCCCCTCCTCCAGTTCGCGCACCCTTTCGCGCGCTTCGTGCAGGCTGGTCGTCGCCCACTTCAGGTAGTCGCGGAGTTCCGCCTCGCTAGCCACCGAAATCCCAATCCTCTCGGAAATTCCCAGCTGTGGACTCAGGATCTCCCGAGCTCGTTGTGGATGAAGTCGAAGATCTCGTCGTCGGTCGCGTCCGCGATCCGCCGGCCGGCCTGCTCCCCGGCCGTCCGGCCGGCCTCGTCCTCGCGGCTCCACGCCGCCAGGACGATGCGCAGCCGTTCGGCGACCAGGGACCGGGTGGCCGGATCCGGGTCCGCCCCGGCCAGCGCCGCCTCCAGCCGGTCGATCTCGTCCAGGACCGGGGCCGGGGCGTCCGCGTCGGCGAACCCCTCGGCCCTGATGTACTCGGCCAGGGCCGCCGGGGTCGGGTAGTCGAACACGAGCGTGGCCGGCAGCCGCAGGCCGGTCCCGGCGTTGAGCCGGTTCCGCAGCTCGACCGCGATCAGCGAGTCGAAGCCGAGGTCCCGGAACGGGCGGTCGGCCGCCAGGCCGTCCGCGGACGGGAAGCCCAGCACCGCGGCGGCCTCGGACCGGACCAGGTTGGTCAGGATCCGGTCCTGCTCCGGGCGCGGCAGCCCGGCCAGCCGCGCGGCCAGGCCGTCGGCGGCGTCCCGGTCGGCGACGGCGTCCCCGCCATCCTCGGCCAGCGCCTGCCGGGCCTCGGGGAGATCGGAGATCAGCGGGCTGGGACGCCACACCGTGAAGGTCGGCGCGAACCGGCTCCAGTCCACGTCCGCGACGGTCAGCGTGTCCTCGGCGCCGTCGAGCGCCTGGCCCAGGGCCTGCACCGCCAGCCGCGGATCCATGAACCGCAGCCCGCGCTTCAAGACCTGCTCGCCGGCCTCGCCGGCGCTCATCCCGCCGCCGCCCCACAGGCCCCAGGCCACCGAAGTGGCGGCCAGGCCGCGGGCCCGCCGGTGCTCGGCCAGCGCGTCCAGGTAGGCGTTGGCGGCGGCGTAGCCGGGCTGCCAGCCGCTGCCCCAGGTCGCCGAGGCGGAGGAGAACAGCACGAAGGCGTCCAGGTCCTCCCCGGCCGTGGCGGCGTCGAGGTGGGCGGCGCCGGCGGCCTTCGCGGCCAGCACATCGGCCAGTTCAGCCGGGTTCGTGGCCTCCACCGCAGTGGACTGCGCGGCCCCGGCGGCGTGCAGGACGGCGGTCAGGCGCGGGCCGCTGCGGCCGATCCAGGAGACCAGTTCGGTGGCGGCGTTCCGGTCGGCGACGTCCCCGGCCACCACCGTGGCCGTGGTCCCGGCGGCGGCCAGCTCGGCGGCCAGCCGGGCCACGCCGTCCGCGCCGGGGCCGGAGCGGCTGGCCAACACCGTGCGCTGGGCGGCCCGGTCGCTCACCCAGCGGGCCAGGTGCCCGCCGACCGCGCCGGTGCCGCCGGTGATCAGGACGCTGCCGCGCGGGGACCAGACCGGGCCCCGCTCCCGCGGCCGGCCGGCGCGCACCAGGCGGCGGGCCCGGACGCCGGCGGCGCGCAGCGCCACCTGGTCCTCACCGCACCCGGCCAGCACCCCGCACAGCCGGACCGCCGACCGCTCGTCCACCTCGGCGGCCGAGGGCAGGTCGACCAGACCGCCCCAGCGGTCCGGGTGTTCCAGCGCGACGGCCCGTCCCAGACCCCAGACCTGCGCCTGGACCGGGCTGGCCGGAGCCTCGCCGGGCGCGGCGGCGACCGCTCCGGCGGTCAGCACCCACAGCGGGGCGCCGATCTCGGCGTCGCCGAGGGCCTGGACCAGGGTCTGGGTGTTCGCCAGGCCGGTCGTGGCGGTCGAGTCCGCGACCAGCGGGGTCTCGTCGAGGGCGAGCAGGGACAGGACTCCGGCGAACGGCGCGTCCTGGTCCCGGGACACGGCGGCCAGCCGCTCGGCGAGGGCCGCGCGGTCGGCCGCGCCGGAGCCGACGGCGAGCGTGACGGTCTCGGCGCCGCGGGCGCTGAGCGCTTCTCCGAGTGCCACGGCCGGATCGGTGCCTTCCTCAGGTCGCAGCACCAGCCAGACTCCCGGCAGCTGCACTGTTTTGGGTTCCGGCACCGGCACCCAGGACACCCGGTATCGCCACGCGTCGGTGGCCGACCGGTCCCGTTCCCGGCGCCGCCACGAGGCCAGCGCCGGGAGCACGTCCCCGAGGCCGTCCCGGGCTTCCAGGGCCAGGGTGTCGGCGAAGGCGTCGAGATCGCCGCCCTCGATCGCGGCCCAGAAATCGGCCTCGGCGGCGGTTCCGGTGGCGGTGTCGGAGGTGGCCGCACCGAACCGGACCGAGGGCAGGAAGACAGAGTCGCCTTCAGGCCAGTAGTGCTCGTGTTGGAAGGCGTAGGTGGGCAGGTCCACTCGCTCAGCGGTGCCGATGACCGCGGGCCAGGCGAGGTCGACCCCGCGCACCCAGGCCTCGGCGAAGGAGAGCAGCAGGCGGGCCGGGCTGCCGTTGTCGCGGCGCAGTGAGCCGGAGACTACGGGGGCTGCGACACCCTGGTCTTCCAGGGTCTCGGTCACCGCTGCGGTCAGCACCGGATGCGGCGACATTTCCAGGAAGACGCCGTACCCGGAGTCGGCGAGCGCGCGGACGGCGCGGTCGAACTCGACCGTGGCCCGCAAGCTGTCGAACCAGTAACCGGCATCGAGCTCAGGGCCCTGAAGCCACTGCCCCGACACCGCCGAGACCATCGGAATCGAGAGCTCGCCAGGGGCAATCGGAGCGAGCGCCGTGGTGATCTCCTCGCGCAGCTGCTCGACTTGGGCGCTGTGCGAGGCGTAGTCGACAGGGATGCGACGCGCGCGGACCTCATCGGCCCCGCAGGCCGCCAGCAGCTCCGTCAGCGCGTCCGGCTCGCCGGAGACGACTGTGGCCGAAGGACCATTGACTACCGCGATCGAGAGACGGTCGCCGAACCCTGCGATACGCGCTCGTACCGCCTCGACCGGCTCGGCTACGGAGACCATCCCGCCCGCGCCGGCCAACACCCGCAACGCACGACTGCGAAGAGCCACAACCCGCGCGCCGTCTTCCAAAGACAGCGCACCGGCGACGGTCGCAGCAGCGATCTCACCCTGCGAGTGGCCGACCACAGCGTCAGGGACGACACCGGCGGCCTGCCATACGGCAGCCAGCGACACCATCACCGCCCACAAGGCCGGCTGCACCACATCCACGGCTTCAAGAGCCGCGCTGTCAGCGAGAACTTCGTCCAGGGACCAGTCCACAAACGGCGCCAGCGCACAGCCACACTCGGCGAGGCGTTCGGCGAAGACTGGTGACGCCGCAGCCAGTTCGCGACCCATGCCAGCCCACTGCGCACCCTGACCGGGGAAGACGAACACCGAACGGCCAGTCGCCGATGCCGAACCGGTGACCACTGAACCAGCAGCCTGACTCGTCGCCACCGCGGCCAAGCCGGCGGCCAACTCCTGTCGGCCCTCCGCGACCACCACCGCCCGGTGCTCGAACGCCGAGCGGGTAGCGGCCAAGGACCACGCCACGTCCCGCACATCGAGGTCGGGGCGCGCCACAGTCGACGCGCGCAACCGCTCAGCCTGCGACCACAGCGCCGCATCCGATCGGCCCGAGACGATCCACGGCACCATGCCGCCGACCACCGGATCAGCCCCGGTACCCGCATCAGCCGCGCCGATCGGATCGGCCACACCATCGGCCGAACCCTCGGCGACCGGCGGCTCCTCCAGGATCACGTGCGCGTTGGTGCCGCTGATCCCGAACGAGGACACCCCGGCCCGACGCGGACGCCCCGACACCGGCCACGACACCGACTCACTCAGCAGCCTGACGTTCCCCGCGTCCCAATCGATGTGCGGCGAGGGGTCCTGCGCGTAGCGCGACCGCGGCAGCTCCTCGTGCCGCAGCGCCTGCACCATCTTGATGATCCCGGCCACCCCGGCCGCGGCCTGGGTGTGGCCGATGTTCGACTTCACCGAGCCCAGCCACAACGGCTGGTCCTCGGGCCGGTCCTGACCGTAGACCGCCATCAGCGCACCGGCCTCGATCGGGTCGCCCAGCTCGGTACCAGTACCGTGCGCCTCGACCGCGTCCACCTCGGACGGCTTCAGACCGGAAGCAGCCAGCGCAGCCCGGATCACCCGCTGCTGCGACGGACCGTTCGGCGCTGTCAGACCGTTGGAGCTGCCGTCCTGGTTGATCGCGCTACCGCGGATCACGGCCAGTACCGGATGCCCGTTGCGGCGCGCGTCGGACAGCCGCTCCACGGCCACCACGCCGACGCCTTCGGCCATGCCCATGCCGTCGGCCGCCGCCGAGAACGCCTTGCTCCGGCCGTCCGGGGCCAGGCCCCGTTGCCGGGAGAACGACACGAATTCGCCGGGGGTGGCCATGACCGTGATTCCGCCGACGAGCGCCAGGGAGCATTCCCCGTTACGCAGCGCCTGGCTGGCCAGGTGCAGGCAGACCAGCGAGGACGAGCATGCGGTGTCCACGGTTACGGCCGGGCCTTCGAGGCCCAGGACGTAGGACAGCCGACCGGACAGGACACTGGTCGCGTTGCCGGTGGACAGGTGACCCTCAAGCTCGCTCAGCCCGCCCTGGAGCGCGAGCTGGATGCCGTAGCCGGAGGAGTATCCGCCCACGAAGACACCGGTCTTGGACCCTCGCAGCGACCTCGGGTCCAGGCCCGCGCGCTCCAGCGCCTCCCAGGACGTCTCCAACAACAACCGCTGCTGCGGGTCCATCGCCAGCGCCTCACGCGGGCTGATCCCGAAGAAGGCGGCGTCGAAATCGCCCGCGTCGTGCAGGAAGCCGCCGGCCCGCGCGTAGGTGGTGCCTTCGCGGTCCGGGTCCGGGTCGTAGAGGTCGTCGGCGTTCCAGCCGCGGTCGACCGGCAGCGCGGAGATGCCGTCGCCGCCGGAGGCGACCAGCTGCCACAGGTCTTCGGGGCTGCGGATCTCGCCGGGGTAGCGGCAGCTCATCGCGACGACGGCGATCGGGTCGTCGTCGATCGGGGCCGGCCGGGCCGGGCCGCCGACCGGGGCGTCCGCCGGTTCCTGCTCGGCGCCGACCAGTTCGCCGCGCAGATAGGTGGCGAGCGCGGCGGGCGTCGGGTAGTCGAACAGCAGGGTCGCGGACAGCCGCAGACCGGTCAGGGCACTGAGCCGCTGCCGGGTCTCCAGCGTGGTGAGCGAGTCCAGGCCCAGGTCGCTGAACGCCCGGCCGGCGTCGACCGCGTCGGCGCGGGCGTGGCCCAGGACCGCCGCGGTCTCGGCGCAGATCAGCTCGGTCAGGGTGCGGTCCTGGTCGGCCCGGGACAGCCCGGCGAGCCGGCCGGCGAGTTCGCCCTCTGCCAGGCCCGCACCGGCCGGCCCGGCGGCGGCCGCCGCCGCGGCGCGTTCGGCGATCTCGGGCAGGTCCCGGACCACGGACAGCTGGGCCGCGCCGGGCGCGGCCACGAACTGGTCCCAGTCGATGTCCATGACGGCCAGGACCGGATCGGTGCCGGCCAGAGCAGCGTCGAGCGCCTTGACCGCGAGCGCGGCGTCCATCTCCGGGAGCAGACCGCGCCGCATGCGCTGGCGCACGGCGTCGTTCGCCCCGGCGACACCGCCGCCGTCCCACGGGCCCCAGGCCACGGACAGCGCCGGCAGCCCGCGGGCCGCCCGGTGTTCGGCGAGCGCGTCGAGGTAGGCGTTGGCGGCCGCGTAGTTGCCCTGGCCCGCACCGCCGAAGACCGCGGCCGAGGAGGAGAAGAGGACGAAGTCCTCAAGGTCCTGATCCGCGGTCAGCTCGTGCAGGTGCGCCGCCCCGGCCGCCTTCGCGGACAGCACCGAGGCCAGGCGCGCGGCGTCCAGACCGGCCAGCAGGCCGTCGTCGAGGATTCCGGCGGTGTGCAGCACCGTGGACAGGGCCGGGCCGTGCGCGGCGATCCGGCCGAGCACCCCGGCCAGGGCGTCGCGCCGGGCGGCGTCGCAGGCGAAGACGTCGACGGTCGAGCCCTGATCCGCCAGCCGGGCCGCCAGTCCGGCCACACCCGCGGCCTGCGGACCGGAGCGGGCGGTCAGCACCAGCCGGGCGGCGCCCCGCTCGGCAAGCAGGCCCGCGACGTGTCCGGCGAGGGCGCCGGTGCCGCCGGTGATCAGGACGCTGCCACGCGGCGACCACGGCTGCGCGGACCGGTCGGCCCGGGGCTGCGGCGCGTGGACCAGTCGGCGGGCCAGGATCCCGGTGCCGCGGATCGCGACCTGGTCCTCGTCCCCGGCGGCCAGCACCGCGCACAGCCGGGTCAGGGTCCGGTCGTCCGGGACCGCGGGCCCGGCGGGCAGATCGACCAGGCCGCCCCAGCGGTCCGGGTGCTCGATCGCCACCGCCCGGCCCAGGCCCCAGACCTGGGCCTGCACCGGGTTGGCCAGCGCCTCGCCGGCCCCGGTCGCGCCCCGGGTCACCGGCCACAGCGGGGCCTCGACGCCGATGTCGCCGAGCGCCTGCACCAGGGTCAGCGTCGCGGCCAGGCCACCGGCGACCTCGGGCTGATCGGCCAGCGGCGTCTCGTCCAGCGCCAGCAGCGACACCACCCCGGACACCGGCACCCCGGCCTCGGTGCGGGCCAGGCCGATCCGTTCGGCCAGGGTTTCCCGGTCGACACCGCCTTCGATCACGGCCGCCTGCGCGCCCTTACCGGTCAGCGCCGTGGCCACAGCTTCGGCCAGCGGACCGTCGCCTGGCGCGGCGACCACCAGCCAGGCCCCGGACAGCGCGGCCGGCTCCGGGTCCGCGATCGGGGACCAGATCAGCCGGTAGCGCCAGCCGCCGGTCACCGACCGTTCCCGCGCTCCTCGCCGCCAGGCGGCCAGCGCCGGGACGATCTCGTCGAAGGGCCGGCCGCCGTCCACGGCCAGGGTGTCGGCCAGGCTCCGGACATCGCCGTTCTCGACCGCGTCCCAGAACTCGTCGTCGGCGCCTCCGGCCGATCCGGCGATGCCGTCGACACCGTCAACGCCGCCCACCGAACCGCTGGGCCAGTACCGCTGACGCTGGAAGGCGTAGGTCGGCAGATCAACGGTCTGCCCCGTCCCCAACACCTTGGCCCAGTCCACCGAGACGCCCCTGGCGAAGGCCCGTCCCATCACCGACAGGATCTGAACCGCACCGCTGAAGTCCTGGTGCGTGGTCCCGGACACCACCGGGACCACCGCGATACCGGTCTCCTCGAAGACATCCGCGACTGAAGCTTCCAGCGTCGGGTGCGGAGACACCTCGATGAAGGTGTAGAAGCCCTCGTTCGCCAGATCGCGGATCGCGTCAGCGAACCGGACCGTGTTGCGGACGTTGGCGAACCAGTACCCGGCGTCCAGCTCGTTACCGGGGACCCACCGGGACAGGGCCGTGGAGAAGAACGGCACCCGACCCGCGTCCGGCACCACGTCGGCCAGGTCTCTCGCCAACGCCGATTCCAGCGTCTGGACCCCGGCCGAATGCGCCACGAAGTCCGTCTGCGGAACGCGCCAGCGCATCATCCGCTGCGCAGCAAGCTCCGCCTCGAACTCAGTGACCGCCTCCGGCTCACCCGACACCACCGTCGCCGCCGGACCATTCACCGCCGCCACCGAAAGCCGCTCACCCCACGGCTCCATCAGCCCACGAATACGCTCCTCACCCATCACCACCGACACCATCGCGCCCGCGGTGTTCAGGCCGGACAAGGCCCGAGACCGCACCACGACCACCCGCGCCGCATCAGCAAGAGACAACGCACCGGCGACCGTCGCCGCCGCGATCTCACCCTGCGAATGACCAACCACCGCATCCGGTGTGACGCCAGCCGCCTCCCAGATCGCAGCCAACGACACCATCACCGCCCACAACACCGGCTGCACAACCTCAGCCGCGTCCAACGACGGCGCACCCTCAACCCCGTTCACCACATCCAGCAACGACCACGACACCAGAGGAGCCAACGCCGCCGCACACTCCGCCATCCGCGCCGCAAAAACCGGGCAGGACACCAACAACTCCCGACCCATACCAACCCACTGCGCCCCCTGACCCGGGAACACGAACACCGTCTTCCCGACATCACCCGCGACACCCGGCAACACCGACGGCATGGCGACACCGTTCGCGAGGGCTGACACCCCGGCCGGCAACGCTTCGGGCTCGACGCCGAGGATCACGGCCCGGTGCTCGAACAGCGACCGGGTCGTGGCCAGCGACCACGCCACGTCGGCCGGGTCCAGGTCGGGCCGCGCAGCCAACGCCTCGCGCAGCCGGCCGGCCTGGGCCTGGAGCGCCGCCTGCGAGCGGGCGGACAGAACCCACGGCGTCACGCCGGTCACCAGCGGCTCGGCCGGGGCTTCGAGCACCGGGACTTCGGGCGCCGAGGCAACGAGGGCTTCAGGCTCCGAGGCACCAAAGGCTTCGGATTCCGCGTCCGCCGAGAGCTCCGTCTGGCCTGCCGGGTCCGCCTCGGACTCCGCACTGACCGCTTCCTGCTCCGCCGACGGCTCTTCCAGGATCAGGTGCGCGTTCGTCCCGCTCATCCCGAACGACGACACCCCGGCCCGGCGCAGCCGGTCGGCCGTCGGCCAGGCGACCGGCTCGCTCAGCAGCCTGACATTCCCGGCCGTCCAGTCCACATGCGGCGACGGTTCCTCGGCGTGCAGGGTCCGCGGCAGGACCCCGTTGCGCAGTGCCAGCACCATCTTGATCACCCCGGCGACGCCGGCCGCCGACTGGGTGTGGCCGATGTTCGACTTGACCGAACCCAGCCACAACGGCCGGTCCTCGGGACGGTTCCGGCCATACGTCGCCAGCAGCGCCCGCGCCTCGATCGGGTCGCCCAGCGCGGTGCCGGAGCCGTGCGCCTCCACGACGTCCACGTCATCGCCCGACAGCCCGGCGGCGGCCAGCGCCGCGAGGATCACCTGCTGCTGGGCCGGACCGCTCGGGGCGGTCAGCCCGTTGGAAGTGCCGTCCTGGTTGATCGCGCTGCCGCGGATCACCGCGAGCACCTCGTGCCCGTTGCGGCGCGCGTCGGACAGCCGCTCCAAGAGCACCATCCCCGCGCCCTCGCCCATGCCCATGCCGTCGGCCGCCGCGCCGAACGCCTTGCTGCGGCCGTCGGCGGCCAGGCCGCGCTGCCGGCTGGCCCAGACGAACACCGCCGGCGTGGACATCACGGTCGTGCCGCCGGCCAGCGCCAGCGCGGACTCGCCGGAGCGCAGCGACTGGCAGGCCAGGTGCAGCGCCACCAGCGCCGAGGAACACGCGGTGTCCACGGTCACGGCCGGGCCCTGCAACCCGAGGAAGTACGACAGCCGGCCGGACATGATGCTGCCGGCCGTCCCGGTCGACAGGTGGCCCTCAACCTCTTCGGGCAGTTCCGGAAGGGAGGAGCCGAAGCCGTAGCCGGACAGCGAACCGCCGATGAAGACCCCGGTCTTGCTGCCGTGCAGCGAGGTCGGGGCGATCCCGGCGCGCTCCAGCGTCTCCCAGGACACCTCCAGCAGCAGCCGCTGCTGCGGGTCCATGGCCAGCGCCTCACGCGGGCTGATCCCGAAGAAGCCGGGGTCGAAGTCCGTCGCCTCGTGGACGAAGCCCGCCGAGCGCGTGTACGAGGAGCCCACCCGGTCCGGGTCGGGGTCGTACAGGTCCGCGTCCCAGCCGCGGTCGGCCGGGAAGTCGCCGATCGCGTCCACGCCGCCGGCGACCAGGTCCCACAGGTCCTCCGGGCCGCGCACGCCGCCGGGGAACCGGCAGCCCATCGCCACGATGGCGATCGGCTCACCGGCGGCCGCCTGCGCTTCGGCGAGTCTTTGGCGGGTCTCGTGAAGGTTCGCCGTGACCCGCTTCAGGAAGTAACGAAGCTTGTCTTCGTTCACTGCTGCCACCTCAATCGGGTCGTCACGAGATGCCTAGCTCTTTGCCGATGAAGTCGAAGACTTCGTCGTCGGTCGAGTCCTCAAGCCGGTCGGCGACCGACGGGGCCGAGTCGGCCGCCTGCTTCCACCGGGCCGCGACCGCTTCCAGCCGGGCCGCGATCCGGGAGCCGTCGGCGCCCTGCGGGTCCAGGCCGGACAGCAGCGCCTCCAGCCGGTCGAGCTCCGAGAGCACGGAGGTCCCGGACTCGGCGTCCTGCACCAGTTGCTCCCGGACATGGGTTCCGAGCGCCGCCGGGGTGGGGTGCTCGAACAGCGCCGTGGCCGGCAGCCGCAGGCCGGTGACCGCGTTCAGCCGGTTGCGCAACGCCACCGCGGCCAGTGAGTCGAAGCCCAGGTCGCTGAACGCCCGGCCGGGCTCCACGGCGGTGCCCGAGGTATGCCCGAGGATCGGCGCCGCCTCCGCCCGCACCAGGTCGATCACGATCCGGTCCTGCTCGGTGCGCGGCCGTCCGGTCAGCCGCCGGACCAACTCGGCCCCGGCGTCGGCGTCGGCCGGTCGCGGCGCGTCGTCCCGCTCCCCGGCGGCCATCGCCGCCGCGGCCTCGGGGACCCCGGTGATCAGGGGGCTGGTCCGGCGCATGGTGAACGCCGAGACGAACGCGGCCCAGTCCATGTCGGCGACGGTGAGCAGCGCCTCGCCGGCGGCCACGGCCTGGTCCAGCACCCGGACCAGCGCGGCCGGGTCCATGAGCCGGATGCCGCGACGGGCCAGGCGTTCGGCGCTGTCCGGGTCGGTCATGCCGCCGCCGCCCCACGGGCCCCAGGCCACCGAGGTCGCGGGCAGGCCGCGCGAGCGCCGGTTCTCCGCGAGCGCGTCCAGGTAGGTGTTGGCCGCCGAGTAAGCCGGCTGCCAACCGCTGCCCCAGGTGGCGGCGATCGACGAGAACAGGATGAAGGCTTCGAGGTCCAGGCCTGCGGTCAGCTCGTCGAGGATCGCGGCGCCCGCCGCCTTGGCACCCAGCACGGCCGCCAGTTCCTCGGTCGTGGTGTCGGCGAGCGCGGTGGCCTGCACGACCCCGGCGGCGTGGACCACGGCACTGAGCGGGACGCCGGTGGCCGCGATGTGCTCCAGCAGCCCGGCGGTCCGGTCGCGGTCGGCGACATCGCAGGACACCACCTCGACCGCGCTGCCCCGGGCGGCCAGGCCCGCGGCCAGCCGGGCGAGGCCGGAGGCGGCCGGACCGGTCCGGCCGGCCAGCACGATCCGGGGCGCCCCGCGCTCGGCGAGCCAGTCGGCGACGTGCCCGCCGGCGGCGCCGGTGCCGCCGGTGAGCAGCACCGTTCCGCTCGGGGACCAGGGTTCTGCGACAGCCGGGCGGGGCACGGCGCGGGTCAGGCGGCGGCCGAGGATCCCGGCGGTGCGGATCGCGAGCTGGTCCTCGTCGGCGCAGCCGCCGGCCAGGACCCCGCACAGGCGGGTGGCCACGGAGACGTCGAGGGACGCTGCCGACGGCACGTCGACCAGACCGCCCCAGCGCTCCGGGTGCTCCAGCGCCACGACCCGGCCCAAGCCCCAGATCTGAGCCTGCGACGGGCTGGTCAGCCGCTCCCCCGCGCCGGTGCTGATCGCACCGGAAGTGAGGAACCACAGCGGGGCCTCTACACCGCTGTCGCCCAGCGCCTGCACCAGCACCTGCGAGGCGGCGATACCGAAGCCGACCCCGATCGATCCGGTCAGCGGGGACTCGTCCCATGCCAGCAGGCTGAGCACGCCGGCCGGCGGTTCGTCGCGATCGGCCAGCACGGCCTCGATCCGCGCGGCGAGGGTACCGCGGCTGACGTCCTCCGGGCCGACCGCCAGGGTGAGGACCTGCGCGCCCCGGCCGGTCAGGGCGGCCACCGCCGCCTCGGCCGACTCCGCCCCGGCCCGCGCCGGGGTGACCAGCAGCCAGGTCCCGGACAGCACCGAAGCCTGCGGCTCGGGCACCGGGGCCCAGGTGAGCCGATAGCGCCAGCCGTCGGTGGCCGAGCGGTCCCGGGACCGGCGCCGCCACGCGGCCAACGCCGGGACGATGTCGCCGAGCCGATCGAGGTCGTCGACGGCCAGGGTGTCGGCCACGGTCTCCAGATCGGCGTTCTCGACCGCGGTCCAGAACCGCTCGTCGACCGGATCGGCCGCACCGGACGGCGCCGATACCGCGGGCTCGTCGGGCCAGTAGCGCTGACGCTGGAAGGCATAGGTCGGGAGGTCGACGGTGCGACCCGCGCCGATCACCGCCGGCCAGTCGATCCCGATCCCCGCGACGAACGCCGCGGCGAAGGCCCGGATCAGCCGCTCGGCGCCGGGGGCCTCGCGCTCGACGGTGCCGGTCACCAAGCTCAGCTCGTGATCGGTCTCTTCCGCGGTCTCGCTGATCGCCGTCGTCAGCACCGGGTGCGGGGAAACCTCGATGAAGGACCGGTAGCCGTCTGCGGTCAGCTCCCTGATCGCGTCGGCGAAGCGGACCGTGTCGCGGACGTTCGCGAACCAGTAGCCGCCATCCAACTCAGAGCCCTCAAGCCACTGACCGGTCACGGTCGACAACATCGGGATCCGAGCCGCCCTCGGCTCGATCCCAGCTAGCCCTTCAGCCAGCACACTCTCCAGCGCGTCGGCTCCAGCCGAATGCGCGACGTAATCGACCACCGGCAGCCGCCACCGCAGCACCCGCTGCTTAGCCAACTCCGCCTCGAAAGCGTCCACCGATGCCGGGTCGCCCGAAACGACTGTCGCAGCAGGCGAGTTCACCGCCGCGATCGCCAACCCCTCGCGACCGGTGATCAGCTCCCTGACGCGATCCTCAGGCATCACCACGGACAGCATCGCGCCCGTGGCATTCAACGAGGACAGGGCACGCGAGCGAATGACAACGACCCGCGCCGCGTCCTCCAACGACAGCGCACCGGCGACCGTCGCAGCAGCGATCTCACCCTGCGAATGACCGACCACCGCATCCGGTATGACCCCGGCTGCCTCCCACACCGCAGCCAGGGAAACCAGAACCGCCCACAGCACCGGCTGGAAAACCTCAGCCGCATCAAGCGAAGGCGCAC
Organism: Catenulispora pinisilvae; assembly: GCF_015356865.1. Taxonomy (GTDB): domain Bacteria; phylum Actinomycetota; class Actinomycetes; order Streptomycetales; family Catenulisporaceae; genus Catenulispora; species Catenulispora pinisilvae. Next base: position 71,844 of record NZ_JAAFZA010000016.1, read on the forward strand.
CCTCAGCCCCGGCCACCACGTCCAGAAGGGACCACGACACCAGCGGGGTCAAAGCCGCCGCACACTCCGCCATCCGCGCCGCGAAAATCGGCGACGTGTTCAACAACTCACGGCCCATACCCGCGAACTGCGCCCCCTGACCCGGGAACACAAACACCGACCGGCCAGTCCCGACAGTCGGCATCACACCGGAGACCACAGCATCAGCACCCTGACCGGTGGCCACCGCGGCCAACGACTCCGAGCGCGCCCCGACCACCACAGCGCGGTGCTCGAACACCGACCGCGTCGCCGCCAATGAGAAGGCCACATCCCGCGAGTCAAGCTCCGGCCGCGCCAGCACGAACTCCCGCAGCCGGCCAGCCTGCGCCCGCAACGCCGCTTCAGAACGCCCCGACACCACCCACGGCACCAGACCATCGCCGAGCACCACCGGAACCGGCTCCGCCACAATGGCAGCCGCGGCGCCCGCCGAACCGTCTGCGTCCGCGGCCTCGTCGTCCTCGCGGACCCCGGCCGGGGCCTCTTCCAGAATCACGTGCGCGTTCGTGCCGCCGATTCCGAACCCTGACACCCCGGCCCGCCGCGGACGCTCCCGCGGCTCCCAGCGCACCGCCTCGGTCAGCAGCCGGACGTTCCCACTGGTCCAGTCGACGTGCGGCGTCGGCTCGTCGGCGTGCAGCGTCTGCGGCAGCACGCCATTGCGCAGCGCCATCACCATCTTGATCAAACCGGCGGCACCGGCCGCGGCCTGGGCGTGGCCGATGTTCGACTTCACCGAACCCAGCCACAGCGGCCGGTCCTCCGGCCGGTCCTGGCCGTACGTCGCCAACACCGCCTGCGCTTCGATCGGGTCGCCCAGCGAGGTGCCCGAACCGTGCGCCTCGACCACGTCCACATCGGCCGGGCCGACGCCGGCGTTGCGCAGCGCGGCCCGGATCACCCGCTGCTGCGAAGGACCGTTCGGCGCCGTCAGACCATTCGACGCACCGTCCTGGTTCGTCGCACTACCCCGCACCACAGCCAACACCCGGTGACCGTTACGCACCGCGTCCGACAGCCGCTCCACCACCAACAGCCCGGCACCCTCGCCCATGCCCATGCCGTCGGCCGCCGCGCCGAAGGACTTGCTGCGGCCGTCCGGCGCCTCACCGGCCTGCCGTTCGCGGGTGAAGCCGAACCAGGTCGGGCTGGCGAACACGGTCACCCCGCCGACCAGCGCCATCGAGCACTCGCCGGAACGCAGGGCCTGGCCGGCCAGGTGCAGGGCCACCAGCGACGACGAGCACGCGGTGTCCACGGTCACCGCCGGCCCTTCGAACCCGAAGGTGAAGGCCACCCGGCCGGACAGGACGCTGGTGGCGTTGCCGCTCACCATGTTTCCCTGAAGGCCCTTGTCCGCCAGTCCCGGGACGCCCCGGTTCAAGGCGTCCTGAAGTCCTGTCCCGTAGCCGGAGAAATAGCCGCCGACGAAGACACCGGTCCGGCTGCCGCGCAGCGATCGCGGCGCGATTCCGGCCCGCTCCAGCGATTCCCAGGCGACCTCCAGCAGCAACCGCTGCTGCGGATCCATCGCCAGCGCCTCACGCGGGCTGATCCCGAAGAACGCCGGATCGAAGCCCGCCGCGTCGTAGACGAACCCGCCTTCCCGGATATAGCCGGCCTCCGGCTGATCGGGCCCGTCGAGCTTGGCCAGATCCCAGCCGCGGTCCAAGGGCAGACCGGCGATGGCGTCGGTACCGGTGGCCAACAGGTCCCACAGGTCTTCCGGGCTCCGGACGCCGCCGGGGAAGCGGCAGCCCATCGCGACGATCGCGAGCGGTTCGTCGCTGGCCGCCGCCGGAAGGTCAGCTCCGGCCGCGGCACCCGCCGCGGGATCGTCGCCGAACAGTTCAGTGCGCAGATACGCGGCCAGCGCGGTCGGGGTCGGGTAGTCGAAGACCATTGTCGACGACAGCTTCCGGTCGGTCAGAGTCCTGAGACGCTGCCGCATCTGGAGCGCCGTCAGCGAGTCGATCCCGAGCTCGCCGAACGCCCGATCGGCACCCACGCCGTCCGCGGAGGAGTGGCCCAGCACCGAAGCCGCCTCGGCCCGCACCAGGTCGGTGAGCACCCGCTCCTGCTCGGTCCGCGACTTCCCGGCCAGCGACCGGGCCAGCTGGCCGGCCGAGGGCGCAATCGAAGCGGTACCGGACGCCCGCGCGGCACGCAGCGCGTGGGCGGCCTCCGGCAGGTCGCGGACCAACGGCCCGGCGTGCGGGGCGAACCGGGGCCAGTCCACGTCCACCACGGCCAGGGTGCGGTCCCCGGCGGTCAGCGCGCGCCCGAGGGCCGCGACCGCCAGCGCCGGATCCAGCTCCGGCAGCGGGCCCGTGCTCAAGCGCCGGCGGACCGCCGCGCTGGCCTGGGCCATCCCGGCGTCCGCCCACGGGCCCCAGGCCACGGACAGCGCGGCAAGGCCCTGCGATGCTCGCTGTTCGGCCAAGGCGTCCAGGTAGGCGTTCGCCGCCGCGTAGTTACCCTGTCCGGCGCCGCCGAACGTGGCCGCCGCCGAGGAGAAGAGTACGAACGCGTCCAGGTCGTGGTCGGCGGTCAGCTCGTGCAGGTGCGTGGCGCCGGCTGCCTTCGCGGCCAACACAGAAGCCAGACGCTCGGCGTCCAGGCCGTCCAGCAGACCGTCGTCCAGGACACCGGCGGTGTGCACCACGGCGGACAGCGCACCGCCGCGCGCCACCAGTGCGGCGGCCTGGTCCCGGTCGGCGATGTCGGCGGCGGTGACCTCGATGTCGGTACCCTGTGAGGCCAGCCCGGCGACCAGGGCGGCCACCCCGGCGGCCCGCGGGCCCGAGCGGCTGGTCAGCATCAGGTGCCGGGCGCCCTCGGTGGCCAGCCAGTCGGCGACGTGCCCGGCCAGCGCACCGGTGCCGCCGGTGATCAGGACGGTGCCGCGCGGCGACCACGATGTGCCGCCGTCGGCCCCGGCGGTCCCGGCGGCGCCGACCCGGATCAACCGGCGGGCCAGGACACCGGCCGCCCGGACGGCGACCTCGTTCTCCTCGCCGCCGGCCAGCACCCCGCACAACCGGGCCGCGGCCCGCTCGTCGAGTACGGCCGGCAGATCGACCAGGCCGCCCCAGCGATCGGGGTGTTCCACGGCCGCGACCCGGCCCAGACCCCAGACCTGGGCCTGCAACGGGCTGGCCAACACTTCGGCGGGATCGGTGCTGACCGCACCCTGGGTCAGCAGCCAGAGCGGGGCCTCGACACCCGCGTCGCCGAGCGCCTGGACCAGGCTCAGGGTGCCGAACAGGCCGGAGGGCACCGCGGAGTGGTCGGCCAGCGGCGTCTCGTCCAGCGCCAGCAGCGACACCACACCGGCGACGCCGTCATCGAGCGCGCCGGCGGCCCGGCTCAACCGCTCGGCCAGTACCCGGCGATCGCCGTCCGCGGCGACCACGACGACCCGCGCGCCCCGGTCGGACATCGCCGCCGACACCGTCTCGGCCACGGTCCCGGCCGACTCGTCCGCGCTCGACGGAACCGCGACGATCCACGTCCCGGTCGGCACGGTGGTGTCCGGTTCCGCGACCGGCGACCACGACACCTGATACCGCCAGCCGTCCGTCACCGCGCGGCCCTGCTTACGACGCCGCCACGCGGCCAGTTCCGGAAGCACCTCGCCGAAGGGCCGGCGCAGATCCATGTCGAGCGTGTCCGCCAGCGCGTCGCCGTCACCGGCGTGGACCGCGGCCCAGAACGCGTCGTCGGTGTCTTCCTGCCCGACAGCGGCACCGGTCGCGGCGTTGGGCTCGGGCCAGTAGCGCCGGTTCTGGAACGGATACGTCGGCAGATCGACCCGCTCACCGGAGCCGAGCGCCGCCGACCAGTCGACCGACGCCCCGCTCGCCCAAGCGCGGCCCAGTCCGGTCAGGACGGTGAGCGCGCTGTCATAGCCGGGGCGCAGCAGCGGGATGAACCCGGCGCCGTCGAGTGTGTCGGAACCCAGCACCGACAGGGTGTTGTCCGGGCCGATCTCGACGTACAGATCGATGTCCAGACCGGCCATCGTCGTCACCGCGTCGGCGTACCGCACCGCGCCGCGAGCCTGGTCGGCCCAGTACGCGCCGTCGCAGGACTCGATGACGGCGCCGGTGGCAGTGCTCACCCACGGAACCGACGACGAGGAGAAGGAAAGCGTGTCGGCGAGCTGCGCCAACTCGGCCAGCATCGGGTCCATCCGATGCGAGTGGAAAGCGTGGCTGACCCGCAGCGACCGGGTCCGCACGCCGCGCTCGGCGAACTCCGCGACAAGTGCGGCGACGGCTTCCCGGTCCCCGGAGACCACCGTGGCCGCCGGACCGTTCACCGCCGCGACGCAGACCCCTTCGATACCGTCCACCGCGGCTCGCACGTCGGCCTCGGTGGCGGCGATCGAGGCCATCGCGCCGCCGGCCGGCAACGCCTGCATCAGGCGGCCGCGCGCGGCGACCAGCGCACAGGCGTCGGCCAGCGACAGCACCCCGGCCGCGTACGCGGCGGCGGCCTCACCGACCGAGTGACCGGCGACCGCCGCCGGACGCAGCCCGACCGCCGCCAGCACCTCGACCAGCCCGACCTCGACCGCGAACAGCGCGGCCTGGGCGTAAACGGTCTGATCCGCGAGCTCCTCGGCGTCCTCGGCGGTGCCCAGCGCGACCTCGCGCACCGGCAGATCGAGGTGGCCCGCCAGCAGCGCGCACGCCTCGTCGAAGACGGCGGCGAACACCGGCGAGGCCGCGTGCAGCCCGGCCGCCATCCCGGCCCGTTGCGCACCCTGGCCCGCGAACACGAAGCCGACTCGGGCGGTGCCGCGCGCCACGCCGCTGGGCACCCGCGCGCCGTCACGGCCGTCGGCGACCTCGGCCAGCCCGTCCCGGTCGAAGACCACGGCCCGGTGCTCGAACGCCGAGCGGGTGGTGGCCAGCGACCACGCCACGTCCGCGTCATCGGCGTCGGGGTTCAGCCGCAGGCGCTCGCGCAGCCGCGCGGCCTGGGCCCGCAAGGCGTCCGCCGACCGCGCCGACAGCACCCACGGGAGCGCCCCGGACACCACGGCCGGGACGGCTTCCGGCACGGCGCCCGGGTCGTCGTCGGCCGGCGCGGGCGCCGGATCCTGCGGCGCCTCCTCAAGGATCACGTGCGCGTTGGTGCCGCTGAGCCCGAACGAGGAGACCCCGGCCCGCCGCACCCGCTCCGGTCCGGTCGGCCAGGCCACCGGCCGATTCAGCAGCCTGACGTTCCCGGCCGTCCAGTCCACGTGCGACGACGGCGTCTCGGCGTGCAGCGTCGGCGGCATCTCCTGCCGGCGCAACGCCATCACCATCTTGATGACGCCGGCCGCGCCGGCCGCCCACTGCGCGTGGCCGATGTTCGACTTCACCGAGCCCAGCCACAGCGGCCGGTCCTCGGGCCGGTCCTGGCCATAGACCGCCATCAGCGCCTGGGCCTCGATCGGGTCGCCCAGCGGGGTGCCGGTGCCGTGCGCCTCCACGGTGTCCACCTCGGCGGCGGCGACCCCGGCCCGGGTCAGCGCGGCACGGATCACCCGCTGCTGGGAGGGGCCGTTCGGGGCAGTCAGACCGTTGGAGGCGCCGTCCTGGTTGATCGCGCTGCCGCGCACCACCGCAAGGACCTGATGCCCGTTGCGGCGCGCGTCCGACAGCCGCTCGACCAGCAGGACGCCGACGCCCTCGGCCATGCCCATGCCGTCGGCGGCGTCGGAGAACGCCTTGCTGCGGCCGTCCGGGGCCAGGCCCCGCTGCCGGGAGAACCACACGAACCAGTCCAGCGACGGCATCACCGTGACCCCGCCGGCCAGCGCCAGATCGCACTCCCCGTCGCGCAGCGACTGGCAGGCCAGGTGCAGGGCGACCAGCGAGGAGGAGCACGCGGTGTCCACGGTCATCGCCGGACCCTCAAGCCCGAGCAGGTAGGACAGGCGGCCGGACAGCACGGCGGCGGCGGTTCCGGTGCCGCGGTGGCCCTCGAGTTCGTCCGGCAGGCCCTGGCCGTAGTCGGTCGCGGTGGCTCCGACGAAGACCCCGGTGCGGCTGCCGCGCAGCGCGGCCGGATCGACGCCGGCCCGTTCGAGGGTCTCCCAGCCGGCCTCCAGCAGCAGCCGCTGCTGCGGGTCCATCGCCAGCGCCTCACGCGGGCTGATGCCGAAGAAGTCGGGGTCGAAGTCGGCGACGCCGCGCAGGAAGCCGCCGCCGCGGGTGTAGTGGGTTCCGGCGCGGTCGGGATCGGGGTCGTAGACGCCGGCCGCGTCCCAACCCCGGTCCGTGGGGAAGCCGGAGGTGGCGTCGACTCCGGCGGCCACCAGGTCCCACAGATCCTCCGGGCTGGACACCCCGCCGGGCAGCCGGCAGCCCATCCCGACGATCACGATCGGGTCGTCGGCGGCGGCGAGCGCCGTCGGTTGCGCAGCCGGCGTCGGGGCCGGCGCGGGAGTCTCGGCGACCAGCCGGGTCAGCAGGAACTCCGCGACCGCCGTCGACGTCGGGTGGTCGAACAGCAGGGTGGCGGGCAGCCGCAGACCGGTCACGGCGCCGATCCGGTTGCGCAGCTCCAGGGCCATCAGCGAGTCGAAGCCGAGCTCGCTGAACGCGCGGACGGCGTCCACGTCGGCGGCGCCGGCCAACCGCAGCACCCCGGCGGCCTCGGTCCGGACCAGGTCGGTGACGATCCGGTCCCGCTCGGCGCCGGTCACCCCGGCGAGCTGCCGGGCCAAAGCGCTTCCGGCACCGGGTGCGGCGCCGACGGCCGCGTCCGCGGTCTCGGCGGTCTCGGCGACCTCCGGCAGATCGGCGATCAGCGGGCTCGGCCGGCGCAGCGTGAAGATCGGCGCGAAGGTGGCCCAGTCGATGTCCGCGACGGTGACCGGGTCCTCATCGGTGTCGATGACCTCGCCGAGGATCTGGACCAGCGCGGCCGGATCCATCGGCCGCACACCGCGCCGTCGCACGTGGTCGCTGCCGGACTCGCCGCCCAGACCGCGCCCGGCCCACAGCCCCCAGGCCACGGACGTGGCGGGCAGGCCGCGCGAGCGCCGGCTCTCGGCGAGCGCGTCGAGGTAGGCGTTGGCCGCCGAATACCCGGGCTGGAGACCGCTGCCCCAGGTGGCGGCGATCGAGGAGAAGAGGACGAACGCTTCCAGATCGCGGTCCGCGGTCAGCGCGTCGAGCAGGGCGGCGCCGTTGGCCTTGACGTCCAGGACGTCGGACAGCTCCCGCGCGGTGGTGTCGGCGAGCGGGGTCTCCTGCAACACACCGGCGGCGTGCAGCACCGCGCTCAGCGGCGGGCCGTCCGCGTCGATCCGGTCCAGCAGTGCCGACAGCTGCTCCCGGCTCGCGGTGTCGCCGGCCAGGACGTCGACCGCGGTCCCGCGGTCGGCGGTCGCGGCGGCCAGGCCCGCGACGCCGTCGGCGAGCGGGCCGGTGCGGCTGGTCAGGACGACGCGGGGCGCGGCCCGGCCGGCGAGCCAGCCGACCACGTGCCCGGCGACGGCTCCGGTTCCGCCGGTGATCAGGACACTGCCGCGGGGAGTCCAGCGCCGGCCGACGTCGCCGCGCTTCCCGGCGCGGACCAGGCGGCGGGCCAGGACGCCGGTGGCGCGCAGCGCGAGCTGGTCCTCGCCGTAGCCGGCCAGGACGCCGCGCAGACGGCCGGCGGTGTCGGCGTCGAGCCCGGGCGGGAGGTCGATCAGGCCGCCCCAGCGGTCCGGGTGCTCCAGGGCCGCGACCCGGCCGAGGCCCCAGGTCTGGGCCTGGGCCGGGGACGTGAGGTCGGCGGTCCCGGGCGCGGCGACCGCGCCGGAGGTCAGGACCCACAGCGGCGCGCTGACGCCGGCGTCGCCGAGGGCCTGGATCAGTGTCTGGGTACCGGCCAGACCAGCCGGGGTCTGGCCGAAGCCCGGGAGCGGGCGCTCGTCCAGGGCCAGCAGGGACAGGACGCCGGCGGCGTCTTCGAGGTCGAAGGCGGCGAGCGCGGCGGCCAAGGCCTCGCGGTCGCTGAGGACGGCGTCGTCGGCGCGCAGGACCTGGACCCGACCGCCGCCATCCGTCAGTGCCCTGACGCACTCGTCGAGCCGGGCGGCGGCCTCGGCGGACGCGATGACGAGCCAGGACCCGGTCGCCGGACTCGGGCCGGGGTCGGGCATCGGGACCCAGGACGCCTTGTAGCGCCAGCTGTCGGTGGCTGCGCTGTCGGACGGACGGCGCTCGGTGGTGGTACGCGGCCAGTAGCGCTGACGCTGGAAGGCGTACGTCGGGAGCTCCACCGCCTGGCCCTCGCCGATCACCGCCGGCCAGTCGATGCCGAGCCCCGCGCCGAACGCGGCCGCGAAGGCCCGGACCAGCCGGTCGGCACCGGGGTTCTCGCGCTCGACGGTGCCGGTGAGGAGGTTCAGTTCGTGCCCTGCGTCCTCGACGGTCTCGGAGACCGCCATCGTCAGCACCGGCTGCGGGGAGACCTCGATGAAGGAGCGGTAGCCCTTGCCCGCCAGAGTCCGGACGGCATCGGCGAAGCGGACCGTGTCGCGCACGTTCGCAAACCAATAGCCGGCGTCCAACTCGGGACCTTCAAGCCACTGGCCGGTGACCGTCGACACCATCGGGATCCGGGCCGGCTGCGGCTCGATCCCGGCAAGACCTTGCGCAAGCACGCCTTCAAGCGCGTCCGCGCCAGCCGAATGCGCGACGTAGTCGACCACCGGCAGCCGCCACCGCAGCACTCGCTGCTTCGCCAGCTCCGCCTCGAAAGCGTCCACCGACTCCGGGTCGCCGGACACGACGGTCGCGGCGGGAGAGTTCACGGCCGCGACCGCTAGCCCATTGCGACCCGTAATGAGTTCCTTGACGCGATCCTCGGGCATCACCACCGACACCATCGCGCCCGCGGCGTTCAACGAGGACAGGGCGCGCGAGCGGACCACCACGATCCTGGCCGCGTCGGCCAAGGACAGCGCCCCGGCGACCGTGGCCGCCGCGATCTCACCTTGAGAGTGACCCACCACCGCATTCGGCGTGACGCCCGCGGCCTGCCAGACCGCAGCCAGGGACACAAGAATCGCCCACAGCACCGGCTGGAAAACCTCAGCCGCATCAAGCGAAGGCGCACCATCGGTCCCGGCCACCACATCCAACAGCGACCACGGCACCAACGGAGCCAACGCCGCTGCGCACTCCGCCATCCGCGCCGCAAAGACCGGAGACGACTCCAACAACTCACGACCCATACCGGCGAACTGCGCACCCTGACCCGGGAAGACGAACACCGCCCGGCCGGTCCCGGCAGTCGGCATCGCCCCCGAGACCACCGCATCGGCAGCTTGACCGGTCGCCACCGCGGCCAGCGATTCGGCGTAGGACCCGAGCACCACGGCCCGGTGCTCGAACACCGACCGCGTCACCGCGAGCGAGTGACCCACATCCCGCGGATCCAGCTCCGGCCGGCCCAGCACGAACTCCCGCAACCGACCGGCCTGCGCGCGCAGCGCGGCCTCGGAACGCCCCGACACCACCCACGGCAGCACCGAGGAGTCCGCGATCACCGCCGGAACCGGCGGCTGCGTGGCGACGGCCGGGGAATCGGCCGAGCCGGTCGCGGCCCGCGCGGTCTCCTCCGCCGCGCCGACCCCCTCAGGCGGCACGCCGGTCTGCGCGTTCTCTTCCTCCGGAGCGTCCTGGGCCGGGGACTGATTCTCCGCCGGCGCCTCCTCCAAGATGATGTGCGCGTTGGTCCCGGAGATCCCGAAGCCGGACACCCCGGCCCGCCGCGGGTGCTCGCCGACCGGCCAGGGCCGGGCCTGGGTCAGCAGCCTGACGTTCCCCTCGGTCCAGTCGGCGTGCGGCGAGGGCACGTCGGCGTGCAGCGTCCGCGGCAGGAGCCCGTTCTGGAGCGCCATCACCATCTTGATGACGGCCGCGGCGCCCGAGGCGGCCTGGGCGTGGCCGATGTTCGACTTGATCGAGCCCAGCCACAGCGGCTGGTCCTGCGGCCGGTCCTGGCCGTAGGTCGCCAACAGCGCCTGCGCCTCGATCGGGTCGCCGAGCGTGGTGCCCGAACCGTGGGCTTCCACTACGTCCACGTCCTGCGTGCGCAGTCCGGCCTTGGCCAGGGCGGCGCGGATGACCCGCTGCTGCGAGGGGCCGTTCGGCGCGGTCAGACCGTTCGACGCGCCGTCCTGGTTGGTCGCGCTGGCGCGCACCAGCGCCAGCACCTGGTGGCCGTTGCGGCGGGCGTCCGAGAGCCGTTCGAGGACGACGACACCCGCGCCCTCAGCCCAACCCGAACCATCCGCCTCCGCACCGAACGACTTGCAGCGGCCGTCCTCCGACATCCCGCGCTGCCGCGAGAACCCCACGAAAACCGTCGGGGTCACCATCACGGTCACCCCGCCGGCCAGGGCCATGGTGCAGTCGCCGTTGCGAAGCGCCTGGCAGGCCAGGTGCAGGGAGACCAGCGCCGAGGAGCACGCCGTGTCCACGGTCACCGCGGGCCCTTCGAAGCCCAGGGTGAAGGCCACCCGGCCGGACAGGACGCTGGTCGCGGTCCCGGTCACGAGGTGGCCCTCGGTGCTCTCGTCCTCTTGCGCCAGGGTGGCGCCGTAGCCGGAGGCGAACGCGCCGGCGAAGATGCCGGCGCGGGTGCCGCGCAATGAGGTCGGCTCTATGCCGGCGCGTTCAAGCGCTTCCCAGGACACCTCCAGCAGCAACCGCTGCTGCGGGTCCATCGCCAGCGCCTCACGCGGACTGATCCCGAAGAACGCGGGATCGAAATCCGCCACGTCGTCGAGGAATCCGCCGGAGCGGGTGTACGTCGTGCCCGGGTGGTCGGGGTCGGGGTGGTAGAGCCCTTCCACATCCCAACCGCGGTCGAGCGGGAATCCGGATATGGCGTCCGTCTCTTGTTCGACGAGACTCCAAAGATTGTCCGGGCCGCGGACACCACCGGGATAACGGCAACCCATTCCGACGATGGCTATGGGTTCTTGGTGGCGTTCCTCGTATTCCGCGAGCCGCTGCCGCGTCTGCCGCAGATTCGCGGTGACCAGCTTGAGATAGTCGCGGAGCTTTTCTTCACTGGCCATGAGTGGACGCCGCCCCCCGGGGTTGACAGAAGCCATGCGGTATCAGTGCTCTGGTACTGGTGGTGCGGCGCCACGCTGGAGCCCGCCGAGCCCCCCGGTCGGCGGACCGGCGTGCTACTCCTCGGCGAGCGCGTCCACCAGGTCGCCGGCGGCCTCGTGCTCCGCGGCGGGCAGGTGGGCCGGCTGGGCCGGGACGTTCAGACCCGGGATACCCAGGTCCGGCACCGCCTTGACGGCGGCCAGACCCGACTCGATGGCTTCCTCCAGCGACTGCGACTTAGTGTCGTCGAAGTCCAGCCGGGCCACCGGCACCGAGGCGTCGGTCGGCAGCGTGTCCGTGCCGAACTCCGCCTGCTCGCAGCCGGCCTCACGCAGGGTATTGATTTCCGACTTGCTGATCTTCCGGCTCAGGATGAGCGAGAATTTGAATCCCACGGCCAAGCACCCCTCAAGGTCGCAATTCGATTCGGGCCGATGTCGCCGCCGACGCTTGTGTGCTTAAAAGAAGCAATGGAGGGCAAGCATTCATCGGGGCAGTCGGTTAATCCGCCGTGAGGAGGCTAGCGCCACCGGCGCCGGCCGTGCACGGGCTCGTTCAACTGATCCGAATAAGTGTTCAACCGTACAAATTCTTCACCCCGCCCCCGCCCGGCTTCGCAGGATTCTGATATGCGGGGTCCGGCGAGCGGTTCTGCCCGCTCAGCGGGCCCCGGCGGGCAGTCGCAGGAGCCGGTCCGGCCGGTGTTCAAGTGCTGGGAGGTAGCAGTTGGACACAGCCGGGCGCGCCGGGCCGCGCCGGTGTTCACGCCGCGGGTCCTGAACAGATGGACATCCCCCCACAAGGAAGGCGAATATGGCTGCGACCGTGAGGTCGCCGCGATGCGTGGGTCGGGCCCGGCGCACTCGCTCTGACATCGCGCGCCCCGGGAGCGCTGTCGGCTCGAATCCCGGATCACCCTTGATGTATCTGCAAAGGAGCCTGTCTTGCGGACCTCGCCCGCGACCGCCACCGTCGCCGAGCAGCCACCGCCGACGCCGGATCGCCTGGCACGCACGCTCCGCTGGGCCCGCTGGCCGGTCTTGCTGATGTGGCTGGTCGCCCTCGTGATTCTGGCCCCGTTGTCCGGCGTGACGGCCGACGACACCGCGCAGGCCAATCTCCCGGCCAGCGCCGCGTCCACCAAGGTCGCCGAGATCCAGAACGACTCGTCATCGAACCGCACGGACGACGTCGTCGTGGTCTTCGTCGACAACAGTGGCCTGACAGCGAACGACAAGACCGCCGTCGACGCCGCGCAACACGCGGTGAGCGCCCTGGTCGGCCCGTCGCTGCGGTTGACCGCCCCGGGCGCGCCACAGAACGCCGACGGCAAGGCGATGCAGTTCACCGCGCACGTCCAGACTTCCCAGGCGGACCTGAGCAGTGCCGACACCGCCGCGGTCAAGGCGGTCCGCGCCGCGGTGGCCGGGCCGGTCGCCCAGGCCGGGGACGGCTTGCAGGTGGCGGTGACCGGAGCGGCGGCGATCACCGCGGACAACGGCCTGGGCAACCAGAACGCGCTGCTGCTGACCGCGCTGGTGATCGTGGTCGTCATCCTGCTGCTGGTCTATCGCAGTCCCCTGCTGTGGGTCTTCCCGCTGCTGGGCACGCTGGCCGCGCTGGTGCTGGCCAAGGCGGTGACGCACGGCCTGACCAACGCCGGGGTCACCGTCACCTCGCTGTCCACGGCGATCCTCACCGTGCTGGTGATGGGCGCCTCCACGGACTACGCACTGCTCCTGGTCCACCGATATCGCGAGGAACTCAGGGTCCAGACGACACCGGCCCAGGCCATGGCGATCGCGCTGCGCCGCACCCTGCCGGCGCTGGCCGCCTCGGCGGCGACGGTGATCTGCGCCATGCTGTGCCTGCTGGCCGCGCGGTCCTCGGCCCTGCACGGGCTGGGTCCGGTCGCCGCGGTGGCGATCGGCGCGGTGCTGCTGGCCCAGCTGACCCTGCTGCCGGCGCTGCTCCTGGTGGTCGGCCGAGTCGGATTCTGGCCGCTGATCCCGCGGCCCGGCAAGCCGGGCGCCGACGGGTCCCGGATGTGGAACGCCGTGGGCACCCGGGTGTCCAAGCGCCCGGCCCTGGTGGCCGCGATCTCGGTGGTACTGCTCGGTGCGGCCTGTTTCGGGCTGGCCGGGCTGCGCACCGACAACAACCCGATCTCCCTGATCAAGGGCCAGGCCGGCAGCGTCGTCGGCGAGAAGATGGTCAACGCGCACTATCCGGCCGGCGAGATCGCCCCGCTGACGGTGCTCGTCCCGCCGGCCCAGGCCGCCGACGCGCTCAAGGCGGCGCAGAGCTCGCCGAACGTCCAGTCGGTCCAGGCCTCGGACCCGGTCGGCGGCTACTCGACGGCCTCGGTGATCCTGAACGTCCCGCCGTACGAATCCAGCGGATACACGGCCATCAAGGACCTGCGCAGCCGGTTGGCCACCGCGGCGCCGGGCGCACTGGTCGGCGGCGGGCCGGCGGTGCAGTACGACACCAGCCAGGCCGCCAGCGCGGACTCCAAGATCCTCATCCCACTGGTCCTGATCGTGGTGCTGCTGATCATCTCCATTCTGGTCCGGGCCCTGGTGGCGTCGATATTGCTGGTGGCCACCACGGCGCTGAGCTTCGCGGCCTCCTTCGGCCTGGCCACCCTGTTGTGGCACGCCCTCGGCTACCCGGGCATCGAGGCCCAGCTCCCGCTCTACGTGTTCGTATTCCTCGTGGCACTGGGAGTGGACTACAACATCTTCCTCATCGGCCGCATCCGCGAGGAGGCCAGGGACACCGACATCCGAACGGCCACCCTGCGCGGGCTCAGCGTCACCGGCGGGGTGATCACCGCCGCCGGCGTGGTGCTGGCCGCCACCTTCGCGGCCCTGTCACGGCTCCCGTACGTCCCGGTCGCCCAGGTCGGCACCGCCATCGCGGTCGGCGTCCTGCTCGACACCCTGCTGGTGCGCACGGTGCTGGTCCCGGCGGGGCTGCTGATGCTCGGGGATCGGTCGTGGTGGCCGTCGCGGCCGGCGCACCGGGTCGGCGAGGCCGGGCATGGTGGTGACGCTCGCGCGCGGAAGGTGGC
>NZ_JAAFZA010000160.1 GCF_015356865.1 Catenulispora pinisilvae
ACACGTGGGTCGGCTTCGGGGCGGGCGGGGGAGTGGGCGCCGGCTCTGGTGCGGCCTCCGGTGTGGTTTGCGGCGCTGCGGCAGGCGCCGGGTGCATCCGCGCGGCGAGAAGATCGGGCGCGGCGGCGCTGGCAGTGCTGGCGACGGCGGCCAATGCCAGCAGCACGCCGGCACCAGACGCGATGAACAGCGGGTGTCGACGGTCGGGGCGGAGGAGTGTGCGGTGACGTGCGGAACGCATCACCTCAAACTAGACAAACGGCGCCATGCGTAGAGTGGTCATACGGTGGCTAAAAGTAGCCACTCATCACGAGAACGCGCTGCCATCAGCAGCTCACGCCACGAATTCCCCCGCGCCGCAGCAAACTCGTGCCGACCGCCGCATGTGAGGCAACTCGCGCAGCCTTACCCCGCCGCCCTACTCCGAAGCCCGAGCCCGCCGCCCTACTCCGAAGCCCGAGCCCGCCGCCCTACCCCGCAGCCCGAGCCTTCCGCTGCCGCTTCGCCAACGGCATCAAATCCATGTCCTCGGCGCTGACCTTCAGCCTCTTGTAGCCGTACCCGCGCTCGCCGAGCCACCGCTCCGCCTTGGCCTGCGCGCGCTCCCCGGCGGCGACGATGTCCTCCTCGCGCTCACCGCGCTCCAGGTAGCGGAAGGTGAAGAAGGGCCGCATCGACAGGTCGTAGGTCAGCCCGCCTTCCGGGGTGAACGCCGCGTTCAGCACGTCGTGCTCCGCCGCCTCGGCGAGCAGGGCCGCGCGCTGCTCGTCCGTCAGGGCGTCGAAGGAGCCGCGGATCATGACCCGGAAGGTGCGTTCGTCCATAGTGCCGACCCTAAGCGTCGTAGGGCGGCGCCACGAGCGGTTTTCCATTCGGATTATTCGGACTATTCGGAGTTGACCATGCTGTGCGCGGCGCGGACCAGGTAGTCCCACAACTCCGCGGCGTACAGCGGCGGCAGCTCTAACTCGTCCACGGCCACCCGCATGTGGGTCAGCCACGCGTCGCGCGCCGCCGGGTCCACCTTGAACGGGAAGTGGCGCATGCGCAGGCGCGGATGCCCGCGCTGTTGCGAGTAGGTCGTCGGCCCGCCCCAGTACTGCTCCAGGAACATCCGTAGGCGTTCCTCGGCGGGGCCCAGGTCCTCCTCCGGATACATCGGCCGGAGCAGGGGATCGGTCGCCACGCCCTCGTAAAAGCGCGCGACCAGCTTGCGGAAGGTCGGCGCGCCGCCGACCGCCTCGTAGAACGTGACGGGTTCCTCGCGATCACTCACGCGGCCATTCTCCCATCGTTCAGAGGGCGGGTTCTATGCTTCATCCATGCCGGGGGAATCAAAAGCGCTGGATACTGGGTTCACGGAGCCCGGAAACGCGCCCGAGAACGCGCCCGTGCCCACCGGCCTTCGCCTGCCCAGGCTGCCTATGCCCCGTGCTTCCGCGGAATTCGAGGAAGACGGACCGCCGGCCAAAATCGCACGCTTTGCCCCTTGGCTCATCGCTGCGGGTGCGTTCGTCCTCTACGCCCTCATCGCCATACTCCGCTACGAACGCCGCGAGACCATGTCCTGGGACCTCGGCATCTTCACGGAAGCAGTCCGCGACTACGCGCACTTCCAGGCGCCGATGGTCGGCATCAGAGGCGAGCGCATGGATCTCCTCGGGGACCACTGGCACCCGATCCTGATGCTCCTGGGCCCGTTCTTCCGGGTCTTCCCCACCCCGGTCACCCTTCTGGTAGCGCAGTCCGTACTCCTCGCCCTCGCGGCCGTTCCGCTCACCAGAACCGCTATCGACTTCCTGGGCCGCTATCAGGGGTACGCAATCGGGATCGCCTACGGGCTGTCCTGGGGAGTCGTCCAGGCGGCGAACTTCGACTTCCATGAGGTCGCCTTCGCCGTTCCCGCTATAGCGTTCAGTCTCTGCGCGTACATCCGCAGGGACTACCGTCGGACCATCCTGTGGGCGCTCCCACTCCTCTTCGTCAAAGAAGATCTCGCGCTCCTGGTCCCGATCATCATCGCGATAGTCCTGGTCCGTACCCGCTACTCGGGCCGCATCGTCACCCAAGGAGCGGTCCTCGCCTCCGGCGTCGCGCTGGGCGTACTGACGACCTCCCTCCTCGTGAAGGTCGTCATCCCGCACTTCAACCCGAACGGCGTCTACGAGTACTGGAACGAAGGCGGCTGCCTCAATCCCCAACTCCACACCGGCGTCGGAAAACTCTTCACCTGTGTCCCGCGACAGTTCATCAACGGCATCGGGGTCAAAGAGCGCACCGTTCTGATGACGCTGCTCCCGGTCGCCTTCGTCGCCCTGCGCTCCCCGCTGGTCCTGCTCGCGGTCCCGGCGCTGGTGGCCCGCTTCGTCAACGTCATGCCGTCATACTGGGGCACGGACTTCCACTACAGCGTCGTCCCGATGGTCGTGGTCTTCGCCGCCGCGATCCACGGCCTGATCCTGATCAAGGAGTCCCGCGAACGCGCCGCCGAGGCCGCGGCCTCGGCCGCCGACCTTGAGGCCGACGCCGCCGCACCCGAGGCCGCCGACGCCCCCGTGGCCTCCCCACCCCAGCAGAGCTGGCTCCGCACCATCGGCGACGCCCAACTCAGGCACGGCGCCGTCGTCATGCTCGGGATCGCCGTCGCGCTGACCCAGTCCTTCCCCTTGAACGACCTGTGGCAGCACGAGACCTGGTTCCCCAGTGCGCGCGCCAAGGCCATCAAACGGGCCGAGGCACTGGTCCCGTCGGGGGTGACCGTGGAGACCACGGTCGCCATGCTGCCGGCGCTCGCGGCCCGCACCGACGCGCTGTGGATCGGCAACTCGAACATCATCGTCCCGCCCGACTACGAGGCCTTCGACATAGACCGATCGGGCTGGGCGGGAGAGCCCTCGCCGCTGGACTTCGTCCTGGCCCGGCACCCCGGCTACGACTACCAGCAGGTGTTCGCCGACCCCGCCGACAACGTGTACGTGTTCAAACGGACTGACTGAGCACGCCCGGGGGCCGCGTGAGAGGATCGCGTCAGAAGCTTTCGGCTGCAAGGTAGAAGGTAGGGACATCTATGGCGACTACGCGCAAGGCCGACACCCACTGGGAGGGGAGCCTCCTCGACGGCAAGGGCAACGTCACGCTGGCCTCGTCGCACAGTGGCACCTTCGACGTCACCTGGGCGTCGCGTGCCACCGACACCGCGGCGGAGACCAGCCCCGAGGAGCTGATCGCGGCCGCGCACGCCACCTGTTACTCGATGGCCCTCTCGCACGGCCTGGCCGGCGCGGGCACCCCGCCGGAGAAGGTCGACACGCACGCCGAGGTCGACTTCCAGCCCGGCGAGGGCATCACCGCCATCCGGCTCGTGGTCCGGGCCTCGGTGCCGGGCCTGAGCGCCGAGGACTTCCAGACCGCCGCCGAGACCGCCAAGGCCAACTGCCCGGTCTCCAAGGCGCTGGCCGGCGTGCCGTCCATCACCCTGGACGCCGCGCTCGTCTGAGCCCGCCGGGCGCGATGAGCGGTAGGTAAGACAAGCGAATGACTGAGGTCCCTGTCGCAGGACAGGGACCTCAGTCATCTCAGGAGACGAATCCGGCGCATAAGCGCCGAGGCCGTACAATTACCGCAGTTGCGACACCTACAGCAGCCGCGACCCCTACCGCACCTGCGACGGCTACCGCAGCCGCGACGCCTACCGCCGGGCCAACTCGTCCAGCCCCAGCAACACCGCCCCGTGGATCGGCCGCTCGGTCGCCACGGTGAGCACCGCGCGCGGCGCGCGCTCGGTGAACCGCCGCTCGATCCCGGCCGTCAGCAACGGCTGCCGCGCCCGCAGCACCCCGCCGCCGAGTACCACCTCGACTTCGGCGTCCATCAGGTCCAGTCGGCCCATCGCCGCGAACGCCCACGCGCAGACCTCGTCGGCCAGCCGATCCACGATCGACAGCGCCACCTCGTCACCGAGCCCGGCCACCTCGAACACCAGCGGTGCCAGCTCCCCGAACCGGTCCTCGGCGATCCGGCCGAAGTGGATGGCCTCCACCAGCTCGGCCATCGAGGCGCAGCCGAAGTACTCGGCCACCGCCTTGCGCAGCACGGTCGGCGCGCCGCGGCCGTCCTCGGCCCGCACCGCGTACCAGTGCGCGGTCTCGCCCAGGCCCGGGCCGCCGCCCCAGTCGCCGGACAGCGTGCCCAGCGCCGGGAAGCGCGCGTGCCGGCCGTCCGGGGCGATGCCGACGCAGTTGATGCCGGCGCCGCAGACCACCGCGACTCCCCAGGGCCGCGAGGTCCCCGATCGCATCAGCGCGAACGAGTCGTTGTCGACGACGGTCCGCTCGGCCCAGCCGCGCCCGGCGAACTCCGCGCTCAGCGCCTCGACCTCGACCGGGAAGTCGGCGCCGGCGACGTAGGCGGCCAGCAGTTCGGCCAGCGGCTCGTCGGCGGCCAGGCCCAGCTCGGCGCGGATCAGCGCCACGCCGGCCGCGGCCGCCGAGACCGCCCCGGCCACCCCGTCCAGGTGCGGCGTGAACCCGCCCACCTGGACGCAGGCCAGCACCGTCCCGTCCGCCGTCGCCAGCGCCACCTCGGTCTTGCTGTTCCCGCCGTCGATCGCCAGGACGGCCGCCCGACTCATGCCCACGGCAGGAAATCACGGTTCTTGGCGACCAGCGAGTCGGCCAGCTTGTCCGCCAGGTCCGCCTGCCCGACCAGCGGGTGCGCCAGCAGCGCGGTGCGGACCCGGTCCACGCCGCCGTTGATCGCCGCGGCCACGGCCAGCTCCTCGTAGGCGGAAACGTGTCCGATCAGGCCCCGGTACAGCGGCTCGATCGGCGCGCGCAGCGGCGCCGGGCGCACTCCGGAGGCGTCGACGATCGCCGGGACCTCGATCACCGCGTCGTCGGCCAGGAAGGGGAAGGTGCCGGCGTTGCGGACGTTGACCACCAGCTCCTCGCCGAGGTCGCCGTGCAGCGAGGCCAGCAGCTCGACCGCGGCCTCGGAGTAGAACGCGCCGCCGCGCTTGCTCAGCGCCTCCGGCTTGGTGTCCAGCGTCGGATCCGCGTACTGCGCCAGCAGCTCGGCCTCCACCGCCGCGACCGCCTTGGCCCGGTTCTCGCCCTTGGCGACCTGGTCGATCTGCTCCTTGACCACGATGTCGTGGGCGTAGAAGTAGCGCAGGTAGTAGGAGGGGATCGCGTTGAGCCGGCGGATCAGCTCGGCCGGCAGTTCGATGTCGTGCGAGATCTCCTCCAGCGACTCGCCGAGGTACTTCGGCAGGAAGTCCTCGCCGTCCAGATAGAACCCGCGCTCCCAGGTCAGGTGGTTGAGACCGACGTGGTCCAGCTTGATCCGCGAGGGCTGCACCCCCAGGTGCGCGGCCGCCCGGCGCTGGAAGCCGATGGCCACGTTGCACAGCCCGACCGCGCGGTGCCCGGCGTCCAGCAGCGCGCGGGTGACGATGCCGACCGGGTTGGTGAAGTCGATGATCCAGGCCTGCGGGGCTATTCGCCGGACCCGCTCGGCGATGTCCAGCACCACCGGCACGGTCCGCAGCGCCTTGGCGAAGCCGCCGGCCCCGGTGGTCTCCTGGCCGACGCAGCAGAACTCCAGCGGGAAGGTCTCGTCCACGTTCCGGATCCTCTGCCCGCCGACCCGCAGCTGGATCAGCACCGCGTCCGCGCCCTCGATGCCCGGCTCCAGCTCGGTGTGCGTGGTCACGATGCCCGGGTGGCCCTGCTTGGCGAAGATCCGGCGGGCCAGCCCGCCGATCAGCTCCACCCGGTCCGCGGCCGGGTCGATCAGCGCCAGTTCGGTGAGCGGCAGCGTGTCGCGCAGCCGCGCGAACCCGTCGACCAGCTCCGGCGTGTACGTCGACCCACCGCCGACAACCGCGAGTTTCATATCAGGCTCCTGTCCCGGTCCATGTCGTCCAATGCCCTGGCTACACCCCGCGGTTGAAGAGGTCTTCGCGCACCGTCCGCAGCGCCGCGTGGATGGCTCCGGCCAGGACCGGGTTGCCCTCCACGGTGGACACCGCGAGCGTCGGGCGGGGGACCGCGACCGCGTGCAGCTCGTGCGTGATCAGGTCTTTGAGGAGGTCGCCGCCGGCGCGCAGGGTGCCGCCGGACAGGACGACCAGCGAGGGGTCCAGGACCGCCAGCACCGGGGCCAGCCCGCGCGCCGCGCGGCCGGCCAGGGTGGTCAGCATCGCCTCGTTGCCGGTCTCCACGGCCCGGCGCACCGCCTCGGAATGGTCCTCGACGCGGATGCCGTGCTCGCGGGCCAGCTGCAGGACGGCCGGGCGGCCGGCGATGTTCTGGAAGGTGTTCTTCACCGGTTTGGCGGTGTGCGCCAGCGGGTCCGCCGGGTCCAGGGCGACCGGCATGTAGCCGATCTCGCCGGCCCCGCCGGTGGCGCCGCGCACGAACCGGCCGTCCTGCACGATCGCCAGCCCGATGCCGTTGCCCAGCCACAGCACCACGAAGTTCTCCGAGCCCCGGGCCTGGCCCAGGTGCTGCTCGGCGATGGCGGCGAGGTTGACGTCGTTCTCCACCTCGACCCGCACCCCCAGCAGCTCGCGCAGCCGGGCCAGATTGCCGCCGTGCCAGCCGGGCAGGTCGCGGGCGAAGCCGAGCTGGCCGGTCTCCGGGTGCGGGGCGCCGGGCACGCCGATCACCACGTGCCGCACCGCGTCCGGGTTCAGCCCGGCGGTCTCGGCGGCGCCGTGCAGCGCGTCGCGCACCCGCTCCACGCTGCCGGCCGCGGTGCGCCCGACCACCGCCACCTCGAACTCACCGATCACCTCGCCGGTCAGATCGGAGATCGCGGCGGTGACCCGGGTGTGGGTGACGTCGACCCCGCCGGCGTGTCCGGCCGCGGGGTTCACCGCGTACAGCTGCGCGCTGGGTCCGGGGCCGCCGGCGGCGGTGCCGGCCGGCACGATCAGGTCGGCGGTCAGCAGCCGGTCCACGAGTTGGCTGGCGGTGGGTTTGGACAGCCCGGTCAGCGCGCCGATCCGGGTGCGGGTCAGCGGACCGTGCTCCAGGAGCAGTTCCAGTGCCGACCGATCGTTGATGGACCGCAGCAGGCGGGGGGTACCGGGGGTGGTGTCAGGATTGGCCACGGCGGCATTCTCCTCCCCGCTTCCCGTGCCTTCGCTCATCTATTAGGAAAGTTTACTAACGAAAAGGCAGGTTAGCGGTCCCGACCCCGCCCGTCAAGAGTCTTCCCTCCGCGGCGACGGTTGATCCGGCTACGGCGATCGATCAGCTATGACGACTGATCAGGCTATGACGATTGATCAAGCAATACAGATCAGGCCGTCCAGCCGGACCATTTGGCGACCGTGACGGCGACCGCGGGGCCCTGCGGAGGCATCGCACGGTACTGCGGGTACTTCCGCTGGAACGCGGCCAGCACCTCCGGCGTCAGCGGGCTGACGTGGGCCGTGCCGTCGGCGCGGGCCCACCACAAAGCGCTCCAGTCGGCGGTGTAGTGCTCCGTCAATAAGGAGACGTGTGGGTTCGCCTGGATGTTCCGCAATCGCTTCAGGTCGGTGGAGCGTTTGGGCTTGTGGTCCACCACCAGCGCCAGAGCGTCGCCGACCGCGGCGAAGACTACCGGCACCAGATGAGGGACGCCTGAGGCGTCCGCGGTGGCCAAGATCGCGTGCGGCTCGGCCAGGAAGATGGCTCTCGCCTCCTCGGGGGTCATGGCTACAACAACCCCTGGGCCATCGCTTTCGTCACCGCCGCCGTGCGGTCGTCCACCCCGAGCTTGCCGAACACCCGGACCAGGTGGGTCTTCACGGTGGCCTCGCTGATGAACAGCTCGCGCCCGATCTCGGCGTTCGCCAGCCCGCGTGCGACCAGGGCCAGCACCTCGCGCTCGCGCGGGGTCAGCGGCTGCGCGGCGGGCTGGCGCATGCGGCTG
The DNA here is from genome assembly GCF_015356865.1 of Catenulispora pinisilvae. Classification (GTDB taxonomy): domain Bacteria; phylum Actinomycetota; class Actinomycetes; order Streptomycetales; family Catenulisporaceae; genus Catenulispora; species Catenulispora pinisilvae. The sequence goes on from NZ_JAAFZA010000160.1 coordinate 7,927, forward strand.
ACCAGCTTGGCGGCCACCGCCGGGGCCAGGACCGTCTCGCCGCGGGCGGCCGAGCGGACGGCCTCGGCCAGGTCCGCGCGCGGGGTGTCCTTGAGCAGGTAGCCGGTCGCCCCGGCCTCGACCGCCCGGACGATGTCGGCGTCGGTGTCGTAGGTGGTCAGGATCAGGACCTTGATGGCCGGGGCCTCGGCGGCCAGCCGCGCGGTGGCCTGGACGCCGTCCATGCCGGCCATCCGCAGGTCCATCAGCACCACGTCCGGCACCAGCTCCAGGGCCAGCCGCACGGCCTCGGCCCCGTCGGCGGCCTCGGCCACCACGTCCAGGTCCGGTTCGGCGGCCAGCATGCCGGTCAGCCCGGCGCGGACCACCGGGTGGTCGTCGACGATCAGGACCCGCAGACCCGCTCGCGACTCACTCATAGGGCACCTCCGCCTCGACCCGCGTCCCGGCGCCGGGTGCGCTGGTGATGGTCAGCTCGCCGCCGACCTGTTCGACCCGCTTGCGCATCGAGCGCATCCCGAAGCCGTCGCACGACTGCTCGGCCATCCCGACCCCGTCGTCCTCGACGGCCAGGGTCAGCTGCTCGGTGCCGTAGGTCAGCCACAGTGTGACCGTATCGGCCCGGGCGTGCTTGCGGACGTTGGCCAGCGCCTCCTGCGCCACCCGCAGCGTGACCACCTGCACGTTGGCGGTCAGCGGCCGCGGGCTCCCGCCGATGTCGACCGCGGTGGCCATGCCCAGCTCCTCGCCTATCCGGGCCGCCGCCCGCCGCAACGCCGTGTCCAGCGGCAGCCCGGCGGTCGGGTCGCCGCCCATCAGGGCCCGGGCCTCGGCCAGGTTCTCCCGCGCGGTCCGGGCGGCCAGCTCCAGGCGCTCCCGGGTGGTGTCCGGATCGCTGTCCAGCGTCGCCTCCGCGGCCTGGACCAGCATCAGCAGGCTGGTGAAGCCCTGCGCCAGGGTGTCGTGGATCTCCTGGGCCAGCCGCTCCCGCTCCTCGAGCACCCCGGCGGCGTGGTGGGCCTGCTCCAGTTCGGCCCGGGTGGCCTCCAACTCCCGGATCAGGTCGCCGCGCCGGTCGTTGTCCTTCAGCATCTCGACGAAGAAACCGCCGATGAACAGGTTGATCAGCAGCGCTGATCCGGCGGCTAGTCCCCAGGCCGCCAGGCTGCCCCAGGACGGGCCGCCGCGCAGGGCGATCGGCAGGGTCAGCCCCGCCGCCGCGATCGCGAGGATCTCGATGCCGCGCAGGCCGAACCCGGAGTGCGGCGAGAACTGGGACAGCACGACGGGCGCCAGGAAGGTCAGGCTCGGGTCGCCCCAGACGATGGCGAAGGACAGTGTGCACACGATCGCCAGGTGGACCTTGGCGGCGCGGGGTTCCCGGCGGTCGAGAAGCCACGGGTGCTGGAGCAGAAGGTACGACGCCGACATCCCGGCCAGCGCCGCGTACAGCCACAGCGGCCGGTGCTCCACCGCGACCAGGACGACCGCGACCGTCAGCGAGAAGTGCCAGGCGACGGCCCAGATGAAGGCGATCCGCTGCCAGGAGCGATAGGACTCGCGGCGGTCCTCCTCGACTGCGTCCAGGGCCGGTGCCGGTGTCCGCCCGGGCTTGGGGTCCTCCGGTCCGGAGGACACGGCCAGGGCGGCCGGGCCGTTCGGCCCGACCGCCGCCTCGGCGGGCTGGATCACCCGTCGTCCCTTCCCCGCCACGTGAACGTCTTCAGGCACATCACCAAGCCGACCACACACCAGGCGGTCAGCACCAGGGCGAGCCGTCCGTGCTCCCAGGATCCGGCCGGCTCGGAGTACTTGAACGAGTCCGGCAGGAACACCGACCGCATGCCCTGGCACAGCCACTTCACCGGGAACACCGCTCCGATCTGCTGCACCGGCTTGGGCAGGGTCGAGAACACGATGAACACACCGGAGATGAACTGCAACACCATGATCGGCAGCCACACCACCGCCGAGCCGTTCTCGGACCGGATCAGCCCGCTCAGCCCGATGCCCAGCAGGCTGCACGCGGTGCAGCCGAGCAGCAGCACCCAGGTGAAGGTCAGCCACTTGCCCAGGGAAGTCGGCAGGTGCAGCCCCATCACCGCCACCCCGACCGTCAGCATCACGGCGACCTGCGCGAGCGTCGCGGCCAGCACCGAGGCCACCTTGCCCAGGAAGTACGACACGGCAGGCATCGGCGTGCTCCGCAGCCGCTTCAGCGCCCGGGTGTGGCGCTCGGTGGCCACCTGGTAGGCCAGGTTCTGCAACGCGCCGTTGATGACGCACATGCCGATCATCCCGGTCGCGTAGACCTGCTGGTAGGTCGCCGAGGTCCCGGCTATCTTCCCGCGGAAGATCGACCCGAACAGCAGCAGCATCACCACCGGCAGCGCGAAGGTGTAGATCAGCAGCCCGGTGTTGCGGGTCAGTTGCAGCACCTCGACCCGCATCCGGACCCGGCCGATCCGCCAGACCTCACGCCACGGGGCCCGCTGCGGGCCCGCATTGTCAGTCGTCCCCGTCCCCATCACGGCCCCCACCGTTTCGACTGTCTGTCCCGACGTCATGGCACTCATCGCGCGCTTCCCTCCGGCTTTCCGGTCTCTTGCGGTCCGGCCTCGGGCGATCCGGTCTCCGGCGACCCGATCAGCCCCAGATAGATGTCCTCCAACGACGGCCGCACCACCGACAGCCCCGGGATCTCGCCCCGGAACAGCGTCGAGAGCTCCGCGATGAACCGGGTCGGCTCCGCGGTGCGCTCCTGGCAGCGCCGGTCGTCCTCGTCCCAGGACACGATCGCCTGGGCGTGGTCCCGGCCGCCCAGCCGCTCCGGCGAGGCCACCTCCACCAGCCGGCCCTTGGCCAGCACCCCGACCCGGTCGGCCAGGGCTTCGGCCTCGTCCAGGTAGTGCGTGGTGAGCAGGATCGTGGTCCCGGCGGTGCGCAGCGAGCGGATCATCTCCCAGAACTGCCGCCGGGCGGCCGGGTCGAAGCCGGTGGTCGGCTCGTCCAGGAACAGCAGTTCCGGGCCGCCGACGATGCCGAGCGCCACGTCCAGCCGGCGCCGCTGGCCGCCGGACAGCCGGGAGGTGAGGGTCCGGGTCTGCTCGGTGAGCCCGACGGCCGCGATCACCTCGTCCGGATCGCGGTGCGCCGGGTAGTAGGCGCCGAACTGCCGGACGGCCTCGCCGACCCGCAGCATCGTGAAGTCGCGGGCCTCCTGCAGGACGACCCCGATCCGGGCCCGCCACCGGTAGTCCGCCGCGGCCGGGTCCACGCCCAGTACCGACACCTCGCCCCCGTCGCGGGCCCGCAGCCCCTCCAGGATCTCCACGGCGGTGCTCTTGCCGGCGCCGTTCGGTCCCAGCAACGCGAAGATCTCGCCGGCGGCGACGTCCAGATCGACGCCGGCGAGCGCCGCGGCGTCCCCGTAGTTCTTGCGCAGTCCCCTGACGCGCAGTGCTGTGGTCATGCCTCCACAGTGGCCCCCGAGGGGGCCCCGGCATGAGGTGCTACCGGTTGAACCGGGGGGTCAACCGATCGATGGACCCTTCACGGGTTGCTGGGGCACCACGGAAACCACGTCCTCGGCGCCGTTGGTCCCGCTGGCCGCGGTCACGCCGACCTTCACCCCGGACTCGTCGAACGCCGCGAGCAGCCGTGAGCGCAGCTCCCGCGCGACCTCGGAGCTCTTGCGCGGGGCGGTGCGCATGCTGACGCGCATCATCATGTGGTCGCCCTCGATGGACTCGATGCCGGCCACGGTCGGGGCCTCGGACAGGAAGCTGTCCTTCCACATCGGGTCCTCGAACAGCTGGTGCGCGGACTCGACCATGACGTCCCGGACCCGCTGCGGGTTCTCGGTGTAGGAGACCGGCACGTCCACGATGGCGCGCGCGTGGCCCTGGGACTGGTTGCCGATCCGCTTGATCGTGCCGTTGCGGACGTACCAGACCACGCCGTCGATGTCGCGCAGCTGCGTGACCCGCAGCCCGACTTCCTCCACGGTGCCCTTGGCGTCGCCGGCGTCGATGAAGTCGCCGACCCCGTACTGGTCCTCCATGATCATGAATATCCCGGCCAGCAGGTCGGTGACCACGTCCCGGGCCCCGAAGCCGATCGCCACCGACAGGCCGCCGACCGAGGCCAGGATCGGCCCGGTGGAGATGTGCAGCTGCTGGATGATCATCAGCGCCGCGATGATCATGATGGTGACGCTGGCGATGCTGCCCAGCACCCCGCCCAGGGCCCGGGTGCGCTGCATCCGGCGCTCGGCGCCCATCAGCAGCCCGTTCTCCAGGAACCGGCCGGGCTTGGACTCCGCGCGCATCGCGGCCTTCTCCACCGTGCGGCGGATGAAGGTCAGCGTGACCTTCCGGATCAGCAGCGAGACGACGATGATCGACACGATCGCGATCGTGTCGGAGATGATCACGCCCGAGTGGTCGCTGAACCAGTTGCTCGCCTTGGCCACCCGCGTCGTCAGGTCGCCGGTCGGATCGGGGGGCGGCGGCGTGCTCGGACCGCCCGACGCGGGTGACTTGTGCGCGGCGGCGATGAGGGAGACTGCGGCGGACACTGGTTCGGGCCTCACGGACTCGTGCGATAGACGTAGGAAAACATCGACAGATTAGAGGATCCGCGCGTGCGGCAGGACTTCGTCCGCGAGGAGTTCCAACTGGTCGAGGTCGTCGAGGTCGAAAGTGCGCAGGTAGACGCGCCGCGTTCCGATCGCGTGATATTCGCCAAGTTTTTCGACGAGCCGCCCCGGAGTCAGCCGCAGCACGGTCTGGTTCGCCGCGGCCTTCCGGCTGATCGCCTCAGCCCGCCGCTCGCTCTCCGCATCGGTCTTTCCGCAGGCCACGACCAAGGTCACGGACAGTGCCAGGGTGTCCGGATCGCGGCCGACCGCATCGCATGCCTCGCGTACCCGGACATAACTCTCCGCGACCTGATCCGCCGGCCGGAAGTTCGAGTTGTACTCCGACGCGTACATCGCGGCCAGCCGCGGCGTCCGCTTCGGCCCGCGGCCGCCGACGATGATCGGCGGATGCGGGTGCTGCGTCGGCTTGGGGAGCGCGGGGGAGTCGGTGAGCTCATAGTGCTCACCCTTGAACGAGAACGTCTGGCCGGCGGGCGTGCTCCACAGCCCCTTGACTATCTGGAGCTGCTCCTCGAGGTGGTCGAACCGGTTGTCCGGGAACGGGATCCCGTATGCCACGTGCTCGTCGGCGTTCCAGCCGGCGCCCATGCCCAGCTCGACCCGGCCGCCGGACATCTGGTCCACCTGCGCCACCTGGATCGCCAGCGGCCCGGGAAGCCGGAACGTCGCCGGGGTGACCAGCGAGCCCAGCCGGATCCGCGTCGTCTCGCGGGCCAGCCCGGCCAGCGTGGTCCAGCAGTCGGTGGGACCCGGCAGCCCGTCGGCCGCCCCGCCCGCCCGGTAGTGGTCGGAGCGGAAGAAACCGTCGAAGCCCAGGTCCTCGGCGGCGCGGGCGACCCGCAGCAGGGTGTCGTACGTGGCGCCCTGCTGCGGTTCCGTGAGTACTCGAAGATCCATAAGGCCCAGACTTACACGGCCGGCGTGCTCTCTTCCAGCCCCAACTGCGCGGCCAGGAACGCCCACATGTCGGCGTAGACGCCCACGGTCTTGGAGACGCTGCGGGCGGCGTGGCCGGCCTCGCGCTCCAGGCGCAGCAGCACCGGACGCTCCGTGACCGGGGCCGAGGTGGCGTGCTGGAGCGCGGCGGCCAGCTTGCGGGCGTGGAGCGGGTCGACGCGGCTGTCGCCGTCGAAGACCGGGAACAGCGTGGCCGGATACGCGGTGCCCTCGTGCACGTTGTGGTACGGGGAGTAAGCGATCAGCCAGCCGAACTGCTCGGGGTCCTCGGCGGTGCCGAACTCCTCGTTCCAGGTGACGCCGAGGCCGAACTGCTCGTAGCGGATCATGTCCAGCAACGGGGCCCAGCAGACCACTGCCGCGTACTTCTCAGGATGCTGGGTCAGGGCTGCGCCGACCAGCAGACCACCGTTGGAGCCGCCGAAGATCCCGAGCTGGGCGCGGGTGGTGACGCCGTTGTCGACCAGCCAGTCGCCGGCGGTGTGGAAGTCGTCGAAGACGTTCTGCTTGTTCTCCATCATCCCGGCGCGGTGCCACTCCTCGCCCTCCTCGGACCCGCCGCGCAGGTTCGCGACGGCGTAGGTGCCGCCGGCCTGTACCCAGGCCAGGATCCGCGCGCTGTAGCCCGGGGTCATCGGGACGTTGAAGCCGCCGTAGCCGTAGAGGATGGTCGGCTTGGGGCCGGTGCTGTCGTCGCCGTCGCCGTCGCCGTCGTCGCCGTCGATGACGAACATCCGGACCTCGGTGCCGTCCTTCGAGGTGTAGGTGACCTGCCGCGTGCGGACCTTCGGGATCTCCACCTCGGCCGGCGGGCGCTCCCACACGGTGGTCTGGCGCGTGCGGGCGTCGAAGTGGTGGATCTGCACCGGGGTGGTGAAGTCGGTGTAGCCGAACCAGAGTTCGTGGCCGCCCTCGGGCCGGGTGCTCAGCCCGGCCAGCGTCCCCAGCCCCGGCAGCGGGATGTCGGCGACCTTCTCGCCGGTGTGGGCGTCGTGCAGGGCCAGCTCGGCCACCGCGTGCCGGGTGCGGGCCACGACCAGCAGCGGCCGCTCCAGCTCCGGGCCGTCGAGCAGGGCGTAGGAGTCCAGGACGGCCTCGGGGTCCTCCGGGACCAGCTCGCGCCAGTTTTCGTAACGGAGGTCGCCGGCCGGGGCCACGCAGATCCGGCGGCGCGGGGCGTCCCGGTCGGTCCACAGCAAGGCGCTGCCGGCCAGCGGGGAGTCGGCCTCGCAGATGTCCACCGAGGTCAGGTTGTCCACCCCGACCTGGACCGGGGTCAGGGCGGGGCGCTCGGGGGAGCTCGCGGTCAGGTCGGCGACGAAGATGTCATCGCGGGGCGCCGTCCCGGCGTGGGCGCTCACCTCCAGCCAGCGGCCGTCCCGGGTCACCGACATGTCGTAGTAGCTGGTCTTGGGCTGACCGGCGCCGAAGATCTCGACGTCCTCGGCGTCCGGGTCGGTCCCGACCTTGTGCAGGTGCACACGGCGGTGATATTGCTCGTCGCCCTCGGGCACAGTGTCGGGGTGCGGCCTGCGGGCGTAGTAGTACGCCTCGCCGCCGGGCAGCCAGGCCACCGACGTGTACTTGGCACGGGTGATCGGGCCTTCGAGCCGGTCCAGGGTGTCGACGTCGACGACGTACAGGACCGATTCCTCGGTCCCGGCCTCGGAGATCAGGTAGGCCAGGCGGTCGCCCTCCATCGACGGCTGCCAGCCGTCCAGCGTCGTGGTGCCGGAAGGGTCGAGCGCTGTCGGGTCGACCAGCACCCGCTCGGTGCCGTCGGGCTCCACCGCGAGCAACACCGCGTGCTCCTGGTCGGGCAGCCGCCGGGTGACGAAACGGCGCTCGCCGCGCCAGTAGGGCGGCGAGACGTCGCCGGTCGCCATCAGCGCGCCCAGCCGTTCGGTGAAGGCCGGAACCGCGGGCCAGCCCCGCCGGGCCTCGGTGAACAACGAGTCCTGCCCGGCGCACCAGAGCTCGGTCCTGGGGTCCTCGGGGTCTTCCAGCCAGCGATAAGGATCGGCTACGTCACGGCCGTGTAGGTGATCGGCCGCCGCGAGGCGTTCGGCCTGCGGGTATGCAAAGGACGACATGCCTGAGAAGACTATGTCTTGTAGTCGATCTGCGTTAACCCTCTCGTGACACATGATTTTGAAGATGTGCGTGAAATCTGGTAGCGCGGGAACCACAACAGCGGACAGACTGGATCTACCCGTGAACCGATCCGCGGACACGTGTTCCGACGTGCGCTGATGCGCCAGCTGAGGCATCAGCGCACTAAAGGGCGTGCTGGAAGCTGGTCGGGAACGTTAGCTCCGGCGCGAGCCACGCGTCGGACTCGGTCAGGAGGCCATCAGTGCCGCACGCACTTCTTTTGAACGCTTCATATGAGCCGTTATGCGTCGTGAGCCAACGCCGCGCAGTGGTTCTGATCCTCAGCGACAAGGCCGTCACCCTTGAGGGATCCGGCGACCTGCTCCACGCGGCCACCTGGTCGATGCCCGCGCCCTCGGTGATCCGGCTCACCCGCTACATCAAGGTGCCGAACCGCCGGGCGGTGCCGCTGACGCGGCGCGCCATCTTCGCCCGCGACGGCGGCCGGTGTGTCTACTGCGACGCGCCCGCTACCAGTATCGACCATGTGATCCCGCGTTCGCGCGGCGGACAGCACGCCTGGGACAACGTGGTCTCGGCCTGCCGACGCTGCAACCATGTGAAGGCGGACCGTCCGCTGCCGGACCTGGGGTGGCGCATGCGCCGGCCTCCGGCCCAGCCGGCCGGCTCGGCTTGGCGGATTCTGTCCTCAGGAAGACAGGACCCGCGCTGGTCGCCTTATCTCGAGGCGTACGGCGGTGAGGCCAAAGGGCACGGGTTGGAAGGCGCGTTCGCGGCCGCCTGACCTGAATCTCTATAGCTCCGCACCGCACAGGAGCCGCTCCCGGCCAGCCGGGGGCGGCCCCTGCTTTTCCGGCGTGAGACCACGTCAGATACCGTGGAGCCGTGAAACCACCGACCACCCCCGAAGCGCGGACGCGCCGGGCGTTGCGTGCGGCGACCCTCGGCTCGCTGGCGGCGGTGCCCCTGCTGCTGGCGTCCCCGGCATTCGCCCTGCACCGCGACGCGGGCGACGACCCCGGTCCCGGCATGTCCGCCGTCGCCACCATCCTCGTCTACATCGGCATCCCGGCTGCGATCTTCTGTGTCATCGCGCTGTTGGTGCTCGCCCCGTCCATCGCCCGCGGCAACCGCTACCGCCCGCACCAGCTGAGCTGGTGGGCGGCGCCGGTCTGGTTCGGCGGCCCGCGCGACGAGCGCGGCGACACCGCCGAGCGCGCGCTGACCGGCACCTCGCTGAAGGAGCTCACGGCCTACTCCGAGGCCCAGACCGAGGGAGGCGCCAGTGCCCGCTGGTGACGCTTTCAGCGCCCGTCAGGAGCAGGACATCGCCAAGGCGATCGCCACCGCCGAGCAGCAGAGCGGGCTGAAGTTCTCGGTCTACGTCGGCTCCGTCGAGGGCGACCTGCACGCCCAGGCGGTGCGCCTGCACCGGCAGTTGGCCGACGCCGACACCGCCGTGCTGGTCGTCATCGACCCGCGCCGCAACCAGCTCCAGATCGTCACCGGCGTGGACGCCAAGCGCCGGGTCGACGACCGGGCCGCCGGCCTGGCCGCGGCCGCCATGGCCTCCACGTTCGCGGTCGGCGACCTCGCCGGCGGGATCGTCAACGGCCTGGGGTCGCTGATGGAGCACGCGCAGAAGGCGCCGGTGCTGCACGCCGACCAGCCGTAGCCGGTTCCCCAATGCTGTGAAGCGGCCCGGGCGGGTTTCCCCGCCCGGGCCGCTTCGTCGTTCTCGACCGTCCCCGGTTCAGTTCACCGGACTCAGGCCGCTGACCGGACTCGGCCGTTTACCGGACTCAGCCCGCCAAGCGGTCCGTCTCCTGCGCCTTCAGGCAGCGCCCGATGGTGTCCGCGGACTCCACGACCAGCCGCCGCAGCGCCGGCACCGGCTGCGCGGTGTCCAGGAACGTCTGCGTGGCGTCCAGCGTCGCCTGCTCGATCACGAACGTCGGGAACAGCCCGGTCGCGATCTGGGTGGCGATCTCGTGGGTGCGCGAGTTCCAGGTGCCCTCGACCGACGCGAAGTACTTCGCCACGTACGGCTTGAGCAGTTCCTCGCGCTTGTCCGCCGGCACCGACTGGAAGCCGCCGATCACCGAGGCGACCGTGTGGTTGGCCAGCGTGTCGCCGTCCACCACCGACGCCCAGGCCTCGGCCTTGGCCTCGGTGGTCGGCCGGGCGGCGCGGGCCTGGAGCGCGTACCGCTCGCCGGTCGCGGTCTTGTCCCGCTCCAGCTCCGCCTCGATCTCCGGCACGTCCGCCTTGCCGCCGACCACCAGCGCCAGCAGCAGGGTCCAGCGCAGTTCGGTGTCGACGGTCAGGCCCTCCAGCGTCTGCGAGCCGTCCAGCAGCCCGGCGACGTAGGCCAACTGCTCGTCGGTCAGCGCGGTGCCGGCGAAGGAACGGGCCCAGGCCAGCTGGAAGTCCGAACCGGGCTCGGAGGCCTTCAAGTGCTCCCACGAAGCGTCCGCCAGCATGGCCTGCCCGGTCGGGCGCCACGCCGGGTCGGCGAACAGCTCGACCGCGGACTTGGCCTGCCGTTGCAGCAACTGGGCCACGCCGATGTCGGACTCCCGGCCGACGCCGCGCAGGACCAGCTTGAGGTAGTCGCGGGCGGCCAGCTCGGCGTTGCGCAGCATGTCCCACGCGGCGCTCCAGCACAGGGTGCGCGGCAGCGACTCGGCGAAGTCGCCGACGTGGTCCACCAGGGTCGCCATCGAGTGCTCGTCCAGGCGGATCTTGGCGTAGGTCAGGTCGTCGTCGTTGAGCAGGACCAGCGCCGGGCGGGCCTTGCCGACCAGGTCGGCGACCTCGGTGCGGGCCCCGGTGACGTCCAGCTCGACCCGGTCGGTGCGGACCAGGGCGCCGTCCACCAGGTTGTACAGGCCGATCGCCAGCCGGTGCGGGCGCAGCGTCGGGAACTCCTCGGAGAAGCCCTCCTGCTCCACGGTGAAGGAGGTGAAGTCGCCGGCGTCGTCGAGCTCGTACACCGGCCGCAGGGTGTTCGGCCCGGCGGTCTCCAGCCAGAGCTTCGCCCACTCCTTCAGGTCCCGGCCGGAGGTCTCCTCCAGCGCGCCGAGCAGGTCGGCCAGCGTGGTGTTGCCCCATTGGTGGCGGTTGAAGTAGGCGCGCACGCCCTCGAAGAAGTGGTCGTCCCCGACCCAGGCCACCAGCTGCTTCAGGACCGAGGCGCCCTTGGCGTAGGTGATGCCGTCGAAGTTGACCATCACGTCGTCCAGATCGCGGATCTCGGCGACGATCGGGTGCGTGCTGGGCAGCTGGTCCTGGCGGTAGCCCCAGGACTTCTCGCCGTTGGCGAAGGTGGTCCAGGCGTCCTTGAACCGGGTCGCGGCGGTCTGCGCGTAGAACGAGGTGAAGGTGGCGAACGACTCGTTCAGCCACAGGTCGTTCCACCACTGCATGGTGACCAGGTCGCCGAACCACATGTGGGCCATCTCATGCAGGATGACCTCGGCGCGCTGCTCGTAGGCGGCGTTGGTGACCTTGGACCGGAAGATCATCTCCTCGCGGAAGGTGACGCAGCCGGCGTTCTCCATGGCACCGGCGTTGAACTCCGGCACGAAGAGCTGGTCGTACTTCGCGAACGGGTAGTCCCGGTCGAACTTCTCGGTGAAGAAGTCGAAGCCCTGGCCGGTGATCTCGAAGATCTCCTCCGGCCGCAGGTACTCGGCCAGCGAGGTGCGCACGGCCACCGCCAGCGGGATCTTCTGGCCGCGCTTGGTGGTGTGCTCCGAGCGTGCCACGTGGTACTTGCCGCCGACCAGCGCGGTGATGTACGAGGAGATCCGCGGGGTGGCCTCGAAGGCCCACACCGCCGTGCCGTCGCCCTGGGATCGCGGCTCCGGGGTGGGGGAGTTGGAGAAGATCTGCCAGGCCTCGGGGCCCTGGACGGTGAAGGCGAAGGTGGCCTTCAGGTCCGGCTGCTCGAACGCCGGGAACACCCGCCGCGACTCCGGCACCTCGAACTGCGTGTACAGATAGGCCTCGCCGTCGACCGGGTCGATCATCCGGTGCAGGCCCTCGCCGGTGTTCATGTAGGCGCAGTCGGCGACCACTCGCAGCTCGTTGTCCGCCTGCAGGTTCGACAGCGCGATCCGGCTGTCCTTGAAGGCCTCGGCCGGGTCCACCGGCTGCCCGTTCAACCAGATCTCCCGCACGCCGGGGGCGATCAGGTCGATGAACGTCGAGGCGCCGGGGGTGTTCGCCCGGAACCGCACTGTCGTGGCGGAGGTGTAGGTCTTCGCCTCCGGATCCGGGGCGTTCGACCAGTCCAGGCTCACCTCGTAGGACTGGACCTCCAACAGCGCCGCGCGCTCCTGGGCTTCTTCGCGGGTCAGATTGATACCGGGCACCCTTGCACGGCTCCTTATCGCTTTGAGTCGAAGTGTTTGCCATCGATCCTTGCACGATCGCCCTTATGAGCGCCCGCGGGATTACCTGCAGGTCCGATGGCGTTGACTTGGGACATGAGCTCTCCTACCCCCGAACAGGCCGCGCCGCGCGCCGTGGCCGACTTCTGGTTCGACCCCCTGTGCCCCTGGGCCTGGATGACCTCCCGCTGGATGCTGGAGGTGGAGAAGATCCGGCCGGTGGACGTGCGCTGGCACGTCATGTCGCTGTCGGTGCTCAACGAGCACCGCGACCTGTCGCAGCAGTACCGCGACGCGATGGACCAGGGCTGGGGCCCGGTCCGGGTGGTGATCGCGGCCCAGCAGGAGCACGGCGACGAGTACGTGCTCCCGCTCTACACGGCGCTGGGGACCCGCAAGCACCCCGGCGGCCGAGAGTTCACCCGCGAGGTGATCGTCGAGGCGCTGGCGGAGGCCGGTTTGCCGGCCTCGCTGGCGGACGCCGCCGACACCGACCGCTACGACGAGGCGCTGCGCAAGTCGCATGCCGAGGGCATCGGTCTGGTCGGCGAGGACGTCGGTACCCCGGTGGTGGCGGTGAACGGAGTGGCGTTCTTCGGCCCGGTCGTGACCCCGGCCCCGAAGGGCGAGGACGCGGGCAAGCTGTGGGACGGCTGCCTGCTGGTGGCGTCCACGCCCGGCTTCTTCGAGATCAAGCGGACCCGGACTCAGGACCCGATCTTCGACTGAGCGGGACATCTGCGATATCTGGGACATCGCTGAGGGGGCATCTAGGAGCGATCCCTATAGAAGGGGACACGCTATAGAGGAGTGCGCAGGCGGGGACCGGCTATATGGTTCCCGCCACTCCCCGCCGAAACCGTCAGGACTGTAGGACTACCTCAGTGCTAACCTGCTGTCGCGAGAACCGCGGGATGTGGCGCAGCTTGGTAGCGCGCGTGCTTTGGGGGCACGATGTCGCAGGTTCAAATCCTGTCATCCCGACATGACGCGGAAGGCCCGGCGACCTGAACGGTCGCCGGGCCTTCGGCCTACCTGTCCTGGTCCCACCCTGTTTACCAGTTTCGCGGGCGTGAAACGTCCCTGGCGCGCATCGCTTTCGCCGGACCCAGTCGGTTCGCCGACGGGGAGCCTCCGTCATAGAGGGAGCGGTCGCCTCGGTTCTCCGTTTTCCCGTCTCCACGCCCGCGCGGCTTCTGCTGTCCCGACCCCTGGTTCTGCCCCGGTCCCCGATCCCGGCTGCTCGGCGATTCGGCAGGTCTGGCCGGCCTCGCTTCGGTGACGTGGGCGTGCGCCTGCGTCGCCTGCGGGCCGCCCTGGCCCTGCCGGTCCTGCGGCTGGCCCGGTGAGCCCTGCGGGCTCTGCGCCCCTCGCATCCCCATCCCCGGCCGAGCCTGCTGGCTCTGGCTCTGGGGTCCCGGTCCCTGGCCTTGTTGTCCCTGGGGTCCCTGAGGCCTCGGTGCCGGCGGCTGCGGCACCGCCCGACGCGCCTCCCCGCTGCCCGGCGGCGTCCGCGGCGGGGCCGGCTTGGGCCGCGCGGTGGGCATGACCCGGGTCTCCGGCTGCGGCCGTCTGCCGTGGCGCCCGGCCGGCAGGCCGAGGTCCCCGGGCTTGGGGCCGCCTTTGCGGCCGAGGCTCTCAATGGTCATCGGGCTGCCGCCTTCGTCGTGATCCGCTGTCGGTGGGGACGGGTAGTGTCCTTAGGTATGCCCGAAGGTCACGTGATTCACCGTCTTGCCGGCAAACTCGACGACGTCTTCACCCCTGAACTCACCTCTGAATCCCCTTTGACCGAGGTCAGAAGCCCGCAGGGGCGTTTTGAAGCCAGCGCGCGACTGGTCGCGGATCTCCCTTATGCCGGTTCTGAGGCGCACGGGAAGCATTTGTTCATCGGTTTCGGCCCCGACCGTTGGATCCACGTCCACTTGGGTTTGTATGGGAAGTTCCATGTGGCGGCCGAACCGGCCGGTCCGGTGGTGGGTCAGGTGCGGCTGCGGATGGAGGGCAAATCCGGACATGCCGACCTGCGGGGCGCCTCCGCGTGCGACCTGTACGGCCCCGACGAACGGACCGCCCTGCTGCGCCGCCTGGGCCCGGACCCGCTGCGCGCCGACGCCGATCCGGACCTCGCCTGGCGCAAGCTCTCCAACAGCTCACTGACGGTCGCCGAACTGCTGATGGAGCAGCCGGTGCTCTCCGGCGTGGGCAACGTCTACCGCGCCGAGGTCCTGTTCCGAGCCGGGCTCGACCCCTACCTCAAGGGCCGCGACCTCACCCGCGAGCAGTGGGACGGGATCTGGGCGGACCTGGTCGCGCTGATGGCCGAGGGCACGCGCATCGGCCGGATCGACACCGTCTGGCCGCAGCACACGCCGGAGGCGATGGGCCGCCCGCCGCGCAAGGACGACCACGGCGGCGAGGTGTACGTGTACCGGCGCAACGGGCAGCCGTGCCTGGTCTGCGGCACGCCGGTGGCCACGGCCGGAGTGCGGGACCGCAACTTGTTCTGGTGTCCGACGTGCCAGAAGGCCGCGGCCTGAACACCCTGGCGGCGCACCGAAAGTCACCGCTTGGACAAGGCGGCGGCGGACCGGCAACGCACCGGCAGCGCACCGTGACCGTGCGGTGATCGCAGGGTGACGAAGAGGCCGTACTCCCGATATGGTTCGCGCATGACGGCGGACTCGGGGAATGAGCGGCCCGGCAGGCCCACGGCCCCCGGGCGGCGCCGCCAACGTCTGGCCGCCCGTTTCGGCGACGGCCGCATCGCCCGCTGGCTCACCGACCACGCCATGGCCTCGGACCTCTACCTGCTGCCGGCCCTCGGCATGGTCGCCGCAGGCTTCGGCATGCTCACCATCGCCTTCCCCGAAGCCTGGACCCCGGCGATGCTCGCCCTCCCGGTCCTGGCCGGCGGCCTGCTGATGAAGCTACGCGGCCAGCTGCTGCTCCTGGTGATCTGCATCGCGGTCCTGATGGCCGTGTCCTGGCACCGGGAGCGCGCCGGCGTGGCCTTCGGCGCGGCGCTGGCCGTGTTCGCCACCGCGGCGCTGGTGATACTGACGTCCCGCTCACGCCTGCGACTCGGCGTGCAGGGCACACGCGGCGAGGCGATGCTGCTGGACCTGCGGGAGCGGCTACGCGCTCAGGGCCTGGTCCCACGCCTGCCGACCGACTGGCACGTCGATATGTCGATCCGCTCGGCGGGCGGGCAGTCGTTCGCCGGTGACTTCCTGATCGCCGCGCTTTCGCACCCGGTGTTTCCGGCTCAGCGGCGGCCGCAGGCTACTGAGAGCCCGATCGGGAGCGTGCAATCCTCCGCCGCCGGGTCACCCGCCCCGCCTTCTGCCCTTGCTCCGACTCCCGCCTCAGCTTCCGCCTCGGCCGAGTCGGCCTTCGCCACCACCTCAGCCGACGCCGACACCGACGACTCCCTCACCCAGGGCCAGACCCTCGAACTCGGCCTCGTCGACGTCAGCGGCAAGGGCCTGGCCGCCGGCACCCGAGCCCTCCTCCTGTCCGGAGCCTTCGGCGGCCTCCTGGGCACCGTCCCCTCCCGCGACTTCCTGACCTCGGCGAACAAGTACCTCCTACGCCAAGACTGGGACGAAGGCTTCGCCACAGCCGTCCACCTGGTGGTCGAACTGGAAACCGGCCACTACCGCTTCCACAGCGCAGGCCACCCCCCGATCGCCCGCCTCACAGCGAAAACCGGCCGCTGGTCCATAGAGGAAGCCGAAGGCCCCCTCCTAGGCATCCTCGACGACGCCGAATTCCCAGCCACCGAAGGCTGCCTGGACCGAGGCGACGCCCTCCTCCTATTCACCGACGGCCTCGTAGAACGCCCCGGCCGCGACCTCGACGAAGGCCTGGACCGCCTCCTAGGCGCCGCCGAAACCCGCCTCACCGCCAGCTTCACCGGCGGCGCCGACCGCCTCATCAACGAAGTGGCCCCCAACGTCAAAGACGACCGCGCCCTAGTAGTCGTCTGGCGCACCTAGCGCACCAACCACGCCGCGCACCAACCACGCCGCGCACCAACCACGCCGCGCACCAACCACGCCGCGCACCAACCACGCCGCGCACCAACCACGCCGCGCACCAACCACGCCGCGCACCAACCACGCCGCGCACCAACCACGC
>NZ_JAAFZA010000161.1 GCF_015356865.1 Catenulispora pinisilvae
CCCCCGCAACAGCCCGCGCCGGTTCCGCTCGGCCCGCACCGCGGACACCAGGCTGAACGACGACAGCGCCGGATCCCCGCGCAGCTCCTCAAGCCGCCGACGCAGAGCGTCCTGCGCGTCCTCGGCCCCATCGAGTGCGCCAGCCTGATCGAACCCGTCGGCCCCATCGAGCGCGCCGGCGTCGCGGAGCGCGCTCAGCGTCCGCTCCAGCTGTGGACCCAGCTTGCGGGCCGGCCGGTCGACCAACTGAGCCACATGCGAGAGCGGAAGCCCTTCGCGGTAACGGAAAACCAGCGCTGCGCGAGTGGTCACGTCGAGCGCGTCGAAGTGTTGCTGGAAGGTCATGGGTCCCCCCGGTGTGCGGACGATACAGACCTTTGATGCTTGAGCGGTGGTTCAGGTTCCATCGTGGGTACCCTGAACCTGGAGTCAGTGACCCGGAAGGCGGCCACGCCGATGAACGACCAGCCCGAAGTCGGGCGTCCCAATTACAGCGCGGCCGGCAGCCGGCCCTCGCCCAGCCCGGTGCCGCGGCAGGGCGGCTACGGCGGGCCGGAGCGGGGGGCGCGGCCGGACCTGCGGGCTGTGCTGGCGATGGCGGCCGCGGTGCTCGCCTGGTCGTCGTGGACGCCGTTCTACAACCTGCCGATCGTCGTGGCGTTGCTGGCCGCGGTGTTCGCCGCGCGGTGGGGGACCCAGGCCAAGCGGAACATACTCGCGGCCGAGGGGGCGCGGTCCGGGGCCGGGCTCGCGGATCTGGCGCGGGTGCTGGGGTTGGCCGATCTGGCGATCCTGGCCTACCTGATCTTCCACTACTACTTCGTGGCGCACGCCGGAATCAAGGGTGTGCTGACGCTGTTGCTCACGTGAGGCCAGCGCGCGGATGTGGCGCGGGAATACCTCCCGGGCCCCAGCCGTTGACCCATCTGCCGCTCATTGTCACCCGAGCCGTTAATCGGTCACGCGAGGGTGTCCGGCATGCGAGAATAGATAAGTTCGGGGCGGGGACTGACGTGGAGGTGCCCGGCGCACGGACCAGCCGCCTTGATGGTGGCCTTATCCGGTGCTAGGGTCCCTCTCCCCGTTTTGACCTCACCGGCATGCCCTGGGTAGGCTCGTCGCCGTGCCAGGGGTGTCCCCCCGGCTACTCCTGCCTGCGCACCATCCGGGTATGAGCTGGCGTTCACCGCACAGCCCAACCGGGAGTCAGCAGGGGTCTGTAGGTCGCGACACACCCGACCTCGTGGACCGGACGTCCCGGGTGATACCCGGACAAGACGACCGCGCCGCGGGTCGGCCGTCGCGATCGCTGGACAACAAGCAGGAACTCGACGCGAAACCGAGAGGTAGTAGCACTCCGCGCCCGGGGTCGCCCGTGCGGAGACTTAGAAAGAAAGGGAAGGCCTGACCTAGTGCCTACCATTCAGCAGTTGGTCCGCAAGGGCCGGCAGGACAAGGTTGTGAAGAACAACACTCCTGCGCTCAAGGGGTCCCCGCAGCGCCGCGGCGTCTGCACCCGCGTGTACACCACCACGCCCAAGAAGCCGAACTCGGCTCTGCGCAAGGTGGCCCGTGTGAAGCTCTCCTCCGGCATCGAGGTCACGGCGTACATCCCGGGCGTCGGCCACAACCTGCAGGAGCACTCCATCGTGCTCGTGCGCGGCGGCCGCGTGAAGGACCTGCCGGGCGTTCGGTACAAGATCGTCCGTGGCTCGCTCGACACCCAGGGCGTCAAGAACCGCAAGCAGGCCCGCAGCCGCTACGGCGCCAAGAAGGAGAAGAGCTAATGCCTCGTAAGGGTCCTGCCCCGAAGCACCCGGTCGTCATCGACCCGGTCTACAACTCTCCCTTGGTCACCTCGCTGGTGAACAAGGTTCTGCTGGACGGCAAGCGGTCCACCGCCGAGCGCATCGTCTACGGCGCCCTGGAAGGCTGCCGGGAGAAGTCCGGCACCGACCCGGTGATCACGCTCAAGCGCGCGCTGGACAACGTCAAGCCGACCCTGGAAGTCAAGTCCCGCCGCGTCGGCGGTGCCACCTACCAGGTGCCGATCGAGGTCCGGGCCGGCCGCTCGACGACCCTCGCGCTGCGCTGGCTCGTCGGCTACTCCCGGCAGCGCCGCGAGAAGACGATGACCGAGCGCCTGATGAACGAGCTCCTGGACGCCTCCAACGGCCTGGGTGCCTCGGTCAAGCGCCGCGAGGACACGCACAAGATGGCCGACGCCAACAAGGCGTTCGCGCACTACCGCTGGTAGTCGAGACCGGAAAGAGCTGAGCGAAATGGCCCCCAACGCCGTTGACCTGGCCAAGGTCCGCAACATCGGGATCATGGCCCACATCGACGCGGGCAAGACCACGACGACCGAGCGCATCCTGTACTACACCGGGATGAGCTACAAGATCGGCGAGGTCCACGACGGCGCTGCCACCACCGACTGGATGGAGCAGGAGCAGGAGCGTGGCATCACGATCACCTCCGCTGCTGTCACCTGTCACTGGACGGTGGACAACGTCGACAACACGATCAACATCATCGACACGCCCGGGCACGTCGACTTCACCGTCGAGGTGGAGCGTTCCCTGCGCGTGCTCGACGGCGCGGTCGCGGTGTTCGACGGGGTCGCCGGCGTGGAACCGCAGTCCGAGACGGTCTGGCGGCAGGCCGACCGTTACGGCGTCCCGCGGATCTGCTTCGTCAACAAGCTGGACCGCACCGGCGCGGAGTTCCACCGCTGCGTCGACATGATCGTGACCCGGCTGCAGGCCGTGCCGCTGGTCATGCAACTGCCGATCGGCGCCGAGGCGGACTTCAAGGGCGTCATCGACCTGGTGAAGATGAAGGCCCTGGTCTGGAGTGCCGAGACCAAGCTGGGCGAGGCCTACGACGAGGTCGACATCCCGGACACCCACACCGAGGCCGCCGACGAGTGGCGCGGACGGTTGCTGGAGACCCTGGCCGAGGCCGACGACGAGATGATGGAGCTGTACCTGGAGGGCAAGGAGCCCACCACGGAGCAGCTGTACGCGGCCATCCGCCGCGCCACCCTCGCCGCCAAGCTGAACCCGGTGTTCTGCGGTACCGCGTTCAAGAACAAGGGCGTTCAGCCCCTGCTCGACGCGATCGTCCGCTACCTGCCCTCGCCGCTGGACGTGGACGCCATCGACGGCCACAAGGTCGGTGACGAGGAGACGGTGCTGCACCGCAAGCCCTCCGACGACGAGCCGATGTCGGCGCTGGCCTTCAAGATCATGAGCGACCCGCACCTGGGCAAGCTCACGTTCGTGCGGGTCTACTCCGGCGTGCTGGAGTCCGGCGGTACGTACCTGAACTCCGTCAAGGGGCGCAAGGAGCGCATCGGCAAGATCTACCGCATGCACGCGAACAAGCGTGAGGAGATCGAGTCGGTGGGCGCCGGCGACATCATCGCCGTGATGGGTCTGAAGGACACCACCACCGGCGAGACGCTGTCGGACACCGCGAACCCGATCATCTTGGAGTCGATGACCTTCCCGGCCCCGGTGATCCACGTCGCCGTCGAGCCCAAGACGAAGTCCGACCAGGAGAAGCTGGGCACCGCGATCCAGCGCCTGGCCGAGGAGGACCCGTCCTTCCAGGTCCGCACGGACGAGGAGACCGGCCAGACCATCATCTCCGGCATGGGCGAGCTCCACCTGGAGATCCTGGTGGACCGCATGCGCCGGGAGTTCAAGGTCGAGGCCAACGTCGGCAAGCCGCAGGTGGCCTACCGCGAGACCATCCGTCGCGCGGTGCCGAAGGTCGAGTACACGCACAAGAAGCAGACCGGTGGTTCGGGCCAGTACGCCTCCGTCATCATCTCGCTGGAGCCGCTTGCGGACGGCGAGCCGGGTGCCGAGGGCTACGAGTTCGTCAACGCCGTCAGCGGTGGCCGCATCCCCAAGGAGTACATCCCCTCGGTGGACGCCGGCTGCCAGGACGCGATGGAGTTCGGCGTGCTCGCCGGCTTCCCGCTGACCGGCGTCAAGGTGACGCTGCTGGACGGCAAGTACCACGACGTCGACTCCTCGGAGATGGCGTTCAAGGTCGCCGGTTCCATGGCGTTCAAGGAAGCGGCCCGCAAGGCCGATCCGGCGCTGCTGGAGCCGATGATGGCGGTCGAGGTCACCACGCCCGAGGACTACATGGGCGAAGTGATCGGCGACCTGAACTCCCGCCGTGGCCAGATCCAGGCCATGGAGGAGCGGTTCGGCTCCCGGGTCGTCAAGGCCCTGGTTCCGCTGAGCGAGATGTTCGGCTACGTCGGGGACCTCCGGTCCAAGACGTCGGGCCGGGCCTCGTACAGCATGCAGTTCGACTCCTACGCCGAGGTTCCCCGGAACGTGGCGGAGGAGATCGTTAAGAAGGCGCGCGGCGAGTAGCCCAAGCCGGTTCACCTAAACAAATCTGTAGAGCCGCCGGGGGCAGCCATCCCTCGGCGGCACCACAACCGTCCAACAGGAGGACATCGTGGCGAAGGCGAAGTTCGAGCGGACCAAGCCGCACGTCAACATCGGTACCATCGGTCACATCGACCACGGTAAGACGACGCTGACCGCGGCCATCACCAAGGTTCTGCACGACGCTCACCCGGACCTGAACCCGTACACCCCGTTCGACCAGATCGACAAGGCGCCCGAAGAGCGTCAGCGCGGTATCACCATCTCCATCGCGCACGTCGAGTACCAGACCGAGGCGCGGCACTACGCGCACGTGGACTGCCCCGGTCACGCGGACTACATCAAGAACATGATCACCGGTGCGGCCCAGATGGACGGCGCCATCCTGGTCGTGGCCGCCACCGACGGCCCGATGCCGCAGACCAAGGAGCACGTGCTCCTGGCCCGCCAGGTCGGCGTCCCCTACATCGTGGTCGCGCTGAACAAGTCGGACATGGTGGACGACGAGGAGATCCTGGAGCTCGTCGAGCTCGAGGTCCGCGAGCTGCTCTCGGAGTACGAGTTCCCGGGCGACGACCTGCCGGTCATCCGCGTCTCGGCGCTGAAGGCGCTGGAGGGCGACCCGGAGTGGAGCGCCAAGCTCATGGAGCTCATGCAGGCGGTCGACGACTCGATCCCGCAGCCGGAGCGCGAGATCGACAAGCCGTTCCTGATGCCGATCGAGGACGTCTTCACGATCACCGGTCGCGGCACCGTGGTCACCGGTCGCATCGAGCGCGGCGTCGTCAAGGTCAACGAGACCGTCGACATCGTGGGCATCCGCAACGAGAAGCAGACCACCACGGTCACCGGCGTCGAGATGTTCCGCAAGCTGCTCGACGAGGGCCAGGCCGGTGAGAACGTCGGTCTGCTGCTGCGCGGCATCAAGCGCGACGACGTCGAGCGCGGCCAGGTCGTGATCAAGCCGGGCACGACCACCCCGCACACCGGGTTCGACGCGAACGTCTACATCCTGTCCAAGGACGAAGGCGGCCGCCACACCCCGTTCTTCAACAACTACCGTCCGCAGTTCTACTTCCGGACCACCGACGTGACCGGCGTCGTGACCCTCCCCGAGGGCACCGAGATGGTCATGCCGGGCGACAACACCGAGATGGCCGTCGAGCTGATCCAGCCGATCGCCATGGAGGAGGGCCTGCGGTTCGCCATCCGTGAGGGTGGCCGCACCGTCGGCGCCGGCCGCGTTGTGAAGATCACGAAGTAAGTACTCCGTGGCCGTCAGGCCACTGCGGTACTGGGAAGGCCCCCCGAGCTTCGGCTCCGGGGGCCTTTCTGTCTGGAATCAGAAGTGCGTGGCGATCCCGAACGCCTGACGCAGCCGGGTCATGTCGTGGCGATCCCGATCCGTCGGTTCGTAGCCCTGGTGGAAGTACACCTGCTGTGCGGCCGACAGGCAGGGGACCACCTGCCCGGCGACCGCCCCGGTGACGAAACACGAGGCGGGATAGGCGAAAGGGCGTTCCGGATCCAGCGATGCCTGTACTGCCGACCCGTCCTCGCCGAAGACCAGAGGATGCAGGTCGATCTCCCGCCCCGAGGCGTCTGCCATGGCGAACCGCACCGGGCGCCAGTCGAGCGTCTCGGCGAAACCGGCCCGCGCCAAAGCGGCGAGCACCGCCGGCTCCTGATCGAGGCGGTGCATCAGGTCCAGGTCGCGGTGCTCCCGGCTCTGGGCGCCGACCAGGGCGTCGATGCCCCAGCCGCCGCCGATCCAGTGGTCGGCGCCCGCCTCGGACAGCCGGGCGAGGACTTCGAGTACGTCGTCAGCCGTCATCACGTCCGGCACCGTACCCGAATATCGCAGCGTTCTACTTTCGAGTGAATTTCCTGACCGCCTCACGCTCGTGAGCGGCAGCGGGGACATTAACTAGATGTAATTCCCCGAACCTCGGAGGTTGGTGTGAAGTATCCACCGTTGCCCGGCGAGACCTTCGACGCCTGGCTGGCCCGGATCCAGCCGCTGCGGCGCGGCGATCTGGACCGGCAGGTCAGTGTGGCCGGCGTGCGGCCGATGACGCTCGAGGAGCTGGCCGGCTGGCCGACATTGTTCGCCTCCGATCGCGAGCACGAGGCCTTTCTGGCCTGGCTGCGTGCCGAGCGGCGGCAGCATGCCGGCTGACCTGGAGGGCCGCTCGCAGCGCGGTCCGGAGGCGGGCCCCGATCTCATCGCCGCCGATACCGATGTCGCCTCGCGCCTGTTCGTGCCCGGGCGGGCGCCGGGCGGGCTCGCGGGCCGGACCGTCGTGTTGCCGTTCACCACGGTGGCCGAGTTGGTCACCTGGCCCGAGCGGTTGTTGTGGGGCCATCCCCGCGCCGAGGACCTGTGTCAGTGGGTTGATCCACGGCGCATGATCCTCGGCGACGAGACCGTGGCCCGCATCTGGGGCCGCATCACGGTGGCGGCGCAGCGGGCCGGGAGCGTGCCGGCGTTGAACCACTGCTGGCTCGCCGCCGGGTGCCTGTCCTACGGCCTGCCGCTGGCCACCGGCGACGCGCGGCCCTACCGCTACTTCGTCGACCGCTACGGCCTGGAGGTGGTCTCAGAGGGTGGAAAGTGACAATTCGCGGCGCGCTGAGCGCATATGGCGACGGAGCCGCGTGGCCTATGAGCGGCCCCTGGCGTCGCCAGGAGGCCCCTTACAGCCAACCAGGATGCGCGGGCCACCTGTCTAGCCATGCTTGCTCCTAGACCGTTCCGCCATTTCCGTAGTCAGCCGGCGGTTCCGTATACCGCAAATCGTCACTTTCCACCCTCTCAGGCGGGTGACCCGCTCTGCGCCATCAACTTCTCGCACTCCTCCAGCCAGTGCATCCCGACGATCGCCACGACCGGCTCGCCGGCCTCGTCGGTGACGTAGACCGGGTGGCGCGTCAGGCGGGCCTCCTCGACCAGGTCGGGGAACAGGGCGCGGGCGTCGTCGAGGGTGTAGGCGGCTTCCATGGCGCGACGGTATGCCGCACGCCGCCGGGAATCGCGGATCGACACGTTTGTACAATCGTCTTGCACGATCGTTCAAGACGGTTGTACAGTCGTCTCACCGAGCACGACAGGGTGGGCGATCCAAGGGAGCAAAGCCATGAACAACCGCAGCATTCTCATCTCCGGCGCCGGAATCGCCGGTCCCGCGCTGGCCTACTGGCTGCACCGGCACGGCTTCCAGACGACCGTGGTCGAGCGCTCGGCCTTCCTGCGCGACAGCGGCGGCGCCGTGGACTTCCGCGGTGAGCAGGTGAGGCTGCTGAAGGCGATGGGCATCTTCGACGCGGTCAAGGCGGCCGAGACCGCGATGGGGGACCAGGTGGTGATCGACGGCGCGGGGCAGCCGGTGGTGGCCTTCGACTCGGCCTTCTTCAGCGGCGAGGTCGAGGTCGAGCGCGGGGACCTGGCCCGGATCCTGTACGAGGCGACCAGCGAGTACACCGACTACGTCTTCGGCGAGTTCATAGTCGGCCTGGAGCAGGGCCCGGACAGTGTCCAGGTGACCTTCGCCAGCGGCGCGACCGGTAGTTACGACCTGGTGGTCGGCGCCGACGGCCTGCACTCCGGCGTGCGCCGGCTGGCCTTCGGCCCCGAGGAGGGGTTCCGCAAGGACCTCGGCTGGGCGATCGCCGGCTTCACCGCGCCGAACACCCTCGGCCTGGACCACGAAGGCCGCATCTACAACGTTCCCGGCTGCGGCGTGATGGCCGCCAGCGCCCGGGACCGGGACCGGCTCGGGGTCGGCTTCGTCTTCCACGCCCCGGGCCTGGTCTACGACCGCCGCGACGCCGAGGCGCAGAAGGAACTGGTCGCCGCCGCCTACGCGAACGCGGGCTGGGAGACGCCGGCGCTCCTGAAGGGCATGTGGGAGGCCGACGACCTCTACTTCGACACCCTCAGCCAGATCCACATGGACCGCTGGTCCACCGGCCGCGTCGTGCTCCTCGGCGACGCCGCCTGGTGCGCCGGCCCCGGCGGCAGCGGCACCGGCATGGCGATGATGGGCGCGAACGTGCTGGCCGGCGAACTCGCCGGGGCGGGCGGCGACCACGCCGCGGCCTTCGCCGCCTACGAGCGGATCCTGCGCCCGGCGGCCAAGATCGGCCAGAAGCAGGGCAAGGGCTCGGGCACCTTCCTGGCGCCGGTCGACGACAAGAAGATCCGCAGCCGCAACAAGGCCTACAAGATGCTGACCCGCAAGCTGGTCGCCGGTTTCTTCAACTGGCTCACCGGCCGGGCCGCGAACGCGGTGGAGTACAAGGAGTACGTGCCCGCGGCCACGGTGTCCGCCGCGCCGGGGCCGCGCCTCGCGGCATGACGGCCGGATCGGCGCCGCTTGAGTCGGATTTGCGCCGCGCCAGTCGGGTCGGTATCTGGATCGGCGGGTGCGGGGAGTGCCCGGGGGCCGAATGTCGACAGTGCCGACCCGATTCCGGTGGGTGACCAGGCTCGGGGCGTCGATCGCGGCCGCGCGGCGACGTGCCCCATATCACATCTCAAAAAAGAACCGTGGTATGCCCACGCCCCGATTTCCCAAAACCCCCAGGCCTGGGCCATACTGTTGAGGTTGCTCGACCGTTCGCGCCCGCTCGCAGGGTGCGCGGGGATTCCAGGCCGTCTTCGGCCGGGGTTCCG
Source organism: Catenulispora pinisilvae (assembly GCF_015356865.1). Classification (GTDB taxonomy): domain Bacteria; phylum Actinomycetota; class Actinomycetes; order Streptomycetales; family Catenulisporaceae; genus Catenulispora; species Catenulispora pinisilvae. Next base: position 9,094 of record NZ_JAAFZA010000161.1, read on the forward strand.
TAGCTGGTAGGGCACATTCTCGCGGAATCCGGTTCTGCAGGCGAGGCGATGAGCCACGCCCAAGGAATCACTGCGCTCCACCGGGCGACACGCCCGACCGCGTGGACCGGACGACACGGGACGAAGCACGACAAGCTTCGCGGGACACACAGGCTGTGGAACGCGTGCGAACCCGGTGCTCGGGTGGGTCCACAACCACCCCGATCCGCCGGGCGCGTTGATGCGAGCAGTCCTCGGCACCGATCGGGGTCGGCCGACGCAGACGCCGGACAACAGGTCCAAGAAAGACGAAGGATAAGGAACCAAGCAGCCATGGCGGGACAGAAGATCCGCATCAGGCTCAAGGCCTATGACCACGAGGTGATCGACTCCTCGGCGAAGAAGATCGTCGAGACCGTGATCCGCACTGGTGCGCAGGTCGCCGGTCCGGTGCCGCTGCCGACTGAGAAGAACGTGTACTGCGTCATCCGCTCGCCGCACAAGTACAAGGACTCGCGCGAGCACTTCGAGATGCGCACGCACAAGCGACTCATCGACATCCTCGACCCGACCCCGAAGACGGTTGACTCGCTGATGCGTCTCGACCTGCCGGCGGGCGTCGACATCGAGATCAAGCTCTAGGCGGCCGGCACATGGGAAAGCAGATTAAGGGCGTCCTGGGCGAAAAGCTCGGCATGACCCAGGTCTGGGACGAGAACAACCGGGTGATCCCGGTGACCGTCGTCAAGGCCGGGCCGTGCGTGGTGACGCAGATCCGCAAGCAGGAGATCGACGGCTACGAGGCCGTGCAGATCGCCTACGGTGCCGTGAAGCCGACCAAGGTGAACAAGCCGGAGGCCGGCCACTTCGCGAAGGCCGGCGTGACGCCGCGCCGCTACACCGTGGAGATCCGGACCACCGACGCCGCCGAGTACGCGCTCGGCCAGGAGATCACCGCCGAGGCCTTCGCCTCCGGCCAGATCGTCGACGTCTCCGGGACCTCCAAGGGCCACGGCTTCGCCGGCGTCATGAAGCGCCACAACTTCAAGGGCCTCGGCGCGGGCCACGGCGTGCAGCGCAAGCACCGCTCGCCCGGTTCCATCGGCGCCTGCGCGACCCCCGGTCGCGTGTTCAAGGGCGTGCGCATGGCCGGCCGCATGGGCTCGGCGCGCGTGACCGTCCAGAACCTCACCGTCCAGGCTGTGGACGCCGAGAAGGGCCTGATCCTGGTCAAGGGTGCCATTCCCGGCCCCAACGGCGGCCTGGTGCTGGTCAAGACCTCGGTCAAGAAGGGAGCCTGACTATGACGCAGGTTGTCTCCGTCGACCTCCCCGGCGAGATCTTCGACGTCCAGACCAACATCCCGCTGATCCACCAGGTCGTGGTGGCCCAGCTGGCGGCGGCCCGTCAGGGCACGCACAAGACCAAGACCCGCGGTGAAGTCCGCGGCGGCGGCAAGAAGCCGTACCGGCAGAAGGGCACCGGCCGGGCCCGTCAGGGCTCGACCCGCGCGCCGCAGTTCGCCGGCGGTGGCGTCGTGCACGGCCCCGTGCCGCGTGACTACGCCCAGCGGACCCCGAAGAAGATGAAGGCCGCCGCGCTGCGCGGTGCCCTGTCCGACCGGGCCCGCGACGGCCGCGTGATCGTGGTGGACGCCCTGGTCCAGGGCCAGACCCCGAACACCAAGTCCGCCGTGACGCTGCTCAAGGGCATCAGCGAGCACAAGAACCTGCTGGTGGTCCTGCAGCGCACCGACGAGGTCTCCTACAAGAGCCTCCGGAACGTCCCGACCGTGCACCTGATCGACGTCGGCCAGCTGAACACCTACGACGTGCTCGTCAACGACGCCGTCGTGTTCACCCAGGGCGCCTTCGACCAGTTCGTGGCCGGTCCCGCCAAGGGGAAGTCTGCTACCGCGGTGGCCAGCTCCCTCGAAGTTGAGGGGAGCGACGCGTGACCAGCAAATTCGCTGACCGCGGCGTCCTGGCCCGCGACATCATCATCAAGCCGGTGGTGTCCGAGAAGAGCTACGCGCTCTTGGACCAGAACACCTACACCTTCGTCGTCCACCCGGACACGAACAAGATCCAGATCCGCGAGGCCGTCGAGGAGATCTTCGACGTCAAGGTCCTGTCGGTGAACACGATCAACCGCCAGGGCAAGCGCAAGCGGACCCGCTTCGGCGTGGGCCAGCGCAAGAACACCAAGCGCGCGATCGTGACCGTGGACCCCAATCCCGGTGACGGCAAGAAGGGCCGCATCGAGCTGTTTGGAGGGCCGGTTTCCTAATGGGCATCCGTAAGTACAAGCCGACGACCCCGGGCCGCCGCGGCTCCTCGGTCGCCGACTTCGTCGAGATCACCCGGAGCACCCCGGAGAAGTCGCTGGTCGTCCCGGTCCACAGCAAGGGCGGCCGGAACAGCAACGGGCGTATCACCGTCCGCCACCAGGGTGGCGGCCACAAGCGCGCGTACCGCCTGATCGACTTCCGCCGCCACGACAAGGACGGCGTGCCGGCCAAGGTCGCGCACATCGAGTACGACCCGAACCGCACCGCGCGCATCGCGCTGCTGCACTACGCGGACGGCGAGAAGCGCTACATCCTGGCTCCGAAGAACCTGAGCCAGGGCGACCGGATCGAGAACGGTCCCGGCGCGGACATCAAGCCCGGCAACAACCTGCCGCTGCGCAACATCCCGACCGGTACCACGATCCACGCGATCGAGCTCCGTCCCGGCGGCGGGGCGAAGATGGCCCGGTCCGCCGGCGCCAGCGTCCAGCTGGTCGCCAAGGACGGCGGCTTCGCGCAGCTGCGCCTGCCCTCCGGCGAGATCCGCAACGTCGACATGCGCTGCCGCGCCACGGTCGGCGAGGTCGGCAACGCCGAGCAGTCGAACATCAACTGGGGCAAGGCCGGCCGCATGCGCTGGAAGGGCAAGCGCCCGACCGTCCGCGGTGTGGCGATGAACCCGATCGACCACCCGCACGGTGGTGGTGAGGGCAAGACCTCCGGTGGCCGCCACCCGGTCTCCCCGTGGGGTCAGAAGGAGGGCCGTACCCGCAAGCCGGGCAAGGCCTCCGACAAGTACATCGTCCGCCGTCGCAAGACCAACAAGAAGCGCTAGGAGGAGGTTTAGATGCCGCGCAGTCTCAAGAAGGGCCCCTTCGTGGACGGCCACCTGATCAAGAAGGTGGACGCCCAGAACGCGAAGAACACCAAGACCGTCATCAAGACCTGGTCCCGGCGCTCGATGATCGTGCCGGACATGCTGGGTCACACCATCGCCGTGCACGACGGCCGCAAGCACATCCCGGTGTTCATCACCGAGGCCATGGTCGGCCACAAGCTCGGTGAGTTCTCCCCGACCCGTACGTTCAAGGGTCACGTGAAGGACGATCGGAGGTCGCGCCGTGGCTGAGAACAAGGCCAAGGACCTCGCGGGCAATGAGGCCATTGCCCAGGCGAAGAACATCCGCATGACCGCCATGAAGGTGCGCCGGGTCGTGGACATGGTCCGCGGCCAGGACGTGGAGAAGGCGCTGGACACCCTGCGCTTCGCCCCGTACGCCGCCGCTGAGCCGGTCTTCAAGTGCGTCGCGTCGGCTGCCGCCAACGCCCGCAACAACAAGCAGCTCAATGGCCAGCTGGTCATCACCGAGGCCTACGTGGACGAGGGCCCGACCCTGAAGCGGTTCCGGCCGCGTGCCCAGGGCCGCGCCTACCGCATCCGCAAGCGGACCTCGCACATCACGATCGTGGTCCAGGAGACCGCGGGCGTCGCGCAGAAGGGCAGGACCCGATAGTGGGCCAGAAGGTTAACCCGCATGGGTTCCGCCTCGGCATCACCACGGACTTCAAGTCCCGGTGGTACGCCGACAAGCTGTACAAGGACTACGTCAAGGAAGACGTCGAGATCCGCCGCCTGATGACCGACGGCATGGACCGCGCGGGCATCAGCAAGGTGGAGATCGAGCGCACGCGTGACCGCGTCCGCGTCGACATCCACACCGCGCGTCCGGGCATCGTCATCGGCCGCCGCGGCGCCGAGGCCGACCGCATCCGCGGCAAGCTGGAGAAGCTGACCGCCAAGCAGGTCCAGCTGAACATCCTCGAGGTGCGCAACCCCGAGAGCGACGCTCAGCTGGTCGCGCAGGGCATCGCGGAGCAGCTGGCCCAGCGCGTGGCGTTCCGCCGCGCGATGCGCAAGGCGATCCAGTCCTCGATGAAGGCCGGCGTCAAGGGCATCAAGGTCCAGGTCTCCGGTCGTCTGGGCGGCGCTGAGATGAGCCGCTCGGAGCAGTACCGCGAGGGTCGCGTGCCGCTGCACACGCTGCGCGCGAACATCGACTACGGCTTCTACGAGGCCAAGACCACCTTCGGCCGGATCGGCGTGAAGGTCTGGATCTACAAGGGCGATGTCACCTCGCTGTCGGCTCAGCGTGCGCTGAACGCCGCCGAAGCCCGCGCCGGGCGTCCGCAGCGTGACGGCGACCGCCGTGGCGGTGGCCGTGACGGCGGCGGCGGTGGCGGTCGCGACGGTGGCCGCGGCCCGCGTCGTGACGGCGGCGGCGGTGGCCGCGGCCCGCGTCGCGAAGGCGGCGGTGGCGGCGGTCGCGACGGTGGCCAGCAGAACCAGGCCCAGGCGCCGGCATCCGCCCCCGCGGAGGCCCCGGCTGCCGAGGCCGTGACCGAGACCAAGGAGGCGTGACGATGCTGATCCCTCGGCGGGTCAAGCACCGCAAGCAGCACCACCCCGGTCGCTCCGGCGCCTCCAAGGGCGGCAACAACCTGGCGTTCGGCGAGTACGGCATCCAGGCGCTGACCCCGGCGTACGTGACCAACCGGCAGATCGAGTCCGCTCGTATCGCCATCAACCGGCACATCCGCCGTGGTGGCAAGGTGTGGATCAACATCTACCCGGACCGTCCGCTGACCAAGAAGCCCGCCGAGACCCGCATGGGTTCCGGTAAGGGCTCGCCCGAGTGGTGGGTCGCGAACGTCAAGCCCGGCCGAGTGCTCTTCGAGCTCTCGTACCCGAACGAGGAGCGCGCACGCGAGGCCCTGCTTCGCGCCACGCACAAGCTCCCGCTCAAGTGCCGGATCATCAAGCGTGAGGCAGGTGACATCTGATGGCGACCGGGACCACCGCGCGCGAACTGCGCGAGCTCGGCGACGCCGAACTGCTGGAGAAGCTCCGTGAGAGCAAGGAGGAGCTGTTCAACCTCCGCTTCCAGCAGGCCACCGGCCAGCTTGAGAACCACGGCCGCATGCGCGCCGTGAAGAAGGACATCGCTCGCATCTACACCTTGATGACAGAGCGTGAGCTCGGCATCAGTACTGAGGAGGCGAAGTGAGCGAGCAGACGGTGGAGAGCACCGAGGAGCGTGGCGCGCGCAAGGTGCGTGAGGGCTACGTCGTGAGCGACAAGATGGAGAAGACCATCGTCGTTCTCGTCGAGGACCGCAAGACGCACCCCAAGTACCGCAAGGTCGTGCGCCGCACCACCAAGCTGAAGGCCCACGACGAGCAGAACACGGCCGGCATCGGCGACCGCGTCCTGCTCATGGAGACCCGGCCGCTCTCGGCGACCAAGCGCTGGCGCCTGGTCGAGGTTCTCGAGAAGGCCAAGTAACCAGTCCGTTCGGCCAGGCACCGCCGGCCGGCCGCGGGATTCGAACCCCGCGGCCCGGCGGTGAACCGGCACGACGAAGGAGATAGATAAGTGATCCAGCAGGAGTCGCGGCTCCGGGTCGCCGACAACACGGGTGCGAAGGAAATCCTCTGCATCCGCGTGCTCGGTGGCTCCAGCCGCCGCTACGCCGGAATCGGCGACGTCATCGTCGCCACCGTCAAGGACGCCTTGCCCGGCGCGGGCGTCAAGAAGGGCGACGTCGTCAAGGCGGTCGTCGTGCGCACCGTCAAGGAGCGCCGGCGTCCCGACGGCTCGTACATCCGCTTCGACGAGAACGCGGCCGTCCTGATCAAGGACGGCGGGGACCCGCGCGGGACCCGCATCTTCGGCCCGGTGGGCCGTGAGCTGCGCGAGAAGCGCTACATGCGCATCGTCTCGCTCGCCCCGGAGGTGCTGTAAGCCATGGCGTCGCTGAACATCAAGAAGGGTGACCTGGTCCAGGTCATCACCGGCAAGGACAAGGGTCTTCAGGGCAAGGTCATTCAGGCCTTCCCGGAGACCGAGAAGGTCCTGGTCGAGGGTGTCAACCGGGTCAAGAAGCACACCAAGGTCGGCCAGTCCGTCCGCGGGAGCAAGACCGGCGGCATCATCACCGTCGAGGCCCCGGTCCACGTCTCCAACGTGATGCTGGTCGTCGAGCACGAGGGCGCCAAGGTCGTCACGCGCGTGGGCTACCGCCGCGTGGAGGAGGAGCGCACGCTCGCCGACGGTTCGAAGAAGACCGTCACGCGCAGCGTTCGTTACGCCAAGCGCACCGGTAAGGACATCTGATGACTGTGACTGAGACTGAGACCGCGGTGCAGCCGCGGCTGAAGCTGCGTTTCCGCTCGGAGATCGCCCCGGCGCTCAAGGAGCAGTTCGGCTTCCCGAACGTCATGCTGATCCCCGGTCTGACCAAGATCGTCGTGAACATGGGTGTCGGCGACGCCGCCCGTGACTCCAAGCTGATGGACGGCGCCGTCCGCGACCTCGCGGCGATCACCGGCCAGAAGCCGACCGTGACCCGGGCCCGCAAGTCCATCGCGCAGTTCAAGCTGCGCGAGGGTCAGCCCATCGGTGCGCACGTCACGCTGCGCGGCGACCGGATGTGGGAGTTCTGCGACCGGCTGGTGTCGATCGCGCTGCCCCGTATCCGCGACTTCCGTGGGCTCTCGCCCAAGCAGTTCGACGGCCGGGGCAACTACACCTTCGGTCTGAACGAGCAGTCGATGTTCCACGAGATCGACCAGGACAAGATCGACCGCGTGCGCGGCATGGACATCACCGTCGTGACGACCGCTCGCACCGACGATGAGGGTCGCGCCCTGCTGCGTCTCCTCGGATTCCCGTTCAAGGAGGCGTGAGCAAATGGCGAAGAAGGCCCTGATCAACAAGGCTCTCGCGAAGCCGAAGTTCAAGGTGCGCGGCTACACCCGCTGCTCCAAGTGCGGTCGTCCGCACTCGGTCTACCGCAAGTTCGGCCTGTGCCGGGTTTGCCTGCGCGAGATGGCGCATGCCGGCGAACTGCCGGGTGTCACGAAGAGCTCCTGGTAACTACTACACGCCGCAGGTCCCCGTGTATGTGCGCTCCTATCGGAAGAGCGTGAGCAGCGCGGGGATACCACGGCGAGGAAGGCCTACGGCCAACTATGACCATGACCGACCCGATCGCGGACATGCTCACCCGGCTGCGGAACGCCAACTCGGCGTACCACGACGAGGTGACCATGCCGTCGAGCAAGATCAAGACGCACATCTGCGAGATCCTCAAGCAGGAGGGCTACATCGCCTCCTGGAAGGTCGAGGACGCGGAGGTGGGCAAGTCCCTCACCATCGACCTGAAGTTCGGGCCGAACCGTGAGCGTTCCATCGCCGGGATCAAGCGGATCTCCAAGCCGGGTCTGCGTGTCTACGCGAAGTCCACGAGCCTGCCTCGGGTTCTGGGCGGGCTCGGCGTCGCCATCATCTCGACTTCGACCGGTCTGCTGACCGACCGCCAGGCCGCCCGCAAGGGCGTCGGCGGCGAAGTCCTCGCCTACGTCTGGTAAGGGAAGGAGGAGTAGCAATGTCTCGTATTGGACGGCTGCCGATCCCGGTTCCCACCGGCGTCGACGTCACCATCAGCGGCCAGGACGTGACCGTCAAGGGGCCCAAGGGCTCCCTGTCGCACACCGTCGTGTCCCCGATCACGATCGCCAAGGGCGAGGACGGCAACCTCGTCGTCTCGCGCCCGAACGACGAGCGGGTCGCCAAGGAGCGCCACGGTCTGTCGCGGACCCTGGTCAACAACATGATCATCGGCGTGACCCAGGGCTACACCAAGCAGCTGGAGATCTCCGGTGTCGGTTACCGCGTGACCGCCAAGGGCAAGGACCTCGAGTTCGCCCTCGGCTACAGCCACTCGGTGCCGGTCCCGGCCCCCGATGGCATCACCTTCGCCGTGGAGAGCCCGACCAGGTTCTCCGTGTCCGGGATCGACAAGCAGCAGGTGGGCGAGATCTGCGCCTACATCAAGAAGCTGCGCAAGATCGACCCCTACAAGGGCAAGGGCATCAAGTTCACCGGCGAGGTCATCCGCCGGAAGGCCGGAAAGGCTGGGAAGAAGTAATGGCTTTCGCAGTCAAGATCGGCAAGGGTTCGGCGAAGAAGCGCAACGCCGTCAAGCGGCGTCACCTGCGCGTCCGCAAGAAGGTCGCCGGCACCGCTCTGCGTCCGCGCCTGGTGGTCACCCGCTCCGCGCGCCACATGGTGGCGCAGGTCGTGGACGACGTCACCCGGGTCACGCTGGCCTCGGCCTCCACCATGGAGTCCGGCCTGCGCACCGGCGAGGGCGACAAGACCGCCAGGGCCAAGGAAGTCGGCAAGCTCGTCGCCGAGCGGGCCAAGGCCAAGGGTGTCGGCACGGTCGTCTTCGACCGCGGCGGCAACAAGTACCACGGCCGGGTGGCCGCGGTGGCCGACGGCGCCCGGGAAGCGGGGCTGGAGCTGTGAGGCTTGTGCCGAACAAGGACGACAACGGGTATTCAACGAACGGAAGGAGCCTCTGATGGCTGGTCCGCAGCGCCGCGGAGGCGGCTTCGGTGGTCAGAACAACCAGGGCGGCGGCGGCGAGGGCGGCAACAACCGCCGCGAGCGCCGCGACCGTCGCGGCGACCAGGCGCCGGTTGAGAAGTCGGCGCACATCGAGCGCGTCGTCACCATCAACCGGGTGGCCAAGGTCGTGCGCGGTGGCCGTCGCTTCAGCTTCACCGCCCTGGTGATCGTCGGCGACGGCGATGGCACCGTGGGCGTCGGCTACGGCAAGGCGAAGGAAGTCCGGGACGCGATCGCCAAGGGTGTCGAGGAGGCCAAGAAGAACTTCTTCAAGGTCCCGCGCATCCAGGGCACCATCCCGCACCCGATTCAGGGCGAGCGCGCCGCCGGCGTCGTTCTCCTGAAGCCGGCCTCCCCCGGTACCGGCGTCATCGCCGGCGGCCCGGTGCGTGCCGTGCTGGAGTGCGCGGGCGTCCACGACGTGCTGAGCAAGTCGCTCGGCTCGGACAACCCGATCAACATCGTCCACGCGACCGTGGCGGCTCTGAAGGGCCTGGTGCGCCCCGAGGAAGTCGCCGCGCGCCGCGGGCTGCCGCTGGAGGACGTGGCCCCGGCCGCCCTCCTGCGCGCCCGTGCCGGTGTGGGGAGCTGAGAGACATGGCCCGTTTGAAGATCACGCAGACCCGCTCGAAGATCGGGACCAAGCAGAACCACCGGGACACCCTCCGGTCGCTCGGTCTGAAGCGGATCAACGACACCGTGGTGAAGGAAGACCTGCCGCAGTTCCGCGGCATGGTCCACACCGTCCGCCACCTGGTCAAGGTCGAGGAGGTCGACTGACATGACACTGAAGGTCCACCACCTGCGCCCGGCCCCGGGCGCCAAGACGCCGAAGACCCGCGTGGGTCGCGGTGAGGGCTCCAAGGGCAAGACCGCCGGCCGCGGTACCAAGGGCACCAAGGCCCGCTACCAGGTCTCGGCCCGCTTCGAGGGCGGCCAGATGCCGCTGCACATGCGGCTGCCGAAGGCCCGGGGCTTCAAGAACCCGTTCAAGGTGACGTTCCAGGTCGTGAACCTGGACAAGCTCTCGGCGCTGTACCCGGCCGGCGGCGAGGTCACCGTCGAGGACCTGATCGCCAAGGGCGCGGTCCGCGACAACGAACTGGTCAAGGTGCTCGGGACCGGCGAGGTCTCGGTCGCCCTGCGGGTGAAGGCGCACGCCTTCTCCGCCTCCGCGAAGGAGAAGCTGGCCGCGGCCGGCGGCTCCGTCGAGGAGATCTGAGCAGAGCAGTAGGAAACACGATGGGCGCCGTCCGGGCCGGAAGGTTCGGGCGGCGCCCATTACGTGTGTGGCCCGTCCGTCTCGTGTGATGTGTCCAGGTAGATGTGTGGCGCGTCCATATAGATAGGTAGGGCCTGGCGTCGGGTTGCCAGCCGATCGCACGATCGATTGCCGATGTTCAAGCACACAAAAGGGATCACGCAGCGTAGGGCGCCTGTGCCGGGCACACCGGCACGGTTTCGGTCTTCCCGGCCCGGACTCGGGCCGTGGGCACCGGAAACGTCCTGCGTGAGGTCGGCGGCAGGGCGGGATCGGCCGGGTGTGAGGGGTCGCCACCCCCACCCCCAGTTACCTGTCAGCCACCGACCGCCGAAGCCCCCCAGCCGACGCTCGCCATCGCGCTCCTGCTATGCGTAAGATGGCGCAGGTCGGCCATCACCCCGACCCGACCCCGCGTGCCCTCGCCAGCCCCGCGTACCAGCGTGGAGCTGACAGGACCGCGGTCATCAGGACCCTTTGACAATCTGTCGCGTCAAGGCGCAGGAGGACCATGCTCACCGCATTCGCTCGGGCGTTTCGTACGCCCGACCTGCGCAAGAAGCTGCTCTTCACGCTGGCCATCATGGCCTTGTTCCGGTTGGGCGCCCACATCCCGGCGCCGGGCGTGGACACCCACACGCTGAGTCAGTGTGTGGGGATCAGCAAGGCCAACGGCCAGAGCAACGGAGCGCTGGGCCTGATCAACCTGTTCTCCGGCGGGGCGTTGTTGCAGCTGTCGATCTTCGCGCTGGGCATCATGCCCTACATCACCGCGTCGATCATCTTGCAGCTGCTGACCGTCGTGATCCCGCGCCTGGAAGCCCTCAAGAAGGAGGGCCAGGCCGGCCAGACGAAGATCACGCAGTACACCCGGTATCTGACCATCGGGCTGGCGGTCCTGCAGTCGACCACGATGCTCACCCTGATGAAGAACAACCCGAGCGCGCTGCTCGGCCCGGGGTGCTCCGGCTCGAACGTGATCTTCACCAAGGTCAACTGGGCCGGCATGGGCGTCATGGTGATCACCCTGACCGCGGCCACCACGCTGATCATGTGGCTCGGCGAGCTGATCACCGACCGCGGCATCGGCAACGGCATGTCGCTGCTGATCTTCACCTCGATCACCGCGAACTTCCCGTCCTCGCTGTGGTCCATCAAGCAGGCCAGCACCACCATGAACGGCTGGCCGGTGTTCTTCGGCGTGCTGCTGATGGGCATGGTCATGGTCGGCGCGGTGGTCTTCGTCGAACAGGGCCAGCGCCGGATCCCGGTGCAGTACGCCAAGCGCATGGTCGGCAGGCGGATGTACGGCGGGTCCTCGACCTACATCCCGATGAAGGTGAACCAGGCCGGCGTCATCCCGGTCATCTTCGCCTCCTCGCTGCTCCAGCTGCCGCTGATGATCGCGAACTTCACGAACCCGAACGCCCAGAAGGGTTGGGCGCACTGGGTGAACAAGGAGTTCGGGATGAGTACCAACGGCTACTCGCTGACCTACTCCATCGCCTACTTCCTGCTGATCCTCGGCTTCGCCTTCTTCTACGTCTCGATCACCTTCGTCCCGGACGAGATCGCGGACAACATGAAGAAGTACGGCGGCTTCATCCCGGGCATCCGGGCCGGCAAGCCCACCGCCGAGTACCTGCAGTACGTCTCCACCCGGGTCACCTGGCCCGGCGCCCTGTACCTGTCGATCATCGCGATCATCCCGATGATCGCGCTGGCCGAGCTGCACGCCAGCGGTAAGTTCCCGTTCGGCGGCACCACCATCCTGATCATGGTGGGCGTGGGCCTGGAGACCGTGAAGCAGATCGAGTCGCAGCTCCAGCAGCACAACTACGAAGGCTTCCTGCGGTGACGGCGGTGATGACGACGGCGTCGACGCGCCTCACCCGAAGCGGGCGGCACTCGGCCGTCCGTCCCACTGACGCCGAAGGGTTCCTCATCTAGTGCGTATCGTTCTCGTCGGACCGCCGGGGGCGGGCAAGGGCACGCAGGCCTCGTTCATCGCCTCGCACCTGGGCGTACCGAAGATCAGTACCGGTGACATCTTCCGGGCGAACATCTCGCAGGGCACCCCGCTGGGCGTGAAGGCCAAGGAGTACCTGGACGCCGGCCAGTTGGTGCCGGACGAGCTCACCATAGACATCGTCCGCGACCGGCTCGGCCAGGCGGACGCGGCGGGCGGTTTCCTGCTCGACGGCTTCCCGCGCAACGTCGCGCAGGCCGAGGAGCTGGACAAGATCCTGGCCGACAACGGCGTGTCGCCCTCGGCCGGCAAGGCCTACCTGGACGTCGTGCTGGACCTGGAGGTGGACAACGGCGAGGTGGTCAAGCGGATCTCCGGCCGCCGGCTGTGCCGCAACGACTCCGGGCACATCTTCCACGTCGACTACAGCCCGTCCAAGGCCGGCGACAAGTGCGACATCTGCGGTGGTGAGCTCTACCAGCGCTCGGACGACGCCGAGGACGTGGTGCGCACCCGCCTGGAGGTGTACGCCGCCGAGACCGCCCCGATCATCGACTACTACCGCGAGCAGGGCGTGCTGACCACGATCGACGCCACCGGCGAGGTCGACGTCATCACCGCCCGCGCGTTCGCCGCGGTGGACGCCGCCCGCGGCTGAGGCACAACGGCCGGCCGTACCCTCCCGCAGTCCCGAAGGAATTCCCACACATGCACGCCCACGGTGACGACGACGGCATCATCGAGCTGAAGACCGCCGAGCAGTTCGAGGTGATGAAGCAGGCCGGTCTGGTCGTCTCCGGAACGCTGGCGCTGCTGCGCTCGGCGGTCCGGCCGGGCATCACCACCGGTGAGCTGGACCGGATCGCCGAGGAGTCCATCCGCAGCCAGGGCGCCGCGCCGTCCTTCCTGGGCTACGGCGACTTCCCCGGCTCGATCTGCGCCTCGGTCAACGAGGAGATCGTGCACGGCATCCCCGGTTCGCGCACGCTGCGCGAGGGAGACCTGATCTCCATCGACTGCGGCGCGATCATCCCGGCCGACCCGGCCCAGGCCGCGGCCGGCCGCTGGAACACCCGGGGCTGGCACGCGGACGCGGCGATCACCGTCCCGGTCGGCGAGGTGGCCCCGGAACTGGCCGAGCTGTCCCGGGTCACCGAGCAGGCGATGTGGGCCGGCATCAACGCGGTCAAGGAGGGCATCGCCCTCAACGACGTCTCCACCGCGATCGACGGCTACACCCGCGCGCAGTCCCGCCGCTACGGCATCGTCCGCGACTACGGCGGCCACGGCATCGGCTCGGCCATGCACATGGCGCCGATGGTGTTCAACTACCCGGTCCGGGGCGAGCGCACGGTCCTGACCACCGGCATGGCGATCGCCATCGAGCCGATGCTGACCCTGGGCAAGAACAAGACCCGGGTGCTGGCCGACGACTGGACGGTCGTGGCCAAGGACGGGTCGTACGCCGCACACTGGGAGCACACCGTCGCCCTGACCCCCGAGGGCATCGTGGTGACCACTGCTCCGGAAGAGTGACGACAGACCCAGTGACCGACAGGGCCCCGCGCACCAAGCCACCCACCGGCCCCGACCCTGACCCCGGCGGACGATGAACCATGGCTCGTGACCGAACGGCCGCCCTCGCGGCCGCGGCGCTGGTGGCCCTGGCCACCACGGCTGGCTGCGGCGCAGGCAAGAGCGCGGCCAAACCCGCCGCCGCCTCGAACCCGGCGCCCCCGGCCCGGCCCACCGCGGCGGACCTGCACGCCCGCCTGCTGACCCTGGCCGACATGCCACCGGGCTTCATCACCGACGACGGCACCGACGACGCCAACGGCACCATGTCCTCCGCCGACCCCGCCTGCCGCCCGATGACGGACCTGATGAACACCGAAGGCCACCCGCCCGGCGCCCTGGTCACCGCCAACACCTCCTTCACCCGCTCCCAGTTCGGCCCCAACATCGCCACCGGCCTGGCCGGCTTCGCCACCCCCGAAGCGGCCCAGCGACTCCTGGCCACCGTCACCGAGGCGATGCGCAGCTGCACCAAACTCACCGAGACCGACAAAGACGGCAGCACCTACGACTTCCTGGTGACGCAACTGCCCTTCCCGCCCACCGGCGACGCCAGCGCCGCGATCCGCATCACCGCCGACATAGACGACCTCCCGGCCCAGGTGGACCTGGTACTGACCCGGGTCGACAGCACCCTGCTGTACGTCGCCGACACCGGCTTCGGCGACGGCGACCCGGACCTGACGCAGCAGGTGGTAAGCCGGGCGGTGGCGAAGGTGCAGGACCCGGCGGCGGCGGATTCCGGGGCGGCGCCGGTGCCGGTGACGAGGTCGGCTTCGGCGGCGGCGGCGGCTGCGGCTTCGGCGGCTGCGGCTGGGGCTGAGGCTTAGGCAGCTGGGGCTGGGGCCTAGGTGGCTGCGGCTGGCGCTGGCGCTCGGGCTAAGACTGAAGCTGCGGCTCGGCTGATCGCAGAGGGTGGATTCGCCGAGTCCAGCTGCTGCTTCGCCAGCCGAAGCCCAGAGGTCGCTCGCCGAGCTCTTCCCGATCGCAGGGGCTTGATCTTCAGCGCGCTTGCCGGTTCTTCGCTGGCGGAAGTCGGCGCCGTTCGCGCTGCGCAGCCAGATCTGGTCTCCGTGTCAGTGCCGTGTCAGGCGACCTTTGCCTGGTGGTTCACGACGGGCCGGTCGCTGGGCGGGATCTGTTGGTGGCTGGCTCTGCGGGCCGGGTCGCGGTTTGTTTGTGGGTTTCAAAGCTTTTTACGGCCTTCGGTCATGGTTGTGCCGGTTCGGGGTTCGGGTCGGCGAGTCTGTGTGTTGGCTGCCGGTTTTCGCGTTCACGACCCCGCCGCATCTCAGGCCTCTTCAACTCGGGCAAGTCAGAACAAGGGCACAGGCCAGATCAAGCGCAAGATCAAGCGCGAGATCAAGGGCCACAAGCAAGATCAAGAGCTGAAGATCAAGGTCAAGGTCAAGGGCTGTGATGAAGGGCCGGGCCTCCGGCGGGCCTCGGCAACCTCAGGGAAACTAGCGCGGTTCCCTCGGGTGGCTGGGTGAGTCTCAGCGGCTGCGGTTTGTGGGGTGGTTGCGGTCCGTTCCCCACGG
>NZ_JAAFZA010000162.1 GCF_015356865.1 Catenulispora pinisilvae
GGTCCCACCGGGGTTGGGGGTGCGCCGTGCCCGACGGCGGTCCGGTCAGGCGAAGTAGTTCGTGTTCTGCTGCTCCAGCGAGTACTGCAGGTCGTGGGCCTCGTTGACCTTCGCCGAGAACTGGTTGATGGTGGCGATGATGTCGTTCGTCGCCGCCCGCAGCTTGGTCTCGGCCTGGTCGGCCGCGATACCGGAGGAGGAGCCGGACTCCACCCAGGTCTGCTTCATCGGCTGCAGCGAGCTCAGCAGCTCTTCCAGGTAGGTGGTCAGCGCGGCGGCCTTCGCGGACAGGGTGCCCGCGCTGGACTGCAGCGCGCCGAAATTGACGCTGATCTGATCGGCGGTCATGTCTGGGAGATCCCTTCTTCTATCGGTGGATGGTGAGTGGTTCAGACGCCGCCGAGGCGGGACAGCATGCTGTTGCTGTTGCCGGCGCTGCCGGCAACCTGACGCAGGGTGTCCGACACCTGGGTGTCACCGGCGTTGAAGTTGCCGTACGCCTTGTTCACCAGGTCCGACATGACGTCGATCTCGCGCGAGGCGACCGTCATCTGCTCCTGCAGCTCGGTGTGCAGGTTCCAGAAGGCAATGGCCTGGCTGCCCTGGTACTGAGCCAGCGTCGAGGTCAGCTCGTTCTCCAGGTCGGACATGGTCTTCTTGGCGTTGACGGCACACTCTGAGAAGCCCTGGATCGCCTGCGTCATCGCAGCGGCATCACTCAGGAAACCGGGACCGGCCACGAGGGCCACCTCCTTCTGTTGGGAACCCATGGTTGGGGGGTGGCCGGAGCAGGTCCTCCAGCCGATAACCGATACGTTAGGGAATCTGTGCACTACCACCACACGGCATAACTGCCGGTCGGGGCGACGGCACAAGTACCCACGTGACCGACCGGATGCCGTCAGTGTTCTTCTTCACCGCCGACGGCACGCCGGTCGTTCGCCATCTGTTCACCATGTTCACTGCGCTGTTCATGTCACTGCGCCGGCGGCGTCCACGCCACCTGCGCCTGTACCTGCCCCGACCGCCGGTGCACCAGCACGCCGCGGCCGGCCGGCTGCGCACTGGGCTTCACCGTGCCCAGCAACGGCCCCTCGTCCCGGCTCCCGGACATCACCAGGCCCGGCGAGCCCAGCTCCCGCAGTCGCTGCAGGACCGGCTCGAACAGGCCGCGTCCGGCGCCGCCGGAACCGCGCGCGACGACCAGGTGCAGCCCGATGTCACGGGCCTGCGCCAGGTACTCCAGCAGCGGCGCCAACGGGTTGCGGCCGGGGACGGCGACCATCTCGTAGTCGTCGATGAGCACGAACAGCTGTGGGCCCTTCCACCAGCTGTGGTCCCGCAGCTGTTCGTTGGTGACCTCCGGGCCCGGCAGCCGGCGGCGCATCGCCTCGGCGAGGTTGCCGACCATGTCGATGGTGGCCGGCTCGGCGGCGGCGTAGCCGAGCAGGTGCTCCCCGGTGACCGCGTCCAGCATTCCGCGCCGGTAGTCGATCACCGCGATCGTGGCCTCTTCCGGCGTGTAGTCGGCCATGATGCCGGCCGCGATGGTCCGCAGCAGGCCGCTCTTGCCGCTCTCCACGTCGCCGAAGGCGATGAAGTGCGGATCGGCGTCGAAGTCCACGTACACCGGCTGAAGGTCGGCCTCGGACAGCCCGAACGGCACCGCCCGGCCGCGCCGCGGCTCCGGCAGCAGGGTCCTGACCTCCGCCGGGGACACCTCGGCCGGGAGCATCCGGACCTGCGGGGCCGCCGGGCCCGGCCAGGCCGCGGTGATCTGCTTGACCAGGTCCGCGGTGCCGGCCCCGACCGTCTCGGCGCTGCTTCCGCTGTCGACGCGGGGGAGCGCGGCCAGGAAGTGCAGCTTGTCCGGGGTCAGACCGCGCCCGGGCCGGCCGGCCGGGACGTTGTTCGCCGCCCGGCGGTCCACCAGCGACTCGCCCGGATCGCCCAGGCGCAGCTCCAGCCGGGTGCCGATGATGTCGCGCATGGCCGGGCGCACGGTCATCGCCCGGTTGTTGGTGATGATCACGTGGATGCCGAAGCCCAGCCCGCGCTGGGCGATCGCGGTGATCGGCTCCTCCAGCGCCTCGTAGTCCGCGCGCAGCGTGGTCCAGTCGTCGATGACCAGGAAGACGTCGCCGAAGGCGCGGCCGTCCTTGGCGTGGGGAGCCAGTTCCGCGCGCCGGCCCCGGAACCCGGCCGCGGAGTCCACGGAGAACTGCGCGAACAGCAGCTCGCGCTCGGCCAGCAGCGTGGTCAGCTCGCCGACGATGCGGCGCACCCGCTCGCCGTCGCGCCGGGTCGCGTAGCCGCTGACGTGCGGCAGTCCGCTGACCGAGGACTGCGCGCCGCCGCCGGTGTCCAGGATGTAGAACTGGACCTCCTCCGGGGTGTGGGTCAGCGCCAGCGAGGCGATCAGGGTCCGGACCATCGTGCTCTTGCCGCTCTGCGGGCCGCCGATCACCATCACGTGCCCGGCCGCGCCCGACAGGTCCACCCACAGCTGGTCCCGGCGTTGCTCGAACGGCTTGTCCACGAGCGCCAGCGGCACCGTGAGCCGGCCCAGGCCGCCCCAGCCGGACAGGGTCAGCCCGCGCACCGGGTCGATGACTATGCGCTCGCCGGGCAGGATCTCGTTCAGCGCCGGCGGCTCGTCCAGCGGCGGCAGCCAGATCTGGTGCGCCTCCGGGCCCTTGCCGACCAGCCGGGACACCATCGCGTCCATGATCGACGGCCCGGTGCCGATCGCCGGGTTCAGCAGCTCGGCCGGGTCCGGCTCGGCGCTCGGCGGCGGGGCGGAGTGGTCGACCACCCGCTCCAGGCTGAACGGCAGGATCCGGCGGCGCCCGCCGCCGGCCGCGCCGCGGGCCCGGGCCGGCATCGGCCCGGACACGTACGCCGCCTTGAACCGCAGCAGCGTCTCGGTGTCCGTCTTCAGATACGCCGACCCCGGGACCGACGGAAGGTGGTACGCGTCCGGCACGCCGAGCACCGCGCGGCTCTCGGCCGCCGAGAACGTGCGCAGACCGACCCGATACGACAAGTGCGCGTCCAGTCCACGCAGACGGCCCTCCTCTAGACGCTGCGAGGCCAGCAGCAGATGGATCGCCAGGCTCCGGCCCAGCCGCCCGATCATCACGAACAGGTCGATCATCTCCGGCCGGTTCGACAGCAGCTCGCTGAACTCGTCGATGATGACCAGCAGGGCCGGCAGCGGCTCCAGGTCCGCCCCGGTGGCCCGGGCCCGCTCGTAGTCGCGGACCGAGGCGTAGTTGCCCTTCTCCCGCAACAGTTCCTGGCGGCGCAGCACCTCGCCGTTGATGGCGTCGGCCATCCGGTCCACCAGGGTCAGTTCCTCGCCCAGGTTGGTGATGACCGCGCAGACGTGCGGCAGGCCGGCCATCCCGGCGAACGTCGCGCCGCCCTTGAAGTCGACCAGCGCCAGGTTCAGGGTCTCCGAGGAGTGGGTGGCCACCAGACCGGCCACCAGGGTGCGCAACAGCTCGCTCTTGCCCGAGCCGGTCGCGCCGATCACCAGGCCGTGCGGCCCCATCCCGTCCTCGGCCGCCTCCTTCAGGTCCATCTCCAGCGGCCGGCCCTGCGGGTCCAGGCCGATCGGGACCCGCAGCCGCTCCCGCGCCGAGCGCGGCAGCCAGGTCCGGGCCACGTCCAGCTCCTCCGGGTCGCCGATGCCCAGCAGGTCCGGCAGGCCGAAGTTGGCCGACATCGGCGAGGCCGCGGCGGTCGGCGCGCCCTGATACGCCCCGGCCAGCCGCCGGGCCAGCGCCTCGGCGCTGGCCTCGTCCATCGCGTCCGGATGCCCCAGGAACTCCAGGTGCCGGTCCTTGCCCTCGCCGGCGACCATGCCCATCCGGTCGCCGGTGACGTGCAGCCGGCCCTGGTTGGGCCGGGCGATCGGGGCGGGCTCGGGACCTGCCAGGTCGATGATCGTGACCGCGTGCAGACCGGAGATCGGGGCCAGCGTGGTGTCGCCGTAGGTCCGGCCGCCGTCCACGATGATGAGCAGGTGCGGGTTCTCCACGCCGCCGGCCCGCCCGGCGCCGAAGGCCGGCCGGGTGCCCAGGTCCTTGTCCAGCAGTTCGGCCAGCGTGCCCAGGTCGCCGGCGGCCAGCCGGGCCGGGCCCACGGCGTCGGAGTTGGCCGGCTGGGCCTGCGCGTGCGGCAGCCACTTGGCCCAGTCCCAGGTCGGGCGCTGGTCGTCGGCCAGACAGAAGGCGATCTTCAGGTCCTCCGGGCCGTGGAACGTGGCCAGTTGCCCGATCAGGGCCCTGACCAACGGGATGGTCAGCTCCCGCTCCCCGGTCACCGACACCGAGGCGAAGGCCTTCAGCGACAGCGCCACCGGCAGGTCCGGCACCGTCATGTAGGTGCGGATGAACTGTCGCAGCGAAGCCGAGGACACCGGGTCCAGGTCCTCCAGCGGCGCGGTCTGCGGCGCGCGCAGCGGGGTGGCCAGGCGCTGCGGACCGCGGCCGACCCGGGCGTGCCCGAAGTCGTCGTCGGTGCGCCGGCGCTCCCAGGCCCGGCCCTGCGCGACCCGCATCCACAGGTCGGCCGGCTCCGGGCGGGTGATCACCAGGGTCGCCCGCTGCGCCGCCGCCACGTCCCGGACCTGGCCGCGCAGCGCGGACAGGTAGCGGTGGTAGTCCCGGCGCTCGTTGTTGATCTGCGCCTTCTTCTGCGCGCTGCCGCGGGTCACCGACATCAGGATCATGCCGATCATGGTGCTGCCGTACAGGGCGCCGAAGACATAGGTCATCGCACCGCCCTTGCTGCCCATCGAGTAGAAGGACATGGCGCCCATGCCGAGCATCATCGGCAGCATGAACATCAGCTGGTTCAGCCCCGCGCCCGAGCCCTTGGCCAGGACCGGCGGCGCCTGCAGTTGGATCTCCCCGCTCGGCGACCCGCCGCCGCGGCGGTCGGTGCGCGCGGGCGGAGTCATGGTCGGCATCACTGCTAGGTCACTCCCGCAATCCTTCAAAGGTCGTAGAGATGCGGGCTTAATTTACGGCGCGCGAGGCACCGGACAGGTGGGTACTTTTGCCGTCCACCCCTACCGGCGCCCCGTTCTAGCCTGAAGGCCCATCATCGAAGACCCTTGTGACAACTTCCTCGACTACCAGGCAGGCGGTGCGACGTGTTCACGATACCGAACTCCAGCGCTATGGATGCCACCGCATACGGCGGCGGCCCCGGAACGTTCGTGGCCCAGATCGCGACCGGCTCGCCGGAGAGCATCGAGAAGCTGGTCGCCCAACGGCTCAAGCAGGCCGAGCAGTTCCTGGCGCTGATCAACCAGGCCCGCAGCGCCACCCAGACGCTGCAGAAGGCCTGGTCCGGCCAGGCCTCGGAGACCGCCGTGAAGAAGTTCACGGACACCCTGAACTCCTTCGAGCAGATCGTCAAGGTCATCCAGACCTCCTCGACCCTGCTGACCACCTCCAGCACCCTGATCAAGGCCTCGCAGACCGCCTACACCTCCGTGGTGAACGCGGTGAACCCCACGGTCGCCGCGCTGTCCTCCAACTGGTGGACCTACTCGGCGGCGGTCTCGCTGTCCACCTCGGTCAGCGCCACGCTGCGGGCCTTCATCAACGGCATCGAGGCGATGCTCTCGGCGCTCGGCGGCGGCCAGCTGATGCAGGAGGTCACCGAGGTCATCAAGATCATCAGTGACATCGAGAAGCTGATCGGCTCCGGCTCGCACGGCGCCACGGTCCCGCCGGCCGGCTCCTTCACCTCCCCGACCGCCACCGGGGCGACCAACCAGCTCAAGACCCTGCCGCAGGTCGCCAGCACCACCGGCCAGCAGGTCGCCGGCAGCGGCCAGGACCCGGCGGCGGCCGCGACGCTGAGCCAGTACCAGAGCCAGATGAACAGCGGCATCGGCACCCAGTTCCAGAACCCGGCGCAGACCGGGACCCAGACCACCGGGACGCAGACCGGCGGCACCATGCCGACCGGCGGCGGCGTGCCGTACACCCCGCCGGGCATGACCACCGGCAACGGGGCCACCATCCCGGGCCAGAACCCGACCGGGCAGCAGTACCCGCAGGGGCAGTACCCGAACCTGAACCAGCTGCTGGGCCAGCAGGGCCAGAACCCGACGACCGGCCAGTACCAGTACCCGCCGGCCAACCAGCAGCCGGTCGACCAGAACAGCGGCTGGAACGCGGTCAACCCGTCGGCCAACTCCGACACCCCGGTGGTGGCCCAGCCGGTCAGCCCGCCGGTGCACACCGCCCCGGTCGCCCCGCCCGCCGCGCCGCCGGCCGCCTCGGCCACCCCGCCCGGCGACATCACCGTCACCACCACTTATGACGGCGTCAGCACCACCGTGACAATGCCGGTCGGCACCCAGACGGATGTCACCCTCGTCGACCCGACGAATGGCAGCCAGGTTCACGAGCACATCGCGGCCGGCGTTTCCTGACAATCGCGATCCGGTCGCCTCGGAGGCGGAGTAAAAGGTAAATGGAAAGCATCGATTTCTCGACGAATGTGAATGCGCTCATGGAGCGTATCCGGGACCAGCAGGCGGATATCGAGCGCATTCAGCGTGAGCTGGAGGTGATGGAGGTCGTCGGGGCCAGCCGCGAGGACGAGGTGCGGGTCACGGTGCGCGGCAACGGCCAGGTGATCGGCGTCGACATCGACGAGCAGGCGATGCGCGAGAACGACGCCTACGAGCTCGGCGAGCTGGTCAAGGAGGCCGTCAACGACGGCCTGCGCCGGGTCGCCGAGACCGGCAGCCGCAAGTTCCAGCCGATGATCGACGCGGCCCAGGCCGCACCGGGGAGCTGACCGTGGCCGGAAGTCACGCCGCCGGCGGTGGTCTGACCATGGCCGGGTCGGCGTCCCCGGAGCAGGCGGCCATGCCGAACCGGATGACCTGGGCCCGGCGCGCCACCGTGGTCAGCCCGCGGGCCCGGGTCGACGTCGCGCTGCCGGTGCAGAGCACCTTCGCCGAGCTGGTCCCGGAGCTGGTGCGGCTCTCCGACGCGCAGCGGCACGTGGGCCCGGGCCACACCGGCTGGGTCCTGACCCGGCTCGGCGGCGCCCCGCTGCCGGCCGAGCTCACCGTCGCCGGCTCCGGGCTGCGCGACGGTGACGTCCTCTATCTGGTCCCGCGCGAGCGCCAGGGCGCCCCGCTGCTGTTCGACGACGTCGTGGACGCGATCGCCAGCGCCTCGGAGAACTCCGACGGCGCCTGGCGGCCGAGCACCGCGCACCGGGTCGGCGTGGCCGGCGGCGCCGTGGCCCTGGCCGGCGCCACCGGCCTGCTGTTCGCGCTGCTGTCCGGCAAGGTCGCGGCCCCGGCCGCGGTCGGCGGAGCGCTGGTCGTCCTGCTGGCGGTCGGCGGCCTGCTGGCCCGGGTGCAGCACGACCGCCGCGCGGCCATCGCCTGCGTGGCGGCCGGTCTGCCGGCGGCGTTGTTGACCGGTGTCTCAGCGGTCCCGCCGCACAAGCTGTGGCCGCTGCACGGCGGCGCGGCGGCCCTCGGGCTCGCCGTCCTGGCCGCCTACAGCGGCCTGGCGATCGTCACGGTGAAGCATTACTCGGCCTGGTTCGGGGCGCTGGCCGGGGCCGCGGTCCTCGGCGGCGGCACGGCCGCGGTGGTCGGGATGGCCCACACCACCGCCGCGCACGCCGGCGTGGTGCTGGCCGTGTTCGCCACCGCCCTGGCCGCCGGCGCGCCGATGCTCTCGATGCGCCTGGGCCGCCTCCCACTGCCCCGGGTCCCCTCGGACATCACGGCGTTCCGGGAGAACGAGGAGCCGACCCTCGGCCCCGACGTCCTGCACCAGACCACGACCGCGCAGCGCATGCTCACCGGCCTGCTCGCGGCCCTCGGCCTGTCCGCGGTCGCCGGCGCCGTCTCGGCCCTGCGGGCCCCCGGCACCTGGCCGGTGGTGTTCGTCAGCCTGCTGAGCGTGGTGTGGATGCTCCGCTCGCGCTCCTACACCGACACCATCCAGCGGGTCCTCCTGGTCGGCAGCGGCCTGACCGCCCTGACCTGGCTCGCCGGCTCCCTGGTGGTCCGGCACGAGAAACCACTGCTCCTGGCCGGCGTCTCGGTCCTGGCGCTGGCAGGCCTGGGCTGCTTCGTCTACGCCCGACACGCCGGCCAGGGCAGGCACAGCCCCTACTGGACCCGCTTCATGGACGTATCCGAATTCCTCAGCGTGGTGGCCCTGCTGCCGATCGCCGGGGTCGCCCTCGGGGTGTACGAGCACCTGGGGCACATCAAGCACTGATTGACGGGGACGGTGGCCGGGCCGTCGGGCGACCCGGCCACCCAAGGCTCGGGGCCCTGATCGGGAGATTCTTCCTGATCAGGGCCCTTTGGTTTTTGTGCGGTGGGTGCGGGATGCGGGATGTGTGGCGCGTGGTGTCGGGGCGCTGGCGCGCCCGGGGCGTCAGGGATTCAGGTCGAGCAGGCGGACCGGCCGGTTGTCCCGTCCTAGCGGCTGATGTCGGTGGTGGCGATGACGGCGCCGGCCGGTAGCTCCGGTCCGGGGTCGGGGTCGCGGCACCTGTTCGACTACTCCGACCGGCACCTCACCGATGCACCGCCAACGGCATCGTCCGCAGCACGAACTCCTGGTGCCGCCCGTTGGCCCGCACCGCGGGGAAGGGCGGCTCCAGACTCGCGGCGTCCAGCCCGGCGATGCGCAACGCCGCCTCGGCGCGTACGCGACCGCGCGCGGTGCGGCTCAGCGTGTACGAGGCGCAGGTGAAGGCCGCGCCGGGGGTCCAGCGGTCGAGCAGGGCGGCCGGGTCCAGGGCGTGGTGCGGTTCGTAGCAGACCTGGCGCAGGCTGCCCGCCGACCAGTCGCGCCAGGTCTCCTGGACCGTCGGCGGGGCCGGGTCCGCGCCGTGGACCGCGACCATCAGTTCCTGGCCGAGTTCGGCCTGGTCCAGGGCGTCGGCGCCGTAGCCGGCCTCGTCCAGCCGGGCGACCAGGCCCAGGGAGGCGCTGGCCACGGCGCGCGCCGCGCCGAGTTCGCCGCCGCCGCGGGCCATGGCCGCGTACGGGGCCTGACGCGGGCGGTAGCGCAGGGCGAGCCAGGTCACGCGCATCGGCGCGAGGCTCTGGGGCTGGGCTTGGGCTTGGGCTTGCGACTGGGGCTGCGACTGAGACTGGTGCTGCGGCGCAGATCCCGGGCCATGCCCCTGATACCCGGTCATGGCCTGCATGGTCATGGTCTCCGACAGGTCGGGCGAGGGCATCGCCGGCAAGCTCATCGTCTCGGACAGGTCCGGCGAGATCGGAGCGGGCATCGTCGCCAGCGTCCTGGTCGACACCTGGTCCGGCGAGACCGGCCCCGACGCCTGCTGCTGCGGCTGCCCCTGCTGTGCCTGCTGCCGGGGCGCGGCCTCCGGCGGCGGCGCCGTCCACACCACCAGCTGCGCGCTGGCCAGCGGGATCGTCGTACCCGTGTACACCTCGCGCAGCACTTCCAGCAGCGCGCCGATGTGCGGGTCCTCGGTCGTGCGCAGCCGCACCGCCGAGACCCAGCCGCCGTCGGTGGCCGCCAGGCCCACGCGGTTGCCGGCCCGGTCCACGTACTCGCCCAAGCCCAGGTCCGGCAGCAGGGTGGCGAGCGGTTCCATGGTGGTCTCGGCGGCTTGGCCCTTGCGGCGGGTGGCGACCCGGCGGTAGCGGTAACGGCCCTGGGCGTCGGTCCACTGCGCCAGGTGCCGGCCCCGGAAGCGCACGGAGGTCATGCCGACCAGCGCGCCCGCGCCGGCGTAGGCGATGCCCTCGGTGGTGGCGGAGTGGCCGTAGCCGGCGGCCGCGGCCAGCGCGGCGGCCTCCCAGGCCACCGTCTGCCAGCCGCGCACCGGCGCGATCCAGTCCAGGGCGGCCGCGCCGCGCGGCACCGTGGCCGCGTCGGGGGCCGCCGCGCGGCTGATCGCGGCCGGGACAGGGGACGGGGGGGCCATGATCTCGGCCGCCGGCGCGGCGTGACTGCTCATCGCGGACACCATATTTCTTCGAGCCGGCGGGATCGGACGACAATGTGTCGGGCGCCACCGGACGCGGCGTCTGGAATTCGACGGCGAACCGGTCCCCGCATATGCTTTTGGCGCTCGCTTATCATACGTATACTGGCTCTGGTTCGTACAGCGCCCCGCCCTCGGAAAGTGGCGGAAATCGCCACCGGCGAACCGGGCCGATGATTGCCGATCACGAGAAATACCGGGGCGCGCAGTGTGGACTGAGCGGGACCAGATCCAGGCGTACCAGTTCCTCCGACGGCGGCTGGTGTCCGCCTTGGTCACCTCCGACCCCAACCACCCGACCCCGCCGCATCGCCGGCTGGTGATGGGCACGGTCCTGGGCAGCGTGGCGACCATGCTGACCGCCGCGGGCTTCGGCGTGTCCGGCATGATGGCGCCGAGCCCGCCCCCGGACTGGCAGCACACCGGCCTGGTGATCCTGGAACAGGACGGCGGCGGCCGCTATGTGCTGGACAACAACGGCGACCTGCACCCGGTGACCAACCTGGCCTCGGCCCGGCTGCTGGCCGGCAGCACCAAGTCCGTGACGGTCGCGGCGAACCTGCTGAGCAAGGCCCCGCGCGGGGCCACCATGGGCATCCCCAACGCCCCGGACACGCTCCCGGACCCGACCAGCGTGATCGCCGACCCGGATCCCGTGGCCTGTTCCCGCGCCAGCTCCGACCTCCCGAAGCAGACCGGCCCGGTCGGCGCCCTGCTGCTGGTCCACACCACCGACGCGGCGGCGACCCTCAGCGGCATGACACCCATCCCGGACGGCCACGGCCTGGTGGTCCAGACCCCCAAGGGCGACCGCTACCTGCTCACCGCCGGCCTGAAGTACAAGCTCGCCGACGACCACACCCTGATCGCCCTGGGCTACCAGAACGTCCCGGTCCTGCCGGTCGCGGCGAGCTGGCTCACCGCCGTCCCCTCCGGCCGCGACCTGGCCCTGGTGGCGGTCCCGGACGTCGGCACCCCGGGGCCGCGCGTCGCCGGGGCGAAGACCAAGGTCGGCGAGGTCATCACCGCCGACAACGCGGTGGCCGGCAAGACCGGCTACTACCTGGTCCGGGCCGGCGGCCTGGAGCCCATCTCCCAGATCGAGGCGGCCCTGGTCCTGGCGAACACCGCGAACGCCGCCGCCTACAGCGACGGCATGCAGGCGGCCAAGCAGGTGTCAGTGGCCGATGTCGCGGCCACCCCCACCGTCCCGACCGGCGAGGACGCCACCGGCTACCCCGCCGGCGTGCCCAGCCCGGCCGCGGCCGGAGGCGGCTTGGCAGTGGTCTGCGCGGTCGGCGACGGTAAGGACCCCTCGCAGATCGGCCTGGGCGTGGCCCTGCCCCTCCCGGCCGGCGCCCGCACGGTCCCCACCGGCGTCGCCCAAGGCGGCACCACCGCCGACGAGGTCTACCTGGCACCGGGCACCGCCGCGCTGGCCACCGCCCCGACCCCGCCCGGCGCCCAGGCCGGCCTGGTCTACCTCATCACCGACGCCGGCACGAAGTACCCGCTCACCGACGGCTCGGCCCGCTCGGCACTCGGCTACGCCAACGCCCCGACCTCGACGCTGCTGCCGACCGCGCTGGGCCTGCTGCCCACCGGTCCCGCGCTGGACGAGGCGGATGCGCAGAAGCCGATGGCGGCCGGGAGCTGAGCTGATCCGGGCGGCGGCCTGACTCCGGTCAGGCTTTCCGCAGCACACTGAGCACATGCGCTGATTCCGGTCAGTCTCCGCGCAGCGTGCTGAGCACGTGCGGCCACGCCTGCTTCCCGAGCAGAGTGTCGGCGACCTCGCTCCCGCCGTCCGGTTCGCAGAGCACTGCTTCCGACGGCTCGGACAGCTCGTGCTCGACCACGGCCACGGTCACCACGCCATCACAGTCACCACGGCGTCCTCCTCGCACCCGGGCTCGATCGGCGGCAGCGGAGCACCGCCGGCCCAACCCTACTGAGTGCTCAGATCAAACGGGGCGACGTCCTGCAGCGCCTGCTTCAGCCTCACGACCTCGGCCGCTGCCTGAGCGGGGGTCGGCTTGGCGAGCGGACGCATGTTCAGGGTCCGGCCGTCGTCGACATGCAGGCCCGGGGCGTAGGAGTTCCCGACCTTGACCGTCTTCACGTCCGTGATCGTCCCGCGCGCGATGATGACGGGCATGAGCCGGAAGTAGTAGATCCGCACGGCGTCCGGCTCGACCTCGACCCGCATGTTCAGGCCCAGCCAGCCGAGGAACGTGGTCCCCACGATCATCGCCGCGGAGGCCAGGGCGAAGATGACGGTGATCAGGACGCCCATGTGGATGGCGGCGATCCAGAAGGGGAACGCGAGGTAAAGCAGGTCAATGAGGACCGCGAACACCAACAATAGGTACGGCTTGCTTCGGGGCGGTCGCAGCGTGATCTGTTCCATGCGAGCCCGGCCCCTACCGAGCGCTCAGATCAACCGGCGCGACATCCCGCAGCGCCTGCTTGAGCTTCTCGACCTGTTCCTGCGCCTGATACTCGCTCCGCGCGCTCAACGGGAGGAGAAGTCGGTACTGATCGCCGACCAGCGACAGGCTCGGAGCGTAGGACCTGCCGTTGTTCATCCGCGTGGTCTGCACGTCGGTGATCGCCTCCCTCGGGAGGACACCGGGCACCGGCCAGAAGTAGTAGATCCGTACGGCGTCCGGCTCGATCTCGATCCGCATGTTCAGGCCCAGCCAGCCCAGGAACGTGCCCGCGGCGATGCACACCACGGAGACCACGGCGATGATCGCGATGATCACGGCGTTCTGGTGGGTGGACGCGACCAGGAAGGGGAGGCCGAGGAATGCCAGGTCAGCGAAGACGATGATCGCCTTCAAGTACCCCAAGCCCCCGGCGGGTCGTAAAGTGACCTGCTTCATGGGCTGATCCTATATCAGCCCTGATGGATGTTCCAAGGGCTGACTTTCATCTCAGCTGTGTGCCGCTTCGCCCGCCGCGGGCACCCACAGCGTCACCGACGTGCCGTTGCCCACCCGCGATCCGACCGTCGCGGTCCCGCCGACCTCGGCCATCCGGGCCGCGATCGACTGGCTCAGACCGAACCCGGGCCGGTGCGCCGCCGGGTCGAATCCGACCCCGAAGTCGCGCACCACCACGGTCAGGCCGTCCGGCTCGTCCCAGACCCGGACCAGGGCCTCGCCGACCCCGGAGTGTTTCAGGACATTGCGAAGGGCCTCGCGCGCCGCGGCCAGCACCGCGGCCCGGCGCTGCGCGGTCAGCCCGTCGTCGCCGTCCGCGCCGTCCACACCCTCGGCCGCGTCCAGGCGCATGCGCAGCCCGTCCCGAGCCAGTTCGGAACCGAGCCCGATCAGACCCTCGACGACGCCCGGCGTCGTGCGGGCCTCGTAGCGCCGCGACAGCTCGCGGCGCAGCGCGACCGCCTCCGCGTGCGCGACCGCGCGCACCTCCCGCAGCCGCCGCGCCGCGTTGTCCGCGTCGCCCGGCAGCGTCAGCGCGATCGCTTCCAGGGTCTGCAACACCGTGTCGTGCAACGATCTGCGCACCCCGGTCCGCAGCCGTTCGGCGTCGCGGTCCAGCACCAACAGGACCCCGGCCGACACCGACACGGCGACCAACAACACCGCGACATCGCCGAGCAGCGTGGCGGTCGCCACCGGCGCGCCCGCGCCCGCGAACATCGCCAACCGCAGCGCGGTCCCGAGCGCGGCCGCGCCGAGCCCGCCGGCGACGCCGCGCAGCAGCGTCCACAAGGCGACGCAGCCCGCGAAGTACTGCCAGGACACCTCGACCGCACGGGCCGAAGGACCCGGAACCGTGCTCATCGCCAGATTCCCCGCGATCGCCGCGACGGTGTCCGCCAGCGCCAACGCCCGCACCGGGACCCCGCGCACCGCACCGAACCCGAGGCCGACCGAGGCCAGGACCAGGGCCGCGGTCAGCCCCAGCACCGCCGCGCTGCCCGAACCCCCGAAGCTCCCCACGTACACCAGCGCGGCGGCGGGAAGCACACCGATCTGGAACGCCAGGGGAATCGCTATGACGTATTCGGTTCTGTCCTCGCGCCGCCGACCGCGCGCCGCCAGTGCTCGGATCCCCCCAAGCTCGGCAACCCTTCCCGCCGCCTGCGCGACCCTCAGCACGCCGCCGACTCGGCGAGCACGCCGAGCTCGATCGCGGCCCGCGTCATGTCCGCCCGGCGGCGCGCGCCGATCTTGTCGCGGATCCGGTCCAGGTAGGAGCGCACGGTCCGTACGCTGATCCCCATCGCCATCGCGATGTCCCGGTCCCGCTCACCGGCCGCGACCAGCCGCAGCACCTGCTTCTCCTGGCCGGACAGCTCCAGGCGCGGACCGGCCTGCCGGTTCTGCTCGGTGGTGAGCACGATCGAGGCCAGCGTCGGCGAGACGTAGCTGTTGCCGGCCGCTATCTCCCGCACCGCGCGCAGGATCTCCGTGCCCTCGGACTCCTTGGACAGGAAGCCGCGGGCGCCGGCCGAGATCGCGCCGAGCACGTCGGACTTCGCGGCCTCGCCGGAGACCACCAGCACCCGGTTGCCCATGCCGTTGATCTGCAGCACCGCCGCCGCGCCCTTCACGCCGGGCAGCGTCAGGTCCAGGATCACGATCCCGTCCCGGCGCGGCCGGCAGGCGACGAACTTGCCGACGCTGCCGGCGACCACGTCGACGTCCATGTCCCCGGCCTCGTCGAACAGCCGGGTGAGGGCGTCGCGGTACAAGGGGTGGTCCTCCACGACGCTGACGGGGATACGTGCCGACTCCTGCTCGGCGCGGACGCGCGTGGGCTCCATGGCTCGCCTCTCAAGGTGCTCGGGGGCGGATGCGGCCCGGTGGTATAGACCGGATCGCGGCGGCGGTGGGGGTCCGTCATCGTCGGCGTCGGCCCGCTGTGAGAACCACGCCGACGCCGACGCAGCACCAAGTGTCATCACCCTTAGACGACGCGTCGTCGGTAAAACTACGTAACCCGCTACTGCCTCTTGAGATGCGGGTACCTACGCCGAGAGGTCAGTACTACCTACCCCTACGCGTCAGTAGTACCTACACTCGAGACCCCGCGTCACCGCCGTCCGAGGGCACGTCGCGGCCATGCCCGTTCATCTCCGCTGGTGAGCCGACTGGCGTCGTCAGCGACAAATAAAACAGAATGAAAGGTCTCCGTCACCGGGGCTGGGTACAGTCTCACTGAAGACCTTGTGAAGTAAAAAATGCTCTGTTGTCCCTCGGAGCGTCAGGGGTCGACCACCTTGGGGGAGGTACATGTGCTGGCCATCGGGTCGCCACAGGCATGGCAGGCCTTGGTCGGGCGGGAAGCCCAGGCCGAGCGGATGGCCGAGGCCTTCGCCGCGCTCGCGTCCGGCCGGGGCGCGGTGCTGGAGATCGCCGGCGACCCGGGCATGGGCAAGACCCGGCTGCTCGGGCGGATCGCCCAGCTCGCCTCGGGTCAGGGCGCCCGCGTGGCCCGGTCCAACGGGCTGCGCGGCAACACCATCGCCCGTCAGCTGTTCCGCGACGCCTGGGCCGACGTACCGGCCCCGGACCTGACCGAGAGCGACGACGACGAAGTCTTCCGCCGGATCCGCGCCGGGCTGGCCGACTGGGCCGCCGACCCGGTCGGGGTCGGCGGCGCGGTCATCTTCGACGACGTCCACCTCGCCGACGAGGACTCCACCCGGCTGCTGGCCCGGCTGATCCGCACCCCGGTCCCAGGTCCCCTGCTGATGGCCATCGGGCACTGCCCGCGGCGCACCGGCTCGGTCCTGCTGGAAGCCCTCGACGACGGCTCCCGCACCGGCACCGTGGTCCGGGTCGAGCTGGACGCGCTCGACATCACGGCGGTCAACCAGCTGCTGTCGGCCTGGTCCGGCAACACCGCGCTGGACCCCGCCTACCTGGAGCAGATCCGTACCGCCGCCGACGGCAACCCGCGCAACCTGCGGGTGCTCACCGCCGCCGGCTGGCGTCCGGAACTGTGGCCGGACAGCCCCGGCGAGGACACCGGCGCGCTGCTGCGCGAGGGCGCCTCGATGGCCGCCGAACTCGACGCGCTCAGTCCCGCCGAGACCGCCGTGGTCAGCGCGGCCGCGGTGCTCGGCGGCCCGTTCCGCCCCGAAGAGGTCGCCGCGCTGTGTGCGTCCACGCCCGCCGGGCTCGAACTCGCCGGGATCCTGGACGCGCTGGACGATCTGGTGCGCGCCGACGTGATCCGGCACGTCGCCCCCGGCGCGCGCTTCGCCTTCCGGCACCCGCTGCTCGGCCACGTCGCCCACGAACGCGCGCCGCTGCCCACCCTGCTCGCCGCCCACCAGCGCGCGCTGGACCTTCTTAAGGCGCGCGGCGCGGCCGCCGTCGACCTGGCCCGGCACGCCGAGCACTTGATCGGCACCGACGCCGCGGTCGCCGCCCCGCTGCTGGCCCGCGGCGCCAGCGAGATCCTGCCCGACGCGCCCGAGACCGCGGTGCGCTGGCTGCGTCTGGCGCTCCAGACCCCGGTGGGGGAGCGGCCCAGCGCCGAGCGTGACGCGCTGATGCTCGAATGCTGCCGCGCCCTGTCCGCCGCCGGCCGTTTCGAGGAGGCCCGCGCGCTGGCCCACGACGTGCTGCGCGACGACACCTGGCTGACCGGCCCGCTGCGCCAGCGCGCCTACGCGATGCGGGTCGCCGCCGAACGCCAACTGGGCCGCTACGACGAGGCCTCGGCGGTGGCCAGCGCCGCGGTCGAGGCGCTGCCCCGGCCGCTCACCGCCGACGCCGCCGAGCTCGCCTTCGAGTACGGGGTGCTGCACCTGTATCGCGGCACGTTCGCCTTGGCGCGCCCGGTCGTGCAGGAGGTCGCCGCGGCGGTGAAGGCCGCCTCCGAGGCGGCCGCCGCCGACCCCGGGCTATCCGTGGCCGCCGCCGACGCCGGCCGATCCTTCGCCCCCGCCGACTCCAGCCGATCCGCCGCAGCCGCCCCATCTGCGGCCGGATCACTCGGAGCATCACACGACGTCGACACCTATTTGATCGATATACCGTCCGCCCCCGAAGCCCGCGCCGCCGCCGCGGTCCGGGTCCTGGCCGCTTTCGGCGACGCCTTCCTCGGCGAGACCGCCGCCGCGATCCCGGCGCTGGTCGAGAGCGCCCGGCTGGTCGACGGCCTCCCGGACGCCACCGCCGCCCGCAACCCCGAACTGCTGGCCATGCTCGGCTGCGGCGAGATGTTCATGGAGGGCTACACCGCGGCCTCCCGGCACCTGCGCCGCTGCCTGACCATCGCCCGCAAGGGCGGCCCGCAGCAGATGAAACTCAACGTCCTGCTCGGCCTGGCCTTCATCGACCAGCAGACCGGCAACCTGCTGCGCGCCGAGCAACGGGCCGAGGAAGCCGGCCGGGTGGCCCGCGCCACCGGCGCCGGCGACGGCGTCAGCATGAGCGAGGCGCTGCGGGTCGGGGCGATGATCTGGTCCCGGCCGCGCGCCGAGGGGCAGGAGGTGGTCGCCGCCGCCGAGCGCGCGGTCCGCACCGCCCGCCCCGGCAACGGCTGGTGGTCCGGCTCGGCGGCGATGCAGCTGGCCCTGGTCCGCATGGTCAGCGGCGACGCCGCCGGCTGCGTCGACGCGCTGCTGGAAGGCGGCGGCGGCCCGGATCTGCGCAACCTGCAACCGGCCTACCGCCCGATGCTGCTGTCGATGCTGTCCACGGCCGCCCTGCGCTCCGGCCGGGCCGAACTGGCCCGGCAGGCGGCGTTGGACGCCGACGAGGCGGCCGAGGCCTCGGGGCTGTCGGTGCAACGCGCGTACGTGATCCGGGCTCAGGCCGCCCTGCACGCCGCCGAAGGCGACCACGACACCGCGGCCAAACTCTTCGAGCAGTCCGCCCTCGGCTTCCGCCGCGCCAACCGTCCGGTGCAGCACGCCTGGACCCTGGCCGCCGGCAGCGGCTCGGCCGCCCTGGCCCTGGGCCCGGTGGTCGCGAGCTCCTGGCTGGACGCCGCCCAGGAGGTGGCCCGTATCCACGGCGCGCTGCGGATCGAGGAGGAGATCACCGACATCCGCGCCAAGCTGCTCGGCGCCCCGGCCCCGGAACGCAGCCCGATCCTCACCGGCACCCCCGCCCCGACCCTCACGCCGCTGCCCGCGCCCTCGCTCCAGTCCGACGTCCGCGGCCTGCTGACCCGCCGCGAACAGGAGATAGCGGCCCTGGTCGCCACCGGCCGCCGCAGCCGCGCGATCGCCGAGGAACTGTTCCTCAGCCATCGCACGGTGGAGACCCACCTGGCCCGCATCTACAGAAAATTGAACGTTTCGTCAAGGACGGCACTCGCCCATCTTCTTCAGGATTCTGAGAGTTCAGCCGCGGACTGAAAGACCAGGTCGAAGCCGAAGATCGAGACTGAAGTCCGAGGCCTGATTCGCGGCCGACGCCGGGCGACGCCGGGCTGGCGCCGCCGCACCGTCAGCGCGGCACGACGCCGTCCAGCAAAACGCCGAGAAAACGGTCGGCCCGCGCCGGGCCGCCGGCGCGCGCGACGGCGGTGGTGAGGGACAGCAACTCGACGATGTCGAGGTCGCGGCGGACCGCGCCGGCGTCCTGCGCGGCCGCGAGGAGCGGAGCGGCGGCCGCGAAGATGGCGCGGTGCCAGGCGGCGATCTGCGGCGGCTCCGCGTCTTCGGAGTCCTCGGAGTCCGCTGCGTCCGCGGAGCTCTTGTGCTCGGCATCGAACGCCTCAGCCAATACCCGGCTCGTGGTGATGTGCACGACCAGTTTGTGCAACCAGGTCAGGAGCGCCTGGCCGGGCTCCGGCGTCGCCGCGAGCGCGGTCGCACGCTCGCACAGCGCGCGGATCCGCTGGTCGTACACGGCCTCGATCAGCTGCTCCCGGGACGGGAAGTGCCGGTAGAGCGTGGCGTTCCCGACCCCGGCCGCCTTGGCGATGTCGTCGAGCGAGGCCGTCACGCCGCGTTCGTTGAGGACCGACTCGGCGGCGGCCATCAGGCGTTCGCGGTTGCGCCGCGCGTCGGCCCGGAGCGGCGGTGGGGATGTCATGCGGCCATGGTAGTTGCCAACCGGGGACGAGTCCCCATATCCTCGGCTCGAAGGCAACCGGGGACAACTCCCCGTTTCCCGAGAGGAGCACTCATGACCGACGTCAAGGGACCGGCCGCCGTGGTGCAGGCGATCATCGGCAGCCGGGACACGGACGATCCGGAGGGCGGCCTGCGCTGGCTGGCCCCGAATTCCCTGGACCAGGGCCGCCCGGCCACCGGCGAGGACTGGCGGCGCAAATGGGCGGCGATGCGCGCCGGCTGCCCGGACCTGGAGGTGATCACCGAGCAGAGCGTGGAGAGCGGCGAGTGGGTCGCCAACCGCTACACGATCCGCGGCACCCACACCGGTGACCTCTTCGGCGCCGCCCCGACCGGGGAGCGCTTCGAGATCACCGGTATCGACATGGTGCGCGTCGTCGACAGCTTGCTCGTCGAGCACTGGGCCTGCGCGGCGCCGCTGCCGAGTGGCGGTTGAGCAGGCGCCGCCGGTCACGGCGATCGGTCGGCGGTCAGACTCCACACCCCCACGGCACGCCTCTCGCCGCCGGTCACGGTGACGGCGACCGGCGAGCCGTCCACCACCGCCGTGGCCACGCCGGCCACCCCGTCGAGGTGACCCTCGATGGGCTCCCCGACCGGACGGCCGGTGGCCAGATCCCACACCCGCACCGTCCCGTCCAGGCCGCCGGTCACGGCGACCGGACGGCCGTCCACCACCGCCGTCGCCATCGCCCGCACCCCTTCGGTGTGGCCCTCGGCGGGCTCGCCGATCTGCTCGGCCAGGATCAGATCCCACCTGCGGACCACCCCGTCGGCGCTGCCGGTGACCGCGATCGGCCAGCCGTCCACCACCGCCGTGGCCACCGCGCGCACATCCTCTGCCCGGTTTGCGACCCAGAACTCGTCGATCACCTGACCGGTCGCCAGGTCCCGCACGGAGATCGCGTCGTCGCCGTTGGCACCCACGGCGATCGGGCGGCCCGCCGCCACCGCTGTCGCCAGGCCCCACACCGTGTAGGGACCGGTCTGGGGCTCCCACAACTGCCGACCGGTGGCCAGGTCCCACGCCCGCAGTCGCGAGTTGTCGGTGCCATAGGCGACGACGGCGACGGGCGTGCCGTCCACGACCGCCGTCGTCACCGACATCGACAACGCATACGGCTCGGCGCGGTGGCCGGTCAGCGGCTCGCCGATCTGCTCGCCGGTGGCCAGGTCCCACCTGCGCACCGTCCCGTCGGCGCTGCCGGTGACGGCGACCGGGCGGCCGTCGATCACCGTCGTCGCCACCGCGCGCACCGCCGCGGTGTGGCCGGTCAGCGGATCGCCGATCTGCTCGCCGGTGGCCAGGTCCCACCTGCGCACCGCGCTGTGCCAGCCCCCGGTCACCGCGATCGGGCGGCCGCCGACCACCGCCGTCGCGACGGCGGTCACGTCACCGACGGGATCGGCGAGGACGCACCGGAGCCGGGGGTCGACCGGCTGGC
This sequence comes from Catenulispora pinisilvae, assembly GCF_015356865.1. Taxonomy (GTDB): domain Bacteria; phylum Actinomycetota; class Actinomycetes; order Streptomycetales; family Catenulisporaceae; genus Catenulispora; species Catenulispora pinisilvae. Next base: position 20,560 of record NZ_JAAFZA010000162.1, read on the forward strand.
CGCTCGCCCAATCCGCCGTCCACCCGGCCGTCGCCAGCGCGTCTTCGTCCGCCCAGTGGAACTCAGCGCTCTGAGGATCGTCAGCCATGCCCCGAAAGCTACCGGTCCCGCCTCACTCCTTCACCCCGCTCCCCAGGGCCGCCGACGTGAAGTACCGCTGAGCCACCAAGAACAGCGCGATCACCGGCACCGCCAACACGCACGCGCCGGCCAGGATCACGCCGTACGGATTGGCCGCGGTGGCCGCGTTCGTCGACACGTACTCGCCGAGCGAGACCGCCAGCGGCTGCATCGAATGCTTCTTGGTGATCAGGAACGGCCACAGGAACTCGTTCCACGGCCCGATGAACGTGATCACCGACGCGGTCAGGATGGCCGGCTTGGTCAGCGGCGCGGCGACCAACAGCAGCGTGCGCACCTCCCCGGCGCCGTCGATGTGAGCGGCGTCGAACAGCTCGTCCGGCAGCGAGATGAAGAACTGCCGGAAGATCAGCACCGCCGCCGGATTGACCGCGAACGGCAGGATCATCCCGAGGTAGTTGTCGGCCAGCCCGTAGTCCCGGACCGCCAGGATGTACAGCGGGATCATCATCACCTGGAACGGCAGCACCAGCACCAGGATCAGCCCGCCGGCCACCGCCGGCTTGCCCGGGAACCGCAGCCGGGCCAGCGCGTAGCCGGCCGGCAGCCCGACCACGATGGTCAGCACCACCGTGCCGAGCGTGAAGATCGCCGAGTTCCCCAGCGAGGGCAGCAGCGAGATCGCCTTGTTGACATCGCGGTAGTTCTGCAACCCCAGGTTGCCGGCCTTCGGAATCAGACCACTGAAGGCGCTGTCCGCCCGCAGCTGCAACGAGCCGACCACCATGTAGTAGAGCGGGAAGATACTCGCCAGCGCGCCGAGGGTGACGAAGCCGTACGTCGTCAGCCGTCGCAGGGTCCTGCCGTACTGTCCGTTCCTCATGCCGCCTCCCTGGCCTGGACCAGCCGGCGCGCGCCGGCCCCGGCCCCGGCGACCAGCAGGATGAACAGCGTCAGCAGGACGCCGATGGCCGCGCCGACACCCGGCTCGCCCTGCTCCACACCCTTCTGGTAAATCAGCAGCGCCGGCGACATGGTCGCGCCGTTCGGACCGCCGCCCCCGGTGAGCAGATAGGGCTCGGCGAACAGGTTGGCGCCGACGATCAGCGCCAGCGTGGTGACCAGGATGGTGATGTTGCGCAACGCCGGCACGGTGATCGCCCGGAACTGCCGCACCGGCCCGGCCCCGTCGATGCTCGCCGCCTCATACAGCGAATCAGGGATCAACAACACCCCGGCGAGGTAGAGCAGGACGTAGAAACCGAGCTGCTTCCAGGTCACCTCCAACGCGATCACGACCATCGCCAGCTTGGAGTTGACCAGCCAGGACGGGTTCGGCGCCCAGCTGCCCAGCACGTGGTCGATCAGGCCGCCCTGGCTGAACAGGAAGTACCAGACGCCGATCACCGCGATGCTGGCGGTGACATAGGGGACGAAGAACGCCGAGCGGAAGAACGTCTTCATCCGGCTCAGCTTCGCCAGCACCGCGGCCAGCGTCATGCCCAGGATCACGGTCAGCGGCACGTTGATGGCCAGGAACTCCAGGATGTTCAAGAACGAGCGGCGCAGCAGCGGATCGGACAGCGCCTTGCGGTAGTTCTTCAGACCGACGAACGGTTGCGGCACTGATGCGCCGGGCGCGGCGTATACGTAGTCCAGGACGGAGATCCGGAAGCCCTGGATGATCGGTACGGCGTAGACGATGACTAGGTAGACCAGGTAGGGCGCCGTCAGGTACAGCCCGATCATGGTCTTCGAGCGCGGCCCTCCTCGCCCGCGTCTCGCGGGTTTCGCGGCCTTAGTAGGTTTCGCTGGCTTGGCTGGCCTCGCGGGTTCTGCGGGCTCCGCGCGTTCGCCACGTTCCCCGTGTTCCCCATGTCCCCCGTGTTCCATGGCTGACATCGGCGCGGCCTACTTGCCGATGTCGGAGACGACGGTGCTCGCCGCGCTGTGCAGCCACTGGGTGGTCGGCTGTTGGCCGAAGACCACCGACTTCAGATAGCCGTTGCGGAAGTCCTGCCACATGGTCACCCCGTTGGCGACGTTGGGCACCTCCACCGTGCGGCTCGCCTGCTGCGCGAACAGCGTGTACTCGGGGTTGGCGCTGAAGTAGGACGCGTACGTGGTCGGCAGGTCGGTGCGCAGCGGCATCTGGCCGGTCATGCTCAGCAGGGTGCCGTCGTTGTCCTGATCGGTGGCGAACTTCAGGAAGTCCCAGGCGGTCTGCCGGTTCTTGCACGCGGTGAAGACCGACACGGTCTTGGAGTCGGCGAAGGTGTGGATCTGGTCGGCCGGCATCCCGGCGGACGTCGGCACCGGCACCGCGCCCCAGTTCACCTTGCCCGTGTAGGTCGCGATCGCCCATGGCCCGACGATCGCCATCGCAGCCTTCTTATCCACGAAGGCGTCGCCGTTGTACTTCTCCTTCGGCGCCTGGTTCTTCGCGTAGACACCGGCCCAGAAGTCGGCGACGGCCTGCCCCGCGGCGTCGTCGAACGTGGCCTTGCCGTTCGCCACCAGGGGCTGACCGCCGCTCTCGGCGATGTAGAGCGGGTAGTAGTCGTACCAGTTCTGGTAGAACTCGTTGGTCGGCGCCGGCGCGATGGCGTACTGCGCGACCCCGGACCCGACCAGCTTCTGCGCGGCGGCCTGGAAGTCGGCGTACGTGGACAGCGCCGGATGGTCCGGATCCAGCCCGGCAGCCTTGAACATGTCCTTGTTGTAGAAGATCATCACCGGATTGCTCTTCCACGGCAGCTGGTAGTACTTCCCATCAGAGCTCTTATACTCGCTGGCCACCGCGGCCCCGGTCCGCCCCTCGATGTAGGAGACCCCATCGGGGAAGTCGTTCAGCGGCACCAGCCCGCCCTGCTTCACCCACCCCGAGATCGCCGACGGCGAACCGTTGAACACCAGACACGGCGCGTTCCCCGCAGCGATCGCAGCCGTGACGACCTCCTCCGAACTGCTACCCGCCGGAATCTCCTCACCACTGACCTGCTCACTGGGATGCGCCTTGTTCCACAACGCCACCGTCGCCTTCCCCCACGAAACCTCCTGCGCGTTGTTGGAGTACCAGATCTTGATCGGCCCACTCGTAGCCTTGCCGCCGCCCCCACCCCCGGAGCTGCATCCCGCCAGCGTGAGGGCCGTGCAGGTCAGCGCCGCGAGGGCGGCGGTGAAGGTGCGCATTTTCGCCATGGCTGATCCTCTCGAATGCGGGTGAAAGGGGTCCCATGGCACTTTCCCTGGTTCTCGTGAATCAAAGCTCGATGATGGGGTGATTCGGGATTTTCACGGTGTGCGGCATATGTCATGGCCGTGAATCAGGGTCCTACGACGCTGGGGGTGGGGGTGTTTGTGGGCTGTCTCTTATAGACATCTCCGAGC
>NZ_JAAFZA010000163.1 GCF_015356865.1 Catenulispora pinisilvae
GGTTCGGGTGCGGGTTCGGGTGCGGGTTCGGATGCGGGTTCGGATGCGGGTTCGGATGCGGGTGCGGTTCTTGCTCCGGCCTCAGACTCAGACTCAGCGCTGGCTCCGGTTTCAGTCCCGGCTCCGGCTTCGGCTTCAGTCCCGGCTTCAGTCCCGGCTCCGGCCTCAGCGTCAGCCTCAACGCAGGCTCCGGCCTCAGTCCCGGCGCAGGCTCCGGCCTCAGTCCCGGCGCAGGCTCCGGCCTCAGTCCCGGCGCAGGCTCCGGCCTCAGTCCCGGCGCCGGCTCCGGTTTCAGTCCCGGCGCCGGCTTCGGCTTCAGTCCCGGCTCCGGCTCCGGCCTCAGCGTCTGCACCGGCCGCTGGCGACTAGGGCTGTTCGAGGTTCGGATGCTTTGCGTTTGTGGGGTGGGGAGTTTATGAGGTGGGTCTTCGAGGTGGGTCTTCGAGGTGGGTCTTCGAGCCGGGAGGTTTTCGAGCCGAGAGGTTTTCGAGCCGGGTTGCGGTTGGGTTGTGGGCTTCAAAGCTTTTTACGGCCTTCGGTAATAGTTGTGCCGGTTCGGGGTTCGGGTCGGCGGGTGTGTCGGTCGGCTGCCGGTTCCCGTGTTCACAACCCCGCCACACCTCAGGCCTCTTCAACTCCGGCAAGTCGGAACAAGAGCCAGATCAAGGGCAAGATCAACTGCAAGATCAAGGTCAAGAGCTATGGTGAAGAGCCGGCACCTCCGGCGGGGGCTCTTGGCTCCCTCGGGGAACTGGCGCAATTCCATAGGGTGGCCAAGTCAGTCTCAGCGGCGGCGGTCCCTGAGGTGGTTGCGGTCCGTTCCCCACGGTCGCGTCGTCAGCCCCAAGGGGTACAGCGCCGAACCCCGGGAGTAAAGTCCGCGCGCTTGCGGTCAGGCGGGCAGGTGGCGGCTGCGTACAGCGCGAACTTGACTCCCGAGAACCGGCACTGTAGGCAAAGCCCTGCCGACGCGACCGAGGGGAACGAACCGAAAACCGACCGGAGAAATGCAAAGCAGGGGATGCGTTATCGGCAGCTCGGCGAGTTCGGCCGCGTGTTCAGGCGCTGGCCGACGCGGCAGCCTGGATCATCTAGCGCGCTACCGTTGCCAGAAGCGCTTCTTCTTCGGCTCCGTTCCGCTGGCCTCGCCTTCCGGTGACTCCGGCAGAAGCCGGACAACCTCTGCGTCCTGTGATTTCGACAGATCCGTGTTCCGGGAGCCGTCCCGCGCCACCACCATCGCCGAGCCGTGGATCTGCTTGCTGAACAGGGGTCGGAGGGCGCGGACGAAGGCGGTCGCGGCGGTGTTGACGGGGCGGTCTTCCAGCTTGCCTTCGTCGTCGATGTAGAGGTCGAGGTCGGATGTCAGGTCGATGACGTCGAGGGCTGAGGCGCCGATCGCGTGCTGGATCGCCGTGGTGAAGGCGGCGGTGTCGCGGGCCTGGATCGGCGGCAGGGGCACGCGCTTCCACGCGGGGGAGCCCGTTTCCGGGATGAGGATCGCCATGGGCCGGGACGCTAGCAAGCCTGGTCGAGGACCGGTCCTGGAGCGGTGTTCGGTCCGGGTGTGGGACGGCCCGGGGCCGGCCGTCCGGGGACGGTCGGCACCGGGCCGTGGTTCGAGCGTGGATCGCTAGGCCGGTACCACGTTCACCAGCTTCGGTGCTCGCACGATCACCGTTCGCACGCCGCGGCCCTCCAGTGCCCGCTGGACGCCGTCGGAGGCCAGTGCCAGTTCGCGCAGGGCGTCCTGGTCGATGCCCGGGGGGACCTCCAGGCGGTCCTTCACCTTGCCCGCGACCTGCACCACGCAGGTCACTGTCTCGTCGACCAGGTATGCGGGGTCGGCGACCGGGTAGGCGGCGTGCGCCACCGGGCCGTCGTGGCCCAGGCGGGACCACAGTTCCTCGGCGATGTGCGGGGCGAAGGGGGCGGTCAGCACCACCAGGGCCTCGGCGGCCTGGCGTGGGACGGCGGGCAGGCGGGTCAGGTGGTTGTTCAGTTCGATCAGTTTGCTGATCGCGGTGTTGAAGCGCAGGCCCTCCATGTCATTGCGGGCGCCGTCGATGGTCTTGTTCACGGCCCGCAGTGTCGCCTCGTCCGGGTCGGCGTCGATGACTGTGACCTCGCCTGTCTCCTCGTCGATCACGTTGCGCCACAGCCGCTGCAGGAAGCGGAAGCTGCCGATCGAGGCGCGGGTGTCCCAGGGCTTGGACATGTCCAGGGGGCCCATCGACATCTCGTAGATGCGCAGGGTGTCGGCGCTGTACTCGTCGATCATGTCGTCCGGCGAGATGACGTTCTTCAGCGACTTGCCGATCTTGCCGAAGTGCTGTGTGACCTGCTCGCCCCGGTAGAAGTACTTGCCCTCGGTCTCGGAGACCTCGTCCGCCGGGACGTAGACCTCGCGCGCGTCCATGTAGGAGGCGCCCTGGATCATGCCCTGGTTGTACAGCTTGCGGAACGGCTCGGCGCTGGTGACCTGGCCCAGGTCGAACAGCACCTTGTGCCAGAAGCGCGAGTACAGCAGGTGCAGGACCGCGTGTTCGGCGCCGCCGACGTACAGGTCCACGCCGCCGGTGTCCTCGGGGTCCTGCGGCCCCATCCAGTACTTCTCGGCCTCGGCGTCGACGAACCGGGTGTCGTCGGTCGGCGACAGGTACCGCAGGTAGTACCAGCACGAGCCGGCCCACTGCGGCATGGTGTTGGTCTCGCGGTGGTACCGGCGGGGGCCGTCGCCCAGGTCCAGGGTGACGTTGACCCAGTCGGCGGCCCGGGCCAGCGGCGGCTCCGGCGCGCTGGTGACGTCGCCGGCCTCGAAGGTCTTCGGCGAGAAGTCCTCGACCTCCGGCAGCTCCAGCGGCAGCATCGACTCCGGCAGCGCCCGGGCGATCCCGGCCTCGGGGCCGTCCGCCGCGTACACGATCGGGAACGGCTCGCCCCAGTACCGCTGCCGCGAGAACAGCCAGTCGCGCAGCCGGTAGGTGACGGTGCCCTCGCCGATGCCCTTGGCGGTCAGCCACTCGGAGATGGTCCGGATCGCGGCCGGGACCGGCAGCCCCTCCAGGGACACCTCGTCGTTGGCGGAATTGGTGATCTGCGCCGTCTTGGAGTCGTAGGCCTCAGGCCACTCATCGACGTCCTGCGGCCACTGCGCCGGCGGCGCCACCACGATCCGCATCGGCAGGTCGAAGGCCCGCGCGAACTCGAAGTCGCGCTGGTCGTGCGCGGGCACCGCCATGATCGCGCCGGTGCCGTAGCCCATCAGCACGTAGTCGGCGATGAACACCGGCACGCCCTCGCCGTTGACCGGGTTGACCGCGAACGTGCCGGTGAACACGCCGGTCTTCTGCCGGCCCTCGGTCTGCCGCTCGACCTCGGTCTTGGCCGCGGCGGCCGCGCGGTAGGCGGCGACGGCCTCGGCCGGGGTGGCGTGCCCGCCGGTCCACTTCTCGCCGGTGCCGGCCGGCCACTCCTTGGCGACGAAGGAGTCGACCAGTTCGTGCTCCGGCGCCAGCACCATGTACGTGGCACCGAACAGGGTGTCCGGGCGTGTCGTGAAGATCTCGATGGTCTTCTCGGCGCCATCCACGGCGGTGACCGGGAAGTGCACCCGCGCGCCCTCGGAGCGGCCGATCCAGTTCCGCTGCTGCAACTTGATCGGCTCCGGCCAGTCCAGCCGGTCCAGGTCGGCCAGCAGCCGGTCGGCGTACTTAGTGATCCGCATCATCCACTGGCGCAGGTTGCGCTTGAACACCGGGAAGTTGCCGCGCTCGGAGCGGCCGTCCGCGGTGACCTCCTCGTTGGACAGCACGGTACCCAGGCCCGGGCACCAGTTCACCGGGGCGTCGGCGATGTAGGCCAGGCGGTGGGAGTCGATGATCGTGGCCTGCTCCTGGGCGGACAGCGCGGCCCAGGCGCGGCCGTCCGGGGTGCGGCGGGCGCCCTCGGCGAACTGCGCGATCAGGGTGCTGATCGGGCGGGCCTTGTCGGCCTGGTCGTCGTACCAGGAGTTGAAGATCTGCAGGAAGATCCACTGCGTCCACTTGTAGAAGGACACGTCGATCGTCGACACCCCGCGCCGGGTGTCGTGGCCGAAGCCGACGCGGCGGATCTGCTCCTTGTACCGGGCGATGTTGGCCTCGGTGCTGATCCGCGGGTGGATGCCGTGCTCGACCGCGTACTGCTCGGCGGCCAGGCCGAAGGCGTCGAAGCCGATCGTGTGCAGCACGTTGTGGCCGGTCATCATCTTGTACCGGCCCAGCACATCGGTGGCGATGTACCCCAGCGGGTGGCCGACGTGCAGGCCGGCGCCGGAGGGGTACGGGAACATGTCCAGGACGTAGGCCTTGGGCGCCCCGGTGTCGGCCGGATGGTCCGGTACCTCGAAAGTGTGGTGCGCGGCCCAGTACTCCTGCCACTTCGGCTCGATATCCGCCGCCACAGAGGCTGTGTACCGGAACTTGGGCTCGTCGCTCGCGGGCTTTTGCTGTGTCGTCTGCTCGCTCATCGTCGTCTCAGTCCTCGGGATACGTCAGGTCAGAATCAGAGGTGGGCTGGAAATGAAAAAGCCCCTCGCGCATGGAGGGGAGCCGCGCTGACCGGAGCCTTCGACGGCCCCGTCCTTTTCAGCGCGGCAACATAAGAAGCAGCGTCACAGCCCGCATGCCTCAAGGGTACCAGCGACGTCCTCCAGATCTCCGCCCTACCTGCGGACCAGGCCGAGGACCAGCAGGATCTGCGCCAAGTGGTAGGTGACGATGATCGGCACGTCCAGCTCCCAGTCCCGGCGGACGAAGCGGGTCCAGCCGATCATCGCGTCGGAGGCCGCGAACAGCAGGGCACCGGGGATGATGCGCAGGTCACCGGTCCACCAGGCGGCCACCACCATCAGCGAGATGACCGTGACGTAGGCCAGGACCGGGACCGCCAGCGCGGGGTCCTCCTGCCCGGCCGCGCCGCGGATCCGCAGCCCCACGGTCGCGAACACCGCCCCGGCCAGGACCAGGCCGGTGAGGAACAAGGAGATCGCGTAGCCGCCGTGGGTGTGCAGCCGGACGAAGGCGGCGATGTAGGCGAGGTGCGCGAGCAGGAAGGCGGCCAGGCCGAAGACGAAGTTCCGGTCCGCCGACGGGGAGTCCTCGGGCAGCATCAGGAAGACGTCGCCGACCGCGCTCAGGACCAGCGCCGCGACCGTGGCGACCACGAGGTAGGCGGTCGCGCGGTTCGGGCCGGGGACGCCCGGGGCGGCGTGCGCGTGCGCGATGGCCAGGGCCGCGGCGATCAGCGCGACCATGGTCAGCGGCTTGGCGACGTACTCCGCCCGGCGCGCGCCCGCCGATGCCGGATCCAGGGCGCGCCGTGAGACGGCGGTCCAGTCGGCGAAGGCGACCACCAGGGTCGGCAGGGTCAGCGTCAGGGGCACAGCGGAAAGCTACTACTCAGTAGCTTCGCTGTCAGCAGTGCGGCGCGCGCGGCTTCTCCTTGTATATATGTGCGACGTTCAAATGTTCAGTCCTCGCCGGGCTGCTCCGGGGGTGACGCGGCGGCCAGTTCGGGCTTGCGCCGCAGGTGCAGGAACCGCGGCGTCGGAAGCGCGATGAAGCCCTCGGCGCGCCCGGCCGCGATGGCGATCCGGGCCAGGTCCCGGGCCTTCGGGAAGCACACGTAGCGCGGCTCCCACACCGGCCGGTACTTCATGTTCGCCCGGTACAGCGATTCCAGCTGCCACCAGCGCGAGAACAGCGTCAGCACCACCCGGGCCAGCCGCAGGAACGGCCCGGCCCCGATCCGCCCGGCCCGGTCGAAGATGCTGCGGAACATCGCGAAGTTCAGCGAGACCCGCTCCACCTTGTGCTCGGGACCGGTCTTGATCAGGTCGATGACCATGAACTCGACCAGACCGTTCTCGGTCCCGCGCTCACGGCGCATCAGGTCCAGCGACAGCCCCTTGGTGCCCCAGGGCACGAACGACAGCAGCGCGCGCAGCGTGCCGGCGCCGTCCAGGCACTCGACCATCACGCACTGCCCGTCGGCCGGGTCGCCGAGCCGGCCCAGGGCCATCGAGAAGCCGCGCTCCACGGCGCCGTCCCGCCAGTCGTCGGCCTTGCGGACCAGCCAGGCCATCTCCTCGGCCGGGATGTCGGCGTGCCGGCGGATCCGGGTGGTGTAGCCGGCCCGCTCGACCCGGTTGTAGGCCTGCCGGACCACCCGCATCGCGCGACCTTCCAGGGTGAAGTCGTCGACTTCGACCACCGCCTCGTCGCCGAGTTCGATGGCGTCCAGCCCGAACCGGCTCAGGACTTTGCCGCCCTCTTCCGAGGCGCCCATCACGGCCGGCACCCAGCCGTGCTGCCGGGCTTCCGCCAGCCACGCCTCGATCGCTCCCGGCCACGCCTCGACGTCCCCGATCGGGTCCCCGGAGGCCAGCGACACCCCGCCGACCGGCCGGTAGGCCACCGCCGCCTTGCCGGTCGGTGACCACATGACCGCCTTGTCCTGGCGCAGGTTGAAGTACCCCAGGGAGTCCTGGTCGCCGAACTTGTCCATCAATGCGCGCAGCCGGGCGTCGTCGTCCGCCTGGTGCCGGACCGTGCCGCGGCGCGGCTGGAACAGCGCCCAGGCGACCGCGAGGATCATGACGCTGCCGATCAGGTTGACCGTGACGTCCACCCAGTGCGGGACCTCGACGGCGGTGTCGTACCACCAGATCCCGGTGCCGGCCATCCCGGCCTTGAGCGTGTAAAGGGCCTGATCGCCGAGGTCGGTGCTCGGGTTGGCGTCGTTCTGGGCCACCAGGGTGACGCCCAGGATCGTGGACAGCGCCAGCGACACCGCCAGCACGACCAGCGCCCGCCGGAAGTTCGCGGCGTCGAAGACCGCGTAGAACAGCTTGCGGGACCAGATCACCACCCCGATGAACAGCGCCTGGACCACGAAGGCCACGATCAGCGGGGCCAGCGGTTGCAGGTCGGAGGAGCTGACGTCGTAGAGCAGGGCGCTGATCGCCAGCCAGCCCAGCGGTCCGACGAACAGGCCCAGCACCATCAGCAGCCACCAGGCGACGCGCTTGCGGCGGCGGACCGCGGCGCCCAGCATCAACATCAGCACGCCGAAGCCGATCGAGGGCACGCCGAGCAGGAACCCCAGGCTGAACAGGATGTAGTCCGGCAGCCGGTCGATGCGCTCGTTGGCGCGCGGCGAGAGGGCGGACAGGATCGAGGCCAGCGCGACGATCCGGCAGTACCAGACCAGGAGGGTCGGGATGCGTTCTCGGAAGCGCTGAGCGCGGCTCATGGTCGCGGTCTCCGTCATCCGAACCCTTACCTCCGGCTGTGTATGGTTTCGCTGCTGATAGCGGTCCAATCTACTCAACGCCCGAGTTCATCCGGGAGTGCCGCAAGCAACACGTGGGCAACACGTGGCGAGGTCACGCCATTGCGGGAGGGACGCAGGAGATTCCTGGTACTGTCCGGGACACCGCGGGTGGGAGCGGTAGTGAAGCGATCACTGCGGACGGATGTTGGGGGCTTACCCGATGGAGCAACAACCCGGACGGCGGCAGCCCGGACGGCAGGGCCACGGCCGGCCGCCCGCGGGCGGAGGCCGGGTGGCTCGGCCGCCGGAAGACTTCGTCGAGGATGATCCGACGATGGTGCGGCCGTTCGTGACGAGCGGCTCGGGGTCTGGTTCGGACTCCGGTTCCGACTCTGGAACCGGCGGCGGGGGTGGACGGCGGGGACGTCAGGGTGCTGACGGCGCGGCGCCCGGCCCGCGGCAGTCCGGCGGCGGTCAGGGCCGGCAGGGCGGACGGCAGCAGCCGAACGGGCGCGCGCCGGAGCGGGAAGGCGGCCGCGGGCCGCAGAACGGCCGAGGGCCGGAGCGGGAGCGTGGGCCGCAGGGCGGCGGGCGCGGCGCGGAGAACGGCCGGGGGCCGCAGGGCGGTCGCGGTCGGCCGAACGGCGCGGGGGCGGATGCCGGGCGCTCCGGCGGTCCCGGCGGGCAGGGCGGTCCCGGTGGCGGCCAGGGCGGCGTGCCCGGCCCGCGGGCTCCGCGTGACATGAACCCGCACCAGGTCCCCGGGCTGGTCTCGAACCCGATGCCGGCGCCGCGCGCCGTGGCCCGGCCGATCCGGCCGGATCTGGCTCCGTACCCGGAGCTGGACCCGCCGATGAGCGACCTGACCACGACCATGCCGATCCTGGCGATCCCGGCCGAGGACGAGTACTACGACGAGCCGGAGTACGACGATTACGACAATCCGCCCCCGGGCGAGCAGGGCCACTTCCACGACGACGGCGACTGGGGCCGGCACCGCGGCTCGACGCGTCCGCCGCGGGCGCTGAAGGCGGCCGGGATCCTGGCCGGCGTGGTGGTCGCGGGGGTCGCGGCGTACAGCATGCTCGGCGGCGGTTCGGGCTCGCCGTCCGCCGGACCCGCGGCGGCCGGGGCGACGAGCGCGAACGGGGCGGCGTCCGGTCCGGACACCCCCGCGAACAGCGCCACGTCCGCCGTCGCGGCGGCCGCGCCGACGCCGACCGGCACCCCGACCGACTCGGCCACGGACAGCACCAGCGAGACCAAGGCCTCGGCGTCGCACACCACGAAGAGCGAATCGAAAGCCTCGACGCCGTCCCACCCCTCGTCGAGCTCCGCGGGCATGACGTCCCGGCCGAGCATCGCGCCGCCCACGTCCAGCGCCAGCGTCCCGGCCGCGCCGCCGCCGTCGTCGAGCACGCCGTCGCCGACGTTCAACACGCTGCAGATGGGTAGCTCTGGCGCGGCGGTCACGCAGCTTCAGCAGAACCTGAAGTCGGTGGGTTACGGCGGGTGGCCGATGAAGGTGAACGGAAACTTCGACGGCCCGACCCAGTCCGCGGTCGAGAACTTCCAGGACGCCAACCCCGGAACGGCCTCCGCGGACGGCTACGGGGTCTACGGACCGGCCACTGACAAGGCGATGCAGCAGGCCCTGGGCTGATACCGGGATTCGGCCACACGGACGAACATCAGAGTGATAGCGTCGGTGATCGCCCAAAGTCGCGCCACGCCACGAAGGACGAACGGATAGGCACCAGATGGCCACACCGCAGCAGCCCTCGGAGCCCGACTTACCCCGGATACCGGTGCGGTCACTCCGCGAAGCGGACCACTTCCGCGACGCACCCGCCCGCACCGATCCCCGCGAGAGCGCACCGACGCCGGCGCCACCCGGCCCCGGCCCGCAGACGGAGGAGTTCAGCGTGGCGGACACGAACGGCGCCCGGCGCCCGACCCCCGAACAGCAGCACAGACAGCCGCACGGCCAGCCGCGCACGATGCTCGACCAGGAGTGGAGCACCGGCGGCCCGCGCAGCGGCGGCACGCCGTACACCGGCGCGAATCTGCCGATGGCGCAGCGGCGGGTGGCCGACCCGGGCGGGCAGCCCGGCGCGGGGCCGGGGGCACCGGCGGGGCAGCATCCTTCCTTCCAGCCGCGGCCGGCAGCACAGAGCCGCCAGAATGTGATGCCCCAGCCGCCGAGCAGCGGAAGCGGGCAGCACCCTTCCTTCCAGCCGCGGCCGAGCGCTCCTCAGCCCGGTAGCGGACAGCAGCAGCCGAGCAGCGGTCGGCACCCGCTTTTCGGGGAGCGGCCCGCGCCCATGCCGCATCCTTCGTTCCAGCCGCGGCCCGCAGCTCCGGGACCGGCAGCTCCGCAGGCGAGCGCGCCGCAGCCCCCGGCTTTCCAGCCGCGCCCGGCAGCTCCCCAGGGAAGCGCCCCGCAGCATCCTTCGTTCCAGCCGCGCCCGGCGACCGGGCAGCCTGCTGACCGAAGCGTGGTGCCTCAGCAGCACCCCTCGTTCCAGCCGCGCCCGAGCGCTCCGCAGCCGGGCAGCACGGGCCAGTACCCTTCGTTCCAGCCGCGCCCGGTGACCGGGCAGCAGTCTTCGTTCCAGCCCCGGCCGACCGCGCCGCAGCCGGGCACCGGTCAGCAGCCGTCGTTCGGCGAGCGACCGGCCGCGCAGCATCCGTCTTTCCAGCCGCGCCCGGCGACCGGGCAGCCCGGCGGCCAGGGCATCGCGCCCCAGCAGACGAGCCAGTACCCGTCCTTCCAGCCGCGCCCCGCTTCGCCCGGGCTGCCGCAGCGGCAGGCGCCGGCCGATCCGTCGTTCCGCCCGCGCCCGAGCACTCTGCCCGGCGGCGCCGAGGGCGTCACCGAGGACCTGCGCGCGCCGCGTCGGCGGGAGCCCGAGTGGCTCCGGCCGGTCGGCGAGGAGCGAATAGGGACCGAGGGGCGCGGTGAGATCGCCCGGCTGTCCGAGCGTGCCACGGGCCGTGATCTGGTGCTGCGGCCGGTGGCCGAGACCGTGCTGATGCCCGCTTCGGGTTCCGGTGGGTTCGGTGGCGGCGGCGATGACGACGACCTGCCTCCGTTCGGCCGAGGCGGTGACTCCGGTGACTCCGGTGGGCGGCACCGGGGGCCGCGGCGGCCCGCGTTCCGGGCGGCCGTGCCGATCGTGGCGGTGCTCGCGGCCGGCGGCGGTGCGCTCGGGTTGGTGCACGCCGTCACCGGGACGCCCGGGTCGCAGACCATGGACATGGCTTCGGGGAACAACGGGTCGGTGACCAGCGGGCTGGGCATCGCGTCCACCTCGAACGGTTCCACGTCCGGGGCGGCCGTCGGCTCCAGTTCCGATCCGGCCACCTCGCCGTTGGACGCGACCGCGTCCAGCCAGGACTCCCAGTCCTCGTACGCTCCCCCCGGGACGCAGAACACCGCGCCCGGCAGCCACAGCACGGCGCCCGGCGCGCCCGGCACCACCTCCACCGCCGGTGGCGGCACGACCTCGGCGCCCGGCAGTCCCGGCACCTCGCTGCCCGGCCTGCCGTCGAACACGCAGGGCTCGACGCCACTGCCGAGCACGCCGCCGGCCACCAACCCGCCGACCGGCGGATCCGGTACGACGAGCGCCCCGCCCAGCACGTCGACGCCCCCCGGGACGCCGACCCCGCCGGTCTCCTCGCCGCCCGGCACTCCGGGCACCCCGGCGCCGCCGACGTCCACGCCGACCAGCCCGACGCCCACCGGTCCGACTCCCACGCCGACGCCGACCCCGACGCCCAGCAACTCGGCCCCGAGCAGCACGCCGACGATCTCGCCCAGCGCGGGCACCTTGCAGGCCGGCGACACCGGTCCGAACGTGGCGACGCTGCAAACCCTGCTGGACCGCCTCGGCACCCCGACCTGGGTCCCGGTGACCGGTGTCTACGACACCCGCACCACCGACGCCGTCGCCTACGTCCAGAACATGCTCAACATCACCGCGGACGCGCGCGGCGTCTGCGGCCCGACGACGGCCGCGGCGATCAACACGCTGGCGGCGCACTGAGCCGGCGCGGCTGGCATAAGGCACGAGCGAGATAAGGCACGAGCGACGTAAGACGCGAAGTCGCGCCGGGAGTGGAAAGACTCCCGGCGCGACCGCCGTGATGGGCGCAGCCGGCAATCGCCGCATCCGGCGACCGCCGCGTCGTCAGCGATCCTGCCCGTAAAGCCGGTAATACCGTTCCACCAACCCGCTCTCAGCGATCGAGGCATCAGCCCGCGCCCCATCGCTCCCCACGCCGTTCGCCACTCCGGTCCCGGCCCCGGCCGCGAACCCGCTCGCGTCCCGGGCCAGCGCGCACGCGCCCCACACCACCGCGGCCATCGTCAGATCCGACTGCCGGGCCGGAACCCGGTCGCCGCACGGCACGTCCACCGGGAGCCCGTCGGCCAGCACGGTCACCGGCCCGTTCGGCAGCTCATACCGGGCCCCGACTCCGGCCACCTCGTCGATCTGCCCGGCCCGCAACCCCAACCCCGGCACGTCGATCTCCGAGGCCCGCCCCGACACGCTCACGACGAAGCACTCCCCCGGCAGGAAGTCCAGGTCCTCGCCGCCGAGCCCGGTCCGCCCGGTGGCGGACACGATCAGCACCGGCCGATGCCCGTCCAGCAGCGCCGGCAGATCCGGCGCCGTCAGGAACCCGGCCTCATGCGCCGCCACGAGCCTGCGCCACTCGGTGTCGTGCACCGCGACCGGCATCCGCAGTCCCCGCAACGTCGCCGCCACCCGATGTCCGACCGTCCCGAACCCGATGACCAGCGCCGGAACCCCGTCGAAGCCCTCCCTCGGCATCGCCTCCCGGGCCGAACGCACCACGGTCTCGGCGATCCAGTGCGCGTCGATCCCACGCTTCACAGCACTCTGAGCAACGCTGAACACGGGGACTGACACAGGCGGATCAGTATTCGGACAAACGACGTCTTCGAGTTCTTCGATACCCGCCATCGACTGCTCGACCACACCCCGAAAGAACGGCAGCAGCTCCGCCGCCGACCGCATCAGCGTCGGCAGCACATGCCCCCCGTCATCGATCACCACGGTCGGCTCCGACACCCGCGCGACGTGCAGCCGTAAGGCGGTCTCGGCATCCGCCACCGGCGACACCGCGATCCCCAACCCGGCCAGGTGCGCCTCGACCCGCGACCGGAGCTTGTACGGGTACTCCTTCTCCAGCACCGTCATCGCCTCGGGCCGGGCGCCCAACGCGATCAGCATCTGTGCCTGCACCACCAGATCCGACAACAGCGGCCCGACCAACACCACCGCGCACTCGCCGAGCGGCTTGTCCTTCATCCGCTCCGGCAGCCCGGCCAGCAACGGCAACTGCTTGGTGAAGGCATCCGTCTCCAGCCCGGTGAACGGCACGCCGTCCAAGCAGCCCAACGCCCGCGTCGCGTCCGCCTCACCGATCCCGGTCCGCCCCAGAAGCGTCGCGGACAGCACCAATTGCGCGTTCCCGCGGTCGCGCGGCCGGCCGGCCGGGGCGATGGCAATCAGCATGCTGCCATGGTGGCCGCCGTCGCCGTCCGCCAGCGGCACCAGCCACGCCCCGGGCCCGAGCCGGTGCCGACGCGCCGCGGCCGGGAACGCCGCCTGGATCCGGTCCAGCACCTCGGTCAGCACCAGACGGCCCTGCTCGGCGGTGCCCTGAAGCTCGGTGATCGCGGTCGCGGGGCTCCGGTGGTGCGTGTCCATCACAGCCCACGTATACCAGATTGACATGGAATGACCGGTTCACCACGCACTCGTTCGCGACTAGTCATGCATACGACGAACAGCCCGCCCGAAGCCGGCGAACCGCGCACCCGAACCCGCCGGAACTCCCGTCCGAACCCACCCGAACCCGCCGGAACCCCGGTCCGAACCCGCTGGAACCCACCAGAACGCCACCCGAACCTTGTGCCGCGCGTCACACACCCCCGCTGCCCGAACCCCGCCCGACCGGGCCGGTCACCCCCTCGTGTCCGACCCCGTCCGGGAACATGGACCCGGCCGTCCCATCCCGTGAGCAAGAATAAGGAGATGACCACGGGCACCACAGACAACCTCACCCCCGCCCAACGGGCGGCCGCGGTCCGGCGTCTGGAGAAGTCGATCGGCTCGCTGGCGGGGGTGGCGATCCAGCGGATGGAGGAGCGCCTGGCCTGGTACCGGGCCATGCCGCCGGACAACCGTTCCTGGATCGGCCTGGTGGTGCAGGCCGGCATCGCGGCCTTCGTCGAGTGGTTCCGCAACCCGCAGGACCGCACCGCGATCAGCGCCGACGTCTTCGGCACCGCCCCGCGCGAGCTGACCCGCTCGGTGACGCTGCGCCAGACCGTCGAGCTGGTCCGCACGACCATAGAGGTGGTCGAGGAGGGCATCGGCCAGATCGCGCAGGGCCCGGCCGAGCAGGCCGCGCTGCGCGAGGGCATGCTGCGCTACTCCCGCGAGATCGCCTTCGCCGCCGCGCAGGTCTACGCGCAGGCCGCGGAGCTGCGCGGGGCCTGGGACGCCCGGCTGGAGGCGCTGGTCGTCGACGAGCTGATGCGCGGCGACGTGCTGGATGACACCGTGCGCTCCCGGGCCGCGGCCCTGGGCTGGGACAGCGCCTCGGGCCTGGTGGTCGTGGTCGGCGCCACCCCGAAGCCGCTGGACAACCGGGACAACGTCCGGCAGCACACCGCGCTGGTCGCCGACGCCGTGCACCGGGCCGCGCGCCGGTCCCGGCTGACCGTGCTCACCGGGGTGCAGTCGGACCGGCTGGTGGTGATCATCGGCGGCGCCGACGATCCGCTGACCGCGACCCGGGCGCTGGCCAACGAGTTCGGGCCGGGTCCGCTGGTGATCGGACCGGTTGTCGAAGACCTCCTGTCGGCGGGCATTTCCGCCCAAGCCGCCCTGTCCGCGCTGCGGGCGGCCGGGGCCTGGCCGGACGCGCCGCGCCCGGTGCTGGCCGCCGAACTGCTGCCGGAACGCGCCCTGGCCGGGGACGACGCCGCGAAGGCCCAACTGGTCACCGAGGTGTACCGGCCGCTGGAGTCCGCCGGGGCCGCGCTGCTGGAAACCGTCTCGGCGTATCTGGAACAGGCCGCGTCGCTGGAAAGCGCGGCACGGATGCTCTTCGTACACCCCAACACCGTGCGGTATCGGCTGAAAAGGGTGAGCGACCTCACAGGCCTGAACCCGGCACAACCGCGCGCGGCGTTCACCCTCCATATGGCGCTGGCCTTGGGAAGGCTTGCCGGGCCCGGGACCGGTTTGTAGGAACCCTCCAAGATCCAGACCAAGATCTTCGTCCGCCCCGCTAAAGGCAATATGGCGGTGGACGAACCAGAGTGAATTCCGTGCTAGTTCTCGTCGCGCCGGGCCAGGGTGCCCAGACTCCCGGATTCCTCACCCCGTGGCTCGAAGTCCCCGGGTTCGCCGATCGGCTGACCTGGTGGTCCGCCGTGTCCGGACTGGACCTGGTGCACTACGGCACCGAAGCGGACGCCGAGGCCATCAAGGACACCGCGATCGCCCAGCCGCTGCTGGTCGCCGCCGGTATCGCCTCGGCGCTGGCGCTGTTCCCGCATCCGGCCGACGCCTTCAAGATGGTCGGCGCGGCCGGCGGGCACTCGGTGGGCGAGATCGCCGCGGCCGCCGGCGCCGGCGTGATCAGCGCCGAGGCCGCCATGGTCTTCGTCCGCGAGCGCGGCCGGCTGATGGCGCAGGCCGCCGCGATCACCCCGACCGGCATGACCGCGGTCCTGGGCGGCGACCGGGACGAGGTGCTGGCCAAGATCGCCGAGCACAACCTGATCCCGGCCAACAACAACGGCGCCGGCCAGATCGTCGCCGCCGGCACCCTGGAAGACCTGGCCCGGTTCGGCGACGACGGCCCGGCCGGGGCCCGGCTGCGCGCGCTCAGCGTCGCCGGCGCCTTCCACACCCGGCACATGGGCTCGGCCGTGGAGCAGCTGGCCAAGCTGGCCAACGGCATCACCACCCGCGACCCGCGCACCCGCCTGGTGTCCAACGCCGACGGCGCGGTCGTGCACGACGGCCGCGAGGTGCTGCGCCGCCTGGTCGCGCAGGTGTCGAACCCGGTGCGCTGGGACCTGTGTATGGAGACGTTCGCCGACCTGGGCGTCACCGGCATCCTGGAGGTGTCGCCGGCCGGCACCCTGACCGGGCTGGCCAAGCGCGCGCTCAAGGGCGTGGAGACCTTCGCCCTGAAGACCCCGGACAACCTGGACGCCGCCGGCGAGTTCATCGCCAGGCACGCCGAACCCGGCGACGCCGATTCGCTGGACGCCGCCCCGACCTGGCGCCTGGTGATCGCCCCGCACGGCGGCACCGTGCACCGGAGCGAGGTCCGGGCCGGGGACAAGCTGGAGCCGGAGACCGCGGTGGCCACGGTCATCGCGCGCGGTGACAAGCACGAGATCACCGCGAAACACCAGGGCGAGATCCTCGAATGGCTCGTGGAGGACGGGGATCCGGTCGCGCCGGGGCAGCCGCTGCTGCGCGTCCATCCGACAGGCTCGTTCGGCTAGGCCCGGCGATGAAAACTCTCGGCCGGCCCGACGTTCGATAAAAGGGGATCCGATCATGGCAGTCATCAGGGAGAAGCAGGGCGCGGCCCACACCCGCATCATGGGCGTCGGGGGCTACGTGCCCAGCCGGGTCGTCACCAACGACGAGGTGATCACCTGGATCGATTCCTCCGACGAGTGGATCCGGACCCGCTCGGGCATCGCCGAGCGCCGCTGGGGCACCCCGGAGGAGACGGTCCTGGAGATGTCCGTGCAGTCCGCGGGCAAGGCGCTGGCCGCCGCCGGGATCTCCGGGGACCAGCTCGGCGCGATCATCGTCTCCACGGTCTCGCACTTCCACCAGACCCCGGCGCTGGCCTGTCTGGTCGCCGACCGGCTGGGCACCAACGGCGCCGCCTACGACATCTCGGCCGGCTGCGCGGGCTTCTGCTACGGCGTGGCGCAGGCCTCGGACATGGTCAAGGCCGGTAGCGCCGAGTACGTGCTGGTGATCGGCGTCGAGCGGCTCAGCGACCTGACCGACATCCACGACCGCGGCACCGCCTTCATCTTCGGCGACGGCGCCGGCGCGGTGGTCATCGGCCCGTCCGACACCCCAGGGATCGGCCCGGTGGTGTGGGGCGCCGAGGGTGATAAGTACGACACCATCACCCAGACCTTCGCGTGGAATGACAAGCCGGAGGCCGAGGACGGCTCGGACGAGGTCCGTGGGCCGTTCCTGCGCATGGAGGGCCAGGCGGTCTTCCGCTGGGCCTCCTACCAGATGGCCGAGGTCTCGCTGAAGGCGCTGGCCGAGGCCGGCATCACCGCCGGCGACCTGGACGCGTTCATCCCGCACCAGGCCAACAACCGCATCACCGACCGGCTGGTGAAGGTGCTGGGCCTGCCCGAGGAGGTCCCGGTCGCCCGCACCATCGCCGAGTACGGCAACAACTCCGCGGCCACCATCCCGCTGGCCATGGAGCGCATGCTGGCCGACGGCACCGCGCCCAGCGGCGGGCTGGCCCTGCTCATCGGCTTCGGCGCCGGCCTGGTGTACGCCGCGCAGGTCGTTGCTCTGCCGTAAAGCCTCACCCGTTAATCTCACCCAGGGCCCGCGGCTTCGCGGAACCCACCACCTAAGAAGAAAACAACGAAGGAGCGCCACACAATGGCTCTGACCCAGGAAGACATCCTTGCCGAGCTGGCCGAGATCGTCGAGGAGGTCGCAGGCGTGGACAAGGACGAGGTCCAGCTGGACAAGTCCTTCACCGGCGACCTGGACGTCGACTCGCTGACCATGGTCGAGGTCGTCGTGGCCGCCGAGGAGAAGTTCGGCGTGAAGATTCCGGACGACGCCGTCAAGGACCTGTCCACGGTGGGCGACGCGGTCGGCTACATCCAGAAGCACCAGGACTGAGCGACCCGATAGGCCCGCGGTAACGCAGTACCCGTAGTACTCGTAGTAACGCAGTACCCGCAGTACCCGCGATACGGCCGTCCGGCCGGCAGAACCGCAAAACCACCAGATAGAAGGTAAAGGCTCGTGACTGCACGCAAGTCTGTCGTCGTCACCGGGGTCGGTGCGACCACGCCGATTGGCGGGGACGCCGCCTCGTTCTGGGACGGGTTGCTGGCCGGACGCTCCGGGGCGCGCAATCTGACCGAGGACTGGGCCGCGGATCTGCCGGTGCGGTTCGCCGCCCGGGTCGCGGTGGAGCCCTCGGAACACCTGAAGCCGGTGGAGATGCGGCGGCTGGACCGCTCCGCGCAGTTCGCTCTGATCGCCGCCCGCGAGGCCTGGAAGGACGCCGGCTTCGAGGGCAAGTTCGCCGAGCCGGGCCGGCTCGGGGTGATGGTCGGCTCCGGCATCGGCGGCGTCACCACGCTGCTGACCGCCTACGACGCGCTGCTGGCCAAGGGCCCGCGCGCGGTCGGCCCGCGCACCGTCCCGATGCTCATGCCGAACTCCCCGGCGGCCTACGTCGGTCTGGAGTTCGACGCCCGGGCCGGTGTGCACGCGCCGGTCTCGGCCTGCGCCACCGGCGCCGAGGCCGTCGGCCACGCCGTGGAGATGATCCGCTCCGGCCGCGCCGACGTGGTCCTGGCCGGCGGCACCGAGGCCGCCATCCACCCGCTGCCGATCGCGGCGTTCGCCAACATGATGGCGCTGTCCAAGAACAACGACGACCCCGAGCACGCCTCCCGGCCCTTCGACGTCGCCCGGAACGGCTTCGTCCTGGGCGAGGGCTCCGGCATCCTGGTCCTGGAGTCCGCCGAGCACGCCGCCGCCCGCGGCGCCCGGGTCTACGCCGAGGTCGCCGGCGTCGGCTTCACCGCCGACTCCCACGACATCGCCCAGCCCGAGCCCACCGGCCGCGGCGTCGCCGAGGCACTGGCCTTCGCGCTGGCCGACGCGGATCTGACCCCGGCCGACGTCCGGCACCTGAACGCGCACGCCACCAGCACCCCGCTCGGCGACCTCGCCGAGATCAAGGCCTTCCGCAAGATCCTGGGCGACGACGCCGAGGGCGTGGCGATCTCCGCCACCAAGTCCATGCACGGCCACCTGCTCGGCGGCACCGGCGCGATCGAGTCGGTGGCCACCGTGCTGGCCCTGTACCACCGCCAGGCCCCGCCGACGATCAACATCGACGAGCTGGACCCGGAAGTCACCCTGGACATCGTCCGCGACAAGCCGCGGGCCCTGCCGGAGGGCCAGATCGCGGCGCTCAACGACTCCTTCGGGTTCGGCGGGCACAACGTGGTCCTGGCCTTCCGTTCGGTCTGAGGACTCTGAGGACACTGAGATGCCGTTAACCGAAACCGTCGCGGCGCCGGGGATCCCGGCGCCGGCCGCCCCCACCCCCGCCGCCAAGCCGTCTCGCGAAGACGACCCCCGCAACCCGGCCAAGCGCCTGGAACGCCTGTTCGACGCCGGCAGCTGCGCATTGCTGACCCCGGCCGACGACTCCGGCTTCCTGGCCGCCACCGGTCTGATCGACGGCACCCCCGCGGTCGCCTACGCCTCCGACGCGACCATCCAGGCCGGCGCCATGGGCGCCACCGGCTGCCAGGTGATCCTGACCGCCTACGAGCGGGCGCTGGCCGACGGCAGCCCGATCATCGCCCTGTTCCACTCCTCGGGCGCCCGGCTACAGGAAGGCGTGGCCTCGCTGCACGCGGTGGGCCAGGTCTTCGCGGCCATGACCCGGGCCAGCGGCAAGATCCCGCAGATCTCCGTGGTCCTGGGCCCGGCCGCCGGCGGCGCCGCCTACGGCCCGGCGCTGACCGACATCGTGATCCTGGGCCCGGCCGGCCGCATCTTCGTCACCGGCCCGGACGTGGTCCGCTCGGTCACCGGCGAGGACGTGGACGCGCTGCGCCTGGGCGGCCCGGAGCCGCACGGCCGGCGCTCCGGCGTCGTGCACGTGGTGGCCGACACCGACGAGGCCGCGTACAGCAGCGCCCGCAAGCTCGCGGCCCTGCTGGGGAACCAGGGCACGCTGGACGCCGCCGCGGTCCAGGACCGCGACCTGGCGCACCTGCTCCCGGCCTCCCCGAAGCGCGCCTACGACGTGCACCCGCTGGTGAACGCGGTGTTCGACAAGAGCGGCGTGGAACTGCACCCCAAGTGGGCCCCGAACGTGGTGACCGCCCTGGGCCGGTTCGGCGGCCGCACGGTCGGCGTCATCGCCAACAACCCGCTGCGCCTGGGCGGCTGCCTGGACTCGGCCTCGGCGGAGAAGGCGGCCCGCTTCGTGCGCATGTGCGACGCCTTCGGCGTCCCGCTGATCGTCCTGGTGGACGTCCCGGGCTACCTGCCGGGCGTCGGCCAGGAATGGGACGGCGTGGTCCGCCGCGGCGCGAAACTCCTGCACGCCTTCGCCGAGTGCGTGGTCCCCCGGGTGACCCTGGTGACCCGCAAGACCTACGGCGGGGCCTACATCGCGATGAACTCCCGGGCCCTGGGCGCCACGAAGGTCTTCGCCTGGCCGAGCGCCGAAGTCGCGGTCATGGGCGCGGTCGCCGCGGTCCGCATCATCCACCGCCGCAAGCTCGCCGAGGTCTCCGACGACATCCGCCCGCAGATGGAACAGGAACTCGCGGCCGAGCACGAAAAGGTCTCCGGCGGCGTCCAGCGCGCGATCGAGATCGGCGTGGTGGACGCGGTCGTGGAGCCGGGCGCTTCGCGCAGTGCCATCGCTGCCGCTATCGCCGCGGCGCCGGGCGGGCTCGGCGGGGATGCGCTGGTGCGCGGGCAGCATGGGAACATTCCGTTGTAGGACTTCGCTGGAGGACTTCAACGAGTCAGCCCCCGGCATGGTGCTTCGGCACCGTCGGGGGCTGATTCGTGTCAGCGCTCGTATCAGTGCCCGTATCAGCGCCTCACCCCACGCAAGGCCCGTCGTTGCGCTCCAGGAACGTCTTCAAGTGGCCCAGCAACGCGTCGAGCTCGCAGGTCGCCAAGCAGATCCCCTGGTCCCCGCTGCCGTAGTACAGGTGCACCGTGCCGTCGATGACGAGCGCCCCGGACGGGAACGTCACGCGGTTCACGACGCCGGTCAGCTCGCTCTCGGTCTGCGGGGTCAGCAGCGGGGCCGGCGTGCGGGCGATCACCTTCCACGGCTCCGCCAGGTCCAGGAGCGCCACGCTGATCTGCCACTCCGGGTCCTCCTCGCTGTCGGAGTTGCAGTAGAAGAACAGCCAGCCCTCGTCGGTGCGGATCGGCGGGGCGCCGAGTTCCGGGCCCCGGCGGACCCGCTTCTTCACCAGCTCCGCGCGGTCGCCGGGGATCAGGACCGCGCTCTGGTCGTAGGCGTCGACCGCGGCGGCGACGTGGCCCGGCGGCGGGTTCTTGACCGCGGCCAGGTCGTCGAAGGCGGTGTGGAGGATCGCCGCGCCGGGGGTGTCGGAGCACCAGGTGAAGAACCACAGGTACTTGCCGCCGACCGGCTCGGGGAACAGGGTCGCCGCCTTCGACGGCGCGCCCTGCGGGCCGACGACGCCGTGCTTGGTGACGGTGTCGGCCCGCAGGTCCGGTGTGGTCGCCAGGGCGATGCGGACCTTGATGTCCGGCGGCGTGCCCTCCACCGCCGTGTAGTAGATGTAGTACTCGCCGTCGAGGAACACCACGCGCGGGTCCTCGCAGCCCAGGCCGTGCTCGTACGGCTGGTCCGGGGCGATCAGCGGCTCCGGGCGGCGGGTGAAGTGCACGCCGTCGGTGCTGTCGGCGATGCCGATCGAGGAGACGTACTCCCCCGCCGTGGTGAACTCGACCCCGTTGGTGGCGCGGTACAGCATGTGGATGACGCCGTCCGCGCCCCGGACGACCGTGCCGTTGAGCACCGAGCCGGCCTCCCACGGCCGGTCGGGATTGCGACGCAGGATCGGGTTGGCGGGATGACGCTTCATCAACATGCAGACATCCTGCCGTAGAACTCAGCCTTCCAGCAGCAGCCTGCCGTAGTTCGCCATGGACCGGTTGTAGCGCGGCAGGTGCTCGGCCAGTGCCACGAGCACCAGCGACAGCCCTTCACGCTCCCGGCCGAGGGCGGCCAGGCACAGCGCGATCGTGCAGTCCAGCGCGTCGGACAGGTGGTCCCGGCCGCCGGTCTCCTTCTCCTTGAGCAGGTGCGCCAGGCCGTCCTCGACCCGCCCGATGTTCCGCAGCGAGCTGGACATCTGGATCACGGCCCGGCGCCGGTTCTCCCCGGTCAGCCCGCCGATCTCCAGCGCCCGCGCGTACATCGGCACCGCGAGGTCGGAGTGGCCCCAGCTGTCGCGGGCGCAGGCCCGATGAAAGATCGCGTCGGCGTCGCCCTCGGGCAGTTCGGCGGCGAGCGCGTCGGCCTCGGCGATGAACGCGGCCTCCTCGTAGTCGTCGATGGCCGCGAACAGGGCGGCGACCCGGCGGTTGACGTCGGTCTTGAGGTCGGTCTGGAGGTCGGTCTTGAGGTCGGCGGTCATGGTGGTTCCCCACTTCGTGGAAGTCGTCTTGTGGAAGTCGTCTGGTAGAAGTCGTCCGCGGTACGAGGAAGATCGTGCCGGAGCGCTACGATCATCGAAACTCTTTCGGCCAGCGCCGAAGGACTCGGCGGCGGCGGAGAGGAGTCCAGATGCCCATCAGCCTCGGCTTCGGCCCCGCCGACCTGGCCCGGTGCCGGTTCGCGGTCTCGCCGGCCTTCGAAACGCTCTCGGCGGTCCGCGACGCGACCGGTCCCCAGGGCCCGGGTGCGCACGGCCGCTGGCTGGAGAGCGTCCGCCCGGCCCTGCCCGGCCTCGGGCTGGAACCGATCGTCCTGCTGCAACCCCGCCGCGGCTACACCCCCGACTTCCTCGCCCCGCCGCCGACCGCGCCGGTCGGCGACTTCGACGCCGAGCTGACCCGCATCGCCGCGACCCCGGCGCCGGTGGTGCGCCGCGAGATCGAGCTGGCGCTGCGCTCCGCACCGCCCGGCAGCCGCGACACCCCGACCGGCCGGCTGCTGCTCGGCGACCCGGCCGAGGTCCTCAGCCTGCTGACGCAGCTGATCCGGGCCGCGTGGCAGACCCTGGTCGCCCCGCACTGGCCGCGGGTCCGGGCCCTGCTGGAGGCGGACGTCGCGTACCAGTCCCGGCGCCTGGCCGAGGGCGGCCTGGACGCGCTGTTCGCCGACCTGCACCCGACCGTCCACTGGACCGGCGACACCCTGGTCCGCGACCCGGGCGGCGACGAGCACCACGACCTGGACGGCCGCGGTCTGATCCTGATGCCGAGCGCGTTCAAGTGGGATGAGGTGATCGTCATCACCGACCCGCCGTGGCAGCCGACGCTCGTCTACCCGGCGCGCGGCCTGGGCAACACCTTCGAGCCCCGACGCGGCACCCCGGCCGCCGCCCTGACCAAGCTCGTGGGCCGCACGCGCGCACACCTGCTCACCGGGCTCGACGAGCCGACGTCGACCAGCCGACTGGCGCACCGGCACGCGCTCGCGCTGGGGACCGTGTCGGAGCACCTCGGGGTGCTGCGCGACGCGGGCATGGTCGTCGGCGAGCGGCACCGGCACGAGATCCGCTATCGGCGGACCGAGTTGGGCGATCGGGTGGTGCGGGGGCGCTAGCCCAGAACAGCGCTAGCGCAGAACATCGTCGAGGAAGTCCAGAACGCGGTCCACCAGGCCGCCGACATCGCTGGCGCCCTCCATCACGTGTCCCGCGCCCTCGACCGGAACGAGATCGGCCCGGACACCGACCGCCCGCAGTGCCGCCGCCAAGTTCTCGCTCTCGCTATAGGGGACGCCCGAGTCCGCCACGCCGTGCATGAGGAGGAACGGCGGTGCGGCCGCGTGGACCTGGTGCACCGGGCTGGCCGCGCGGGCTCGGTCCGGGTACCCGGGCGTCGCGCCGTCGAGCAGTTCGTAGATGGGGTGGCCGGGGCGGCGCGCGTCGCCGACGCGCCCGGTGAAGTCGGTCGGGGCGTACCAGTCGACGACCGCGTGGATCGGGACGTCGGAACCCTTGTCGAGGCCCGCCAGCGCGGCCAGGGTCCCGCCGGCCGACTCGCCCCACACCGCGAAGCGTCCGACGTCCAGACCGAGCTCGTCCGCCCCCGCGCGCAGTCGTCGCAGCGTGCTTTCGACGTCTTCCAGTTGCGCCGGGAACGCTGCTTCCCCCGACAACCGATAGTCGACGTCTGCCACGGCATACCCGCGCGCCAGCACCCGCTCGTAGAAGCCGGGCGACTCCAGCGCGTCCAGGGGATCCGGCAGGTCCACACGCGAGCCGCTCCAGAAGGCCCCGCCGTGCAGGAAGGCTACGAGGGGCCTGCGACCCTCGCCCGGCGGCACCCGCAAGTCCGTGTGCAGCGGCCGGAAGCCCTGGATCCGGGAGACGGTGATGTTGCGGTAGTGGGCGACGCCGTCCGCGTCGACGAACGGTGCGCGGATTCTCTCCATCAGCCGGAGCCCCCTCCATTGAGTCTTTGCGTGAAGGCTATCGCTTCTTTGCAGAGTAATCACGACTCCTTTCATCACCTCATCACCTCGCCGCCCCTCGCCCCGTCCCCGCATCGCCTCACCAC
>NZ_JAAFZA010000164.1 GCF_015356865.1 Catenulispora pinisilvae
CGCCCACACCGTCCCGCTCCGCACGGCTCCCCCTAATCCAGCAGCACCCCAGGGTTCAGGATCCCCGCCGGGTCGAGTGCCGTCTTCGAGGCGCGCAGCGCGGTCGCGAAGGGCTCGGGCCGCTGCCGGTCGTACCAGGGACGGTGGTCGCGGCCTACCGCGTGGTGGTGGGTGATGGTGCCGCCGGAGTTCAGCAAGGCCTCTGATACGGCGGTCTTGATCTCGTCCCACTGCTCGGCGGTTCGGCCCCAGGTGCCTGGTGCGTAGATGCCGAAATACGGTGCCGGTCCGTCGGGGTACACGTGGGTGAAGCGGCAGGAGAGCACGCCGTTGATGCTGAGAGCTGTGAACGCGGCGCCGGCTGCCGCCTCGACCGCGCTGCGCAGCTCCTCGAAGCGGTTCCAGGTGCAGGCCGTCTCGAAGGTCTCGACGATCATCGACTGGGCCGCCATGGCGTCGCGCTGGTAGGGCATCCGCAGGAACGACGAGCGCCACGTGTCGGCGGCTTCGGTGCGCGCCCGGTCCTGCTCCGAGTCCGTCGTTCGGACTCCGTCCGGCACGCGGCCGCCGAACCCGTCGCAGATCTCGACGGCCCGGCGCATCGACTCCGCGACTGGGTGGTCCGCGGACTCGAAGCCCAGCACCAACAGCCCGCCGCTGGTGCTGGTTCCGGCGTTGATGAACGCCTCCACCGGATCCAGGAGCCGGCAGTTGGCGGGGAACAGGGCGGACTGCGCGATCGCGCGGGTCGCGGCGACTGCGGCAGCGTAGTCGTCGAAGAGTACTGAGGCGCCGGAGCGCCAGCGCGGACGGTCCTGCAAGCGCATCCATGCCTCGGTGATCACCCCGAGGGTGCCCTCGGAGCCCAGGAACATCCGGTCCGGTGACGGGCCCGCGCCGGATCCCGGCAGCCGGCGTGACTGGCTGATCCCGGCCGGGGTCACCACCCGCATCGACTCGACCATGTCGTCGATGTGCGTGTAGACCGTCGCGTAGTGACCGCCCGCGCGGGTCGCCAGCCAGCCGCCCAGGGTCGAGAACTCGAAGGACTGCGGGAAGTGCCGCAGCGTCAGGCCGTCCGGCCGCAGCGCGTCCTCCAGCGCCGGCCCGAGGATCCCGGCCTGGATCCGGGCCGCCCGGCTGACCCGGTCGACCTCGACGATCCGGTTCAGCCGGCCCAGGTCCAGCGACACCGCCCCGGCGTACTGCCGGAGCCCGCGCGGTTCCACGCCGCCCACCACCGACGTCCCGCCGCCGAACGGGACCACCGCGATCCCCGCGCCGGTGCACCAGTCCAGGACATCGACGACGTCCTGCTCGCTGCTCGGCCGGACCACCAGATCCGGCACCTGCTCCACCCGGCCCAGCAGGCAGCGCACCACGTCCCGGAACGCCTGCCCGTGCCCGTGCCGGACCCGGTCGGCCAGATCGTCCGACGCCAACCGGGCCAGGGCGGCCGGCGCCTGGACACCGGGAGCCGGAACCGACAGTTCCCCGATCTTCGGCGGCTCGTGCGCCGTCAGATCGGCCTGCGGGAACACGGCCGCGAGCCGCTGCGTCAATCCGGCACGCTCGGCGCCGACAACCGCGTCCTCGACGTTGCCCCAACCCCACCACGACCGCGCCACAGCCACTCCTCTTCAAAACATGAATAATTCTCAGTAACCTGCCCCCACCATCCTTCGTGGGAGGCCACACATGCGAACATCGGCTCGTCTTCGTCTCGCCGCCGCGGTCCTGGCGGCGGCCGTCTTCGTCCTTCCCGGCACGGTGCGGGCCGCTCCACCGACCCCGACCCCGACCCCGACACCGGCCTCGACACCGGCACCGCTTTCCGCAGTCGGCACCATGGTCACACCCGACGGTGTCACGCGCCTGACCGATTCCTCCGGCCGGGTACTGGACCTGCGCGGATTCAACCTCGACAAGTACGACGAGTCCACCCCGGCGGACATCCAGGCCATCGCAGAGCACGGATTCAACCTCATCCGGCTGGACATCACCTGGGCCCGGCTGGAGCCGAAGCCCGGGGTGTACGACGCCGCCGCGATGGGGCGCATCCAGCAACTGATGACGGCGGCCGACCGGTACGGCTTGCGGGTGCTGGTGGACTTCCACCAGGACGTATACGGACCCTACTTCGGAGGCGGCCAGGACGGGATTCCGGCCTGGGCCACCCGCGACGACGGCCTGCCCTTCACGCCGATCCCGAACGACTGGTTCAGCGAGTACTTCGAGCCCTCGGTGCAGGCCGCGTTCCGGCATCTCTACGACGACCCGGATCTGCGGGCCGCCCAGGCCTCGTTCTATCAGCACGTGGCCACGGCGCTGCGATCGCATCCGAGCCTGCTGGGCTACGACCTGTTCAACGAGCCGAGCGGGCCCATGCTGGGCAATCCGTCCGATCCGGCGGCGCTCGCCGCCTCCTCGCGAGCGCTGGAGCAGGGCCGGTTGCAGGAGATGTACAAGCGGCTGATCACGGCCGTCCGGGCAGTGGATCAGCGGTCCTGGCTGTTCGTCGAACCAACGGTGTTGGTCGGCGAGGGCGTGCCGACTGCACTGCCGGGGTTCGTCGACCCGCGCGCCGGGGCGCCCCGGATCGGGTACGCGCCGCACTTCTATGACACGGCTGTGGAAGACGGGCAGGACTGGAATCCGGCAGACGGGTTCATCGACGACTACCTGGCCGCGATCACCGCTTATCCGAAGGCACACGGGATGCCGGTGATCGTGGGCGAGTGGGGAGAGAACACCAGTACCCCGGGCAACGCCGCGCTGATGGCGGCCCAGGTGCGGGTGATGCCGTCGTTCGCGACGGGATGGACCCGGTGGTACTGGGGCCTGGGGACCGGCGGGTACGCGCCGCTGGACGCGGCCGGGAACCCGCTTCCCGGTGAGGCACCCATGTTCGCGCCGTTCGCCTCAGCGCTCGCCGGAACGCCGGCCGCCTCGACCTTCGATGCGAATTCGGGTACTTACACACTCACCTACACGCCGGGCGCGAACTGGCTGGCGCCCACCGAGATCGTGCTGCCCGGGACCGTCTACGGCGACAACGTCGCGGTGTCGGTTTCCGGTGGCCGGGCTGCGACATTCACGATTCCCCCGACTGGGCCGGGCAAGGCGGGAAGGGCGCTGGTGTTCGCCGCACCCGCAGCCAGGCACCAGGGATCGATCACTGTCACCGTGCGACGCCGCTGACGGTGCCGCTGACGACGCCACTGACGACGCCCCGGAACTCCTCTCACCAGCAGGCGAGGAAAGCTGAGCCGGAAGCGTCGTCAGGGGCGGACGCCGATCAGCCCATCAGCTGATCGGCGTCCACAGCGTCGGATCACCCGAGTCGGCGACCACCGTGCTGCCGGAGACGCCGAGCACGTTCCCGGTGGCGACGTTGCTGATGCTCAGACCGCCGCCGGGACTCTCGGTGGTGAGGCGCCATTTCTGCGCGGGATCCGTCGGATCGTAGGCGTTGAGCACCGTCACCACCGATCCGGACGCGGTCAACGTGCCGTGCTGCTGCGTACTGCTGTAACAGCCGTCGTAGATTCGCACGGTACCGTCGGCGTTCGGGCTGAACTGCCACCACTGCGACCAGTACGTGGGCTGGTAGGCCGCGACGTCCAGCGGGCCGCCGCCCGGCGCGCCGCATTGGCCCGCCACTTCCAGGGCCGACCCGTTGGTCCCGGACGCGGCCAGGTCGTGGTAGCGGCCGTCACCGACGACCGGCGAGACAGCAGAGGCCGCGGAACTGATCCGGAACATCTCCACGCCGTGCGCCGCGACCGAGCCGCCGAGCGTGCCGGTGGCGGCGAGGGTTCCGGTGGCCTTGGTCCACAGATCCTCGTAGTGGTAGGAGCCGGCCGGCAGACCCAGCGCGGACGGCGTCGTGGTGATCTGCTGCGCGTTGTCCGGGTCCTGATTCACCAGCAGCACGACGGTGTCGCCGTCGGCCATCGTGCGCCGGAGCACCACCGGCCTGGTGGCCGAGGTCGGCGGGCTGCCGACCAGCGTCGCCGGGACGCCGAGCGCGTCCTGGTCGACCCCGACGACGTCAGGGTTCTCATAGAGCGCCAGCGCGCTCGTGGAGATCCCGGTGGACCAGGTGTAGCCGTCGGCCGAGTGCTGCGAGTCCGCGGCGGTGCGCAGGTCGGCGCCGGTGATGAGCGGAGCCGCCATCATCGACAGGATCGAGATCTCGGTCTGCGATTCGGTGTCGGTGAACGGTTTGTGGCAGGTGCAGGTGTCGGTGACGCCCCACAGACCGTCCGGGTCGTTCCACCCGGCGTACATCATGTCCATGTCGTTCCACGAGCCCGGACGCACATTGGCGGCGTATTGCAGCGCGGTCCCCAGTTGCCCGCCGTAGAGCACGCCGGCCAGTTCGCTGTCCCGGTCGCCGCCGATCCGGCACAGGTTGGCGACCTGGCCGCACCACACGCCGGTCGGCGCGTAGCCGGGGGCGTCGTACTGCGGGGTCCCGGCGGCGGCGATCACCGAGTCGGAGCGCGCCGGGTCGTCCGGCGACTCCAGGTACGGCACGCCGGTGTGCGGCGGCTGGGCCGAGACGCTCACCACGACCTTGGGCCGGCCCTGAGCGGCCGACGCCGCGTCGAGGGCCTTCTGGAAGGTCTGGATCCGGGCGTAGATCGACTCGGTGAGCTCTTTGCCCTCGCCCTGCGGGCCGTAGTCGTGGCCGTCCGGACCGATGATGTGCGGCCCGCTCCAGTTCGGGCAGTTGTCGTCCTTGACGTAGTCCACGCCCCAGGACACGAAGTCGGCCGCGTCCGTGGCTTCGTGGCCGAGGCTGCCGGGGTGGCCCTGGCAGGTGAGGTAGGTGTCGGTGGTGTAGAGCCCGAACTTCATGCCCTTGCTGTGCGCGTACCAGGCCAGGTAGGCGATCCCGTTGAGGGTCTGGCCGTTCACGGTCTGGGGCGGGAAGTCCGAGTTGGGCTGGAGGTCACCGGACGTCGGATCGTTGCCCGTCCCGTCGCTGCCGCTGACCGGATTACCGCCGGCGTCGTAGAGCTGCATCGAGCCGTAGGACGTCTTGACGGGATCGGCGCTCTGGCCGCTGCGATGGTTCAGCGACCAGCCGTCGTCGATGGTCACCGTGTTGTAGCCGGCGGCGACCATGCCGTTGCCGGACATGAAGTCGATCGTCTGGACCACCTGCGCCTCGGTCACGGCGGTGCCGAGCGAGTTCCAGGAGTTCCAGCCCATCGGCGGGGTCAGGGCCACGCCGTTGTTCAGCGGCGGTGTGGCGGTGGCGGTGGTCATGGCGGTGCCGGTGACAGCAGTCGTGCCAGTGACGGCAGCCGTGCCAGTGGCGGTGACGGTGGTCGTGCCGATGGCGGCGGCACGAGTCGTCGTGGTGGCGGTGGCGGCGGGCGTGCCCGCCACGGCGGCGAAAGCCACCGCGGCGGACACGCAGATCGGCATGAGTCTCATGAGGTGGCGAACCCCGTGAAGTCGACCTCGCCGCTGTCCCCCGAACCGTCGTTGTGCGCGGTCATGAACGTGCCGACGTCCTGGGTGGCGTTGACTGAGGGCACGGTCGCGGTCCCGACCTGGGTCCAGGTGACGTCGTCGGTGGAGTAGTAGCCGGTGAAGGTGGAACCGGAGCGGACGAGCTTGAGCCAGGACGGGTAGGCGGCCGTCCCGAGCCCGGAGTTCGACGGCGCGCTGTTGCTGTCCAACTGACCGCTGCCGGTGCTGTCCCATTGCAGGACGTAGCCGTTGCCGGGGGTGACGGCCAGGACGAGGTAGCCCGGCGAGCTGCCGGCCCCGGTGATGTCGTCGCGCACCATGATCCCGGCCTTGGCCCAGACGCTGGTGTCGGCCTGCGAGGTGACCTCGACGACGGTGGTGGAGCCGTCGTGCTCGGCGCCCTGCTGATAGACGGAGCTGTACTGATCGGTGGCGCCCCAGGCGTCAGCCCCGGCGCCGTCGATCGACACCGCGTTCCCCAACTGGCCCATCTGCGCGGTGGTACTGGTGAACGCCTTGTACGGGGCCTGCGGCGGAGCGACCAGCCGCACCGAACCGGCCGAGCTCGACGATTCCGGCCCGCCGCTCCAGTGGTCGTTCTCGGTACCGTCGATCTGGGCGGTCTCAATGGGCTTAGTCAGGGTGGCCGGCGCGGTCAGGCGGAAGGCGGAGATCGCCATGTGCCCGGCGGCGACCTTGCTGAAGCGCGTGGCGGTCAGCGGCTTGGCGGTCCAGCCGGCCGGCAGGTCCAGGCCGAGCGTGACGTCGGTGACGGCGGCGACGCCGTTGTCGGCGAAGTAGGAGTACGCCGTGCCGGACTGGCCGGCGCCCAGGCTGGGCAGTGTGGTGAGCAGCGTCGTGCTCGGCGGCAGCGTCCGCTTGGCCGGCGCCACCTTGTACATCACGGCGGCGTGGCCAGGCACCGCGGCGCTGATCGTCCCGCCGCTGACCGTGGTCCGGCCGGTCCACAGGTCCTGAAGGGCATAGCCGCCCTTCGAACCGGCCGGCAGGCCGACCGCGGCCGCCGTGGTGGAGATGGTGGCCGCCGTGGCGTTCTCGTTGAACAGCACCACCGAGACGCTGCCGTCGGACAACGGCTTGGCCAGCACGTCCAGCCCACCGGAGCTGCTGATCTCAGCACCCTGCCGGCCGAGGGCGTCCTGGTCGACCGCGATGACCTGACGGTTCCCCAGGATGCGCAGAGTGTTCGCGCTCGCTGTGCGCAGATCGGTTCCGGAGATCAGCGGCGCGGCCATCTCGGCCCACAGCGTGAACTCGGTCTGGTCCTCCACCGCGCTCATCCCGTTGCCGACTTCGAGCATGTCAGGGTCGTTCCACGCCCCGGGCCCGGCGCCGGCGGCCAGCGCCACGTTGGTGTGGAAGTTCGACAGCATGCTGCCGAAGTCGGCGCTGATGTCCCCGGTGGTCCGCCACAGGTTGCCGACGGAGCCGCCCCAGGACGCCACGTCCTCCGTGCCCCAGCTGCACAGGCTGTAGACGATGGGACGCCCGGTCGCGGCCAACGCCTTGCCCATCGCGTTATAGCGCTGCTGCGACGGCACCCCCTGGTTGTTGCAGTTGTCGTACTTGAGGTAGTCCACGCCCCAGGCCGCGAAGGTGTTCGCGTCCTGCGTCTCGTGGCCCAGGCTGCCGGGGAATCCGGCGCAGGTGTTGGTGCCGGCGGTCTCGTAGATGCCGAGCTTGAGACCCTTGGCGTGGACGTAGTCGGCGACCGCTTTGATGCCGTCGGGGAACTTCACCGGGTCCGGGACCAGGTTCCCGGCCGAGTCCCGGTTCGGCGCCATCCAGCAGTCGTCGATGTTGACGTAACTGTAGCCGTCGGCGGCCAGGCCGGAGGCGACGAGCTTGTCAGCGGTCTGCTCCACCAGCTGCGCACTCACGGCGCAGCCGAAGGCGTTCCAGTCGTTCCAGCCCATCGGCGGGGTCAGCGCCAGGCCGTTCGCCAGCGCCGCGGCCGGTGGCGCGGCCCCGACGGCGCCCGCCACCGGGGCGATGACCAGGGTGGCGGCCAGCAGGATGGTGCGGATTTTGCGCATGTCGTCTCCTCGTGTTCCGACAATTCCGCTCAGATATCAGCACTCTTCAACACATCGGAACGCAAGCTAGCGATGTGCCATTGCACTGTCAAGGAAGACGACGCGGGCGGCCCCGACGGCCGCGGGATGCTATCGCCCGGGCGCCAGAGCTCTATCGCGTGATCGATTGTCAGCACCACGCGCCGGTGAGAGCTTCTTGGCACATCTCGCGGCTGTTCCGTGAGACGTCCCCGCTTGTTCACAAAGGAGCCCTGGATGAGCCACCGATCCGCCCTGCCCAGAATCCTGGCCGCGGGCCTGGCAATCAGCGTCGTGACGCTCGGGATGGCCGCCGGCCCGGCGAGCGCCACCGCGCCGGCGCCGACGCCCGCGCCCGCGCCGACCACGGCGAGCGCCGTGTCATCGGCAGATCAGAACCAGCCGGAGGCCCAGCCGGAGGACGGCACCCCGGTCAAGCTGTCACCCGCGAGCCCGCCGGTCGCGATCGGTGCGGCCACGTCCCTGGCGGCGGCGACCCGCTCCGGGCCGGCCGGCCCGGACAGCGCCGCGACGGCGGCAACCGGTGCGGCCTCGGCCAGCACGCAGTCGTGCACCGCGGCCGACTTCGGCGGTCGCGGCGGCAGCGCACTGGCCGCGTACGTCAAGGCGTCCAGCACCGACTGTATAAATACCCTGTATTCACTGACCGGCACCGACGCCGCGGCCGTCTTCAACGAAGCGCAGATGGTGGCCGTGGCCGACGCGTTCGGCCGGGCGGCGAAGTCTTACCGCGGCGATGACGCGCAAGGCATCTGGCAGCTGAGCCTGTTCCTGACCGCCGGGTACTACGTCCAGTACAACAACGCCGCCGCGGTCGGGACGTACGATCAGAAGCTCGCCGCGCCGGTCCAGGCCGGCTTGGACGCCTTCTTCGGCGCGAGGCATTCCGGTGACGTCAGCTCGATCAACGGCAGTGTCCTGGGCACCGTCATCACCTTGAGCGACAGCTCCGACAACCAGGCCCGCTATGTGCGGACCTACGCGCGGGTGCTGAACGGCTACAACAGCTCTTACGACGCCTTCCCCAGCATGGACGCGGCCGTGAACGCTGTGTTCTACCCTGTCTACCGGGGCCACTCCTTCCCGGCGTACATCGCCGCGGTCATCGCGAATCCGAGCCTCATCAGCGCTCTGAACTCCTTCGCGCTGCGGAACACGGCCCTGCTCGCCGGAGCGGACTACGCGCTGGACACCAACGCCGCGGCCGAGACCGTGCGTTTCCTGGACACCCCGGCGTTGCAGCCGATGGTGCGCCCGCTGACCGCGAAGCTGCTCAGCGCCTCGCCACTGTCGGGGCCGAACGGCCCGATCTGGCTGCGGGTCGCCACCGTCGAGGATTACGTGGACGGCGCGGAGTGCGGGACCTTCAACGTCTGCAATTATCTCAATACCCTGCAATCGACCATCCTGCCGACGACCTACGCGTGCGGCTCGAACCGCACGTTCCTGACCTATGCGATGTCCGCCTCGGACCTGAACGCCGCCTGCACGAGCGTGGAAGGTGAGGACGCCTACTACCACGCCCTGACCAAGGACGACGGTCCGATCCCCGGGCAGTACGAGACCACCCTCCGGCTCGCCGTGTTCGCCACCAAGTGGGCCTACACCATGTACTCCACGGCGCTGTTCGGCAACGACACCGACAACGGCGGGATCACGCTGGCCGGCGAGCCCACCGACCCGACCAACCTGCCGATGTCCATCATGTACATCAAGTTCCCCGGCGACGGCTTCCCGGCCGGCATCTGGAACCTGAACCACGAGTACACGCACCTGCTCCAGGCCGCCTACGAGATGAAGGGCGACTTCACGCAGGAGATGACCGTGCCCGACATCTGGTGGGTCGAAGGCGAGGCGGAGTACAACTCCTACACCTACCGCGGCATCAACAACACCCAGTCGATCAATGAGGCCGCTCAACACACGTTCGCGCTGAGCACCCTGTTCCAGACCACATACGACAACAGCACCAACGACCGCACGTACGTCTGGAGCTACCTGGCCACGCGCTACATGCTCGAAAAGCACCCGGACGTCGTCCAGGCCATGCTGGCCCACTTCCGCGTCGGCGACTTCCAGGGCGGATACCAGGTCTACAACTCCATCGGCACCGCCTACGACGGCGACTTCAACGCCTGGCTCGACGCCTGCGCCGCCGGCGCCTGCCTGGTCCCGGGCGCGCCGACCGCCGCCTTCGCCGCGACCGTCGACGGCCTGTCCGTGCACCTGTCCGACACCGCCACCGACACCGGCAGCTCCATCAACCTTGTCCACTGGAACTACGGCGACAACGCCACCTCCGACACCGACGGCCCCAACCCCACCCACACCTTCAGCGCGCCCGGCACCTACGCCATCGCCCTGACCGTCGACGACGCCAAGGGACGGGCCTCCACCGCCACGCAGTACGTCACGGTAACCCCGCCGTGCACCTCGGCCAACCGGCAGGCGCTGAGCCGCAACTGCTCGCGCAGCGGCCTGTCCGCGACCACGGGCGGCTACGACTCTCTGTGGATCTACCTGCCGGCCGGGCAGCAGACGCTGACCGTCACGGCCAGTGGCGGCGACGGCACCGCGGAACTGCTCTACGACCCCGACACGTGGGCGACGAACCAGACCCACACCGCGCAGGCGGCTCCGAACCCGAACGGGCAGAGCATCACCGTGACGAACCAGAGCGCCGGATACCGGTACATCAGCCTGTATGCGGTGACGTCGTTCAGCGGAGTGAGCGTGTCCACGCAGTACTGAGATGCAGTACTGAGACAGAGTGCCGAGACGCAGTGCTGAGCGTCTAAAACCGAATACACGACAAAGCGACCGCCTCCCGTACCGTACGGGAGGCGGTCGCTTCCGGTATCAGGGTCAGCCGGTGACCCTGGCCCAGACAGTGATCTGTTCGGTCACCGAAGGCGGCGTCCCCGGCGCGCCCTGCGGTCCCAAGGGGACGTCCGGGTCGTCGTAGTACGCCTTGTCCGGTCCGATCAGGGTCCCGGTACCGGCGACGCCGGGCAGGAAGACCGTCGCGTGCACCCTGCTGCCGGCCGGCACGGTCACGGTCGTCCCGTCGACGAGAACGGTGGAGTCCTGGGTGGGCACGTCGGTGCTCGGCTGGTCGCCGAAGAAGGTGCCCACGGTCTCGTCGCGGCCGGTGACGGACGCGTTGGTGGAGTAGGTGGAGTCGCCGGGGGTGCTGACATAGCCGTAGGTGTGTACCTGCGATCCGGTGACGTCCACGCAGGCCTCGATATAGCGGACCCCGCTGAGCTTCCAGCCGCTGCAGGTCGTGGTGGTCGGGTTCGCGTCGGCCGAGGCGGCGCCGGCGGTGGCGACGGAGGCGGCCACCGGCACGACGGCCAGGATGCCCGCAGCCAGCAGTTTGACGCCCTTGTTCATGGTCATGGCTTGCCTTTCGGTGCTGTGGAGCGCGTCGAGTACGCCCCGCGCAGCACTATGTCACACCTCATATTTCAGCATCCTGCGACAAGCCCGTGACCGTCGGCCGGTCACCCGGCGTTGACCGGGTCGTTCCCCG
Source organism: Catenulispora pinisilvae (assembly GCF_015356865.1). GTDB lineage: Bacteria > Actinomycetota > Actinomycetes > Streptomycetales > Catenulisporaceae > Catenulispora > Catenulispora pinisilvae. Next base: position 11,122 of record NZ_JAAFZA010000164.1, read on the forward strand.
CCCGCCGCCCGCCGTTTCCAGTTCCCCATGCGGCACGCGGCGTCATGGAAAGCGCTGGACCATGACGCCGCTGGCAGGTGTTCGGCCACAAGGGCAGGAGGCCGTCAGGTGAATCCTCGGTGAAACGCTCCGAGGTCCGGCGCTACAGCTTGGTCGCCGCCGTCACGCTGTGGAGGTGGATCAGGACGTCGAAGGCGTGGCCGACGGCGAGTTCGGGTGTGCCGTCCACGGGAAACTGCGTGCCGACGTCGTACGTCGGGCGCGCCTGATCCAACCACGCGCGGGCTGCGGCAGGGGCCTTGCGCAGATCGACGTAATAGTCGCGGTACCGGACCTGGTCGAGTGTGTACTCGTTGGAGCCGGCAGGCGCCGCGGGGAGCGTGAACTTCTGCCAGTCGCCGCCCAACGCCTGACTCTTGGAGAGGAACGAGCCCCGGTCGAAGGTTGTGCCGATGGCGACGTAGCCCGACCCCAGAGCGTCGTGGAGGAATGCGCCCTGGGTCTTCGGATACGTCGCGGGGTCGGTGGCGAGGTATCCGACGTGATCGTCGTGTGCCGACAACAGGATTCTGCCGCCCTCGTACCGCAGCCACCACGCCGTATTGTCGGCCATCACCTGGTCGCGGTAGCGCTCCATGGCGGTCAGCGAGGCCGGGTCGGTGACGTTCACGGACAGGAACGTGTAGGTCTGGGCGATGTTACGGGCGTTCTGCAAGGCGTATTCGTAGTCGCGGTCGCCCGGCGCTCCAGCGCTCTGCATCATGGCAAGCACCTGCTGTGCCTTCGACTCGTTCTGCTGACGTTCGGCCAGCGGCCGATCCAGGTAGCCGATGGCGTCGTTGAGCGGGCGCAGGCCGGACAGGAGCGCGTTCAAGCGCGGCAGGGACTCCGGGTGCGTCCGCTGCATGTAACCCGTGACCGCGTCGAAGACGGGCGCGCCGAGACTGGGCGCGCCGACATCGTCGCCCAGGAAGTGGACCGGATGAGCGGGGTGCTGGACGTTGTAGTCCCGCATCCACTGCACCAGCGTCACGAACTCCTCGCGGTCCCAAGGCGATCCGGCCATCGTCTCGTGCACGATCTGCCGCGCGTCGCCGCCGCCGTGCTGGAGGTAGTCGTCGATCCGCAGCCCGGCCGACCAGCTCATCTCCAGCGCGAAGCTGGTGAATCCCTTCTTCTCGACCAGGTAGCGGAAGACCCGGTCCTTCAAAGCGAAGAACTCGTGGGACCCGTGTGTGGCCTCCCCCAGGCCGACGACCTTGGCGTTGCCGACCATGGCGCCGAGTGCCTGGAGATCGGCCGTGCCGGCGCCCGGGTCGGTCGAGGTCAACGGATGGGCGATCCGGTCCAGCTGGCGGACCGGAACTGACGGGGCGGAAGACGGAGCAGCGGACGCGGCCGCGGATGTCATGGGGACCAGCACCACGGCCGCGGCGAGAGCCGCGACGGTGAGTCGCTTTTTAGAGTCGAGCATGGGTGATCACTCCTCAAGATGGCAGCCAGATCAAGTCCCGGCAACGTCTTCAACGCTACTTTTGGATCTTGATCTGGCCCAGGAGTGCACAGCACCGTTTCGAAGGTGTAGCAGGCTCCACCTCAAGCGGTCTGCCCCGGCACGCCGGGGACGGCCCCGACCCGATCCACCGCTGGTCACTGAGAACCAGCGGACGGATCAGGTGCGAGGCGACCGCTCCGGCGTCAGGCGGCGGCTCGCGCGCGTCGGGGCGGCTGGCTGCGCGACTGGGTGCGCGATGCCGAGTTGCCCTGCGGGCTGCGGCCGCCGGAGGCGGGGCGGTTGCGCCGGTTCCGGCCCGCGCCGGTGGATCCGGTGTACCGGGGGCGTTCGACCACGGGGTTGGGGATCGTGACGGCGACCCCGGTGGGGACGCGGGCCCCGGTGATGCTGGCGAGTTCAGCGTCGCTGGAGTGGACCTGGGCGGTGTTCGGGGTGATACCGGCGGCCGACATCATGCGGACCATGGTGCGGCGCTGCGTGGGCAGCACCAGGGTGACGACGGTGCCCGACTCGCCGGCGCGGGCGGTGCGGCCGCCGCGGTGCAGGTAGTCCTTGTGGTCGGTGGGCGGGTCGATGTTGACCACCAGGTCCAGGCCCTCGATGTGGATGCCGCGGGCCGCGACGTTGGTGGCGATCAGCGCGGTGACCTCGCCCTTGCGGAACTGCTCCAGGGTGCGGTTGCGCTGGGGCTGGGACTTGCCGCCGTGCAGCGCGGCCGCCCGCACCCCGTTGGCCAGCAGGTCGCGCACCAGGCGGTCGGCACCGTGCCGGGTGTCGGTGAACATGATCACGCCGCCGTCGCGGGAGGCGATGTGGGCCACGGCCGCGTTCTTGTCGGCGGGCTGCACGTGCAGCAGGTGGTGCTCCATGGTGCTGACCGTCGCGGACGAGGGATCGACCGAGTGCGTGACCGGGTCGCTGAGGAACCGGCGGACCAGGCGGTCGACGTTGCGATCCAGGGTCGCCGAGAAGAGCATGGTCTGCCCGCCCGGGGCGACCTGGTCCAACAGCTCAGTGACCTGAGGCAGGAAGCCCATGTCGGCCATCTGGTCGGCTTCGTCCAGGACGGTGATCCCGACCTCGGCCAGCTGGCAGTCGCCGCGCTCGATCAGGTCCTTGAGACGACCGGGGGTGGCCACCACGACCTCCGCGCCGCCGCGCAGGGCGTGTGCCTGGCGGCCGATCGACATCCCGCCGACGACGGTCGCCGTCCGGAGCCGGACGGCGTCGGCATAGGGGGTGAGTGCTTCGCTGACCTGCTGGGCCAACTCGCGGGTGGGGACCAGGATCAGAGCCAGGGGCCGCCGGGGCTCAGCCCGTCGCCCGGCCAGCCGGGCCAGCACGGCCAGGCCGAAGGCCAGGGTCTTGCCCGAGCCGGTACGGCCCCGGCCCAGGACGTCGCGTCCGGCCAGCGCGTTCGGCAGAGTCGAGGCCTGAATCGGGAAGGGGACGGTGACGCCCTGGCGGGTCAGAGTCGCCAGCAGCGCCGGCGGCATCTGGAGCTCGCTGAAGTTCTCGACGGCCGGGAGCCCCGGTGTGGTGCTGACCGGAAGCGCGAACTCAGTCCTCGACGAGCCTTGGCGGCCGGCCGGGGCGCCGGCGCTGGACCGGCGGCCGCCGCCGGAGCGGGAGCCGGAGGTACCAGAGCCGCCAGAGCCGCCGGCGGTGCCGGAGAAGCGCTGGCCCGAGCCGGTGCGCTGATAGGAGCCGCGCTCGGAGGAGCGGTTGGAACGATTGGAACTGTTGGAACGGGCCATGAAAAGACCTTCCTCGAATGGCACGTATCGAGGAGGCCTCCTGGCCGCGGCAGAGCTGCGGGGAGATCACACGAACGAGCCGGAAAAACGCGGGGCGTGGACGGTGGAACCGTTCGGCACGTCACCTATGGTCAACGCACGCCCACGACAGCCGGGCGGCAGAAACCTCGAACCGCACTCAAAATACGAGAAGACGAGTTCGGCAGAGCAGGACCCGAACGTGACGCTGGGGCGCCTCGCGAGGGTCGGCCGCCGGTGGCGGAGCCAGTGGGCCCCGAGGTACGGGGCCGGATGAGAAATCAGATGGAACCGTCTTGCCCGGACCGAGCGCGAGCACGGTACAGGCAAGGCTTTCGCGGCGAGCGCCGCGGCAAACTCAGGTCGGACGAATGTTCTCGGCGTGCTGGCCCTTCGGGCCCTGCGCGATGTCGAACTCGACCTTCTGGCCCTCAAGCAGCTCGCGGAAGCCCTGGGCGCTGATGTTCGAGTAGTGGGCGAACACGTCAGGCCCGCCACCGTCCTGCTCGATGAAACCGAAACCCTTCTCCGCGTTGAACCACTTCACAGTGCCAGCCGTCATATATGCGTCTCCTTGATGGGACCTGTACCGAAACCCGCGCTTTGCACGTCTCGCGTCGCCGTGGTGATGACAGCCCGAAATGGGGCCGGAAAATAAAAAAGCGCCTGTCGGTCAAACCAGCAGGCGACACATAAGTTCATGGGACCACTACCGCAACAGTGACAACTATAGCAGGCCGGGCCGCGGCGAGGACATATTTCGACGAACGATCGACAACGCGTTCAGGGCCGCGGGGCAAAATTGTCCCGGCGCGGGCTCGGCCGGGGGCGGAAAGGGCCGCTGAGCTGTGCTTGGGGGCTCGGCATCAGGCGCGGCGTTAATGCCAGGCCCGGCCCTAACGCCAGCCGCGCTCCCGTCCCCGCGCCAGCAACCGCGAGCAGGTCAGGACCAGGACCACCAGCGCCCCGGCCGCCCCGGCGAATCCCAAGGACAGGTGGCGGGCGCTGGCGGGGGCATGCACGTTCAGCTCGGGCATGGGGATCGCGGCCGGCGGGGGTGCCGCCGCCGGGGTGAGGATCGCGGTGACCGCCCGGTAGGGGTCGATGACGCCCCAGCCGTACTGGGGGTCCGGGAGGGTTTTCGCCGGGTGGTCCGCGGTGGTCTCCAGGCGGGCTTTCACCTGCGGTGCCGTGAGGGCGGGGTAGTAGGAGCGGACGAGGGCGGCGGTCGCGGCGACGAAGGGGGCTGCGAAGCTGGTCCCGGAGTCGTAGACGTGGCCGGGGCCGCCGACGCCGAGGCTGAGGATCGTCTCGCCCGGCGCCACCAGGTCGATGAAGCCGCCGGTCTCCGAGGTCTGGGCGATGGTGCCGGAGGCGGTGATCGAGCCGACGGCGATGACGCCGGGATAGGCCGCCGGGTAGGTGACCTCGTCGGCCTGCTGGTTGTCGTTGCCGGCGGAGGCGACGATCAGGACGTCGTGGGCCTGGGCGTACTGGACCGCCGTGGCCAGGGCGGGGCTGGAGGCCTGGGCGACGGCCGAGATGTTGATGACCTTCGCTCCGGCTCCGGTGGCCGCGACGATCGCCTTGGCCATGTCCTCGGAGCTGGTCGTGCCGGTGTCGCTGTAGACCCGGATCGGGAGGATGACCGCGCCGGGGGCGAGGCCCGCGAAGCCGATGCCGGAGACCGGCTGGGCGGCGATGATGCCCGCGACCATGGTGCCGTGGCCGAGGCAGTCGGCGGTCGCCGGGCCGTCGGCGGTGTCCAGGGACAGGCCGGGCAGGACGTGGCCCTTCAGTTGCGGGACGCTCGCGTCGACGCCGGAGTCGATGACGGCGACCGTGACGTTCGCTCCGGTCGTGAACTGCCAGGCGCGTTGTGGTGCGAGCAGGGTCTGGGCCCAGGGCAGGGTCGCGATGGTGGTCTTCGCCGGGGATTCGCAGTTCTGTTCCGTGGCCGCGGCGGCTCGGGGCGCACCGGGGCCGGTCAGGGCAGTCAGCGCGATCAGGACTGTTCCGCCGGCCGCCAGTGCGGCGCCGGCGCGGCACCGGGCGTTCGGCGCGGCGGGCCGGCCGGTCCGGTTCAATGCTCGGCGGGCCGGGTCCGCTGCCCGGCCGGCGCCGACTCGACCAGCCCTCACCTGTCCTCCCGCTCGGGCACCGCGCAGAATCCGGTCTGCACCAGGATCGGCTTGTGCCTGCGCCCGACGATCTGTGCCCGCCCGGGCGGCAGCCGCCGCGGCACGGCGTCGCCGAGGAACGTCCCCTCGTCCCGCGAGGTGGACAGCAGCACGCCGCTGGCGCCGAGGTCCCAGATCCGCCGGAGCACCGGGTCCGTCATCCCGCGCGCCCCGCCCGCGCTGGACCGCGCGATGACCAGGTGCAGTCCGATCTCAACACCCTGTGGCAGCAGCTCCAGCAGCGCCGCCAGCGGGCTGCCCGTCGGCCCGACCATCAGCTCGTAGTCGTCCACGACCACGAACAGCCGCGGACCGGTCCACCAGTCGCGCTGCCGCAGCCGTACCGGGTCGATGTCCGCGTCCGGCACCCGGCGCTCCAGTGACGGCTTGATCTCGGCGACCAGTTCGGCGAGCTTCGCGCCGGTGACCGCGTAGCTGAGCTGTTGCGCCGTCGGGATCGCGTCGAACAGGTCGCGGCGGCTGTCGGCCAGCAGGACGCGGGCTTCCTTGGGCCGGTAGCGGGCGGCGATGGCCTGGATCACCAGGCGCAGGGTGTTGGTCTTCCCGGTCTCGGTGTCGCCGAACACGAGCAGGTGCGGGTTCTGCTCGAAGTCGTGGTAGACCGGTTCGAGCAGGGCCTCGTCACAGCCCAGGGCGAAGCGCAGATCGCCGTCCGGGGCCGGAAGCGCCGCGGCCGGCAGCATCTCCGGGAGCATCCGGACCCGCGGCGCCGCCGGGCCGTTCCAGCCCGCCGCGACGCCCTCGACGAACGCGCGGGTTCCCTCGCCGACGTCGTCGGCGCTCGCGCGGCCGTCGGCCCGGGGCAGCGCCGTCAGGAAGTGCATGCGGTCGTCGGTGAGGCCGCGCCCGGCGACGGTGGGGACGTCGGCGGCGGCCCGGCCGTTGATCTCGGACTCCTGCGGGTCGCCCAGCCGGAGTTCGAACCGGGTGCCCAGCAAGTCGCGCAGCCAGGGCCGGACCTCGGTCCAGCGGGCCGCCCCCACCACCAGGTGGATGCCGAAGGACAGGCCGCGCGCGGCGATCTCCTGGACCGTCGGCTCCAGATGCTCGAAGTCCTGGTGCAGCGTGAACCAGCCGTCGATGACGAGGAACACGTCGCCGAACTGGTCCTGGGGGAAGTCGCCGTTCGCGCGGCGCTTGCGGTAGGTCGCCATCGAGTCGATGCCGGCCTCGGCGAACATCCGCTCCCGGGCGGTGATCAGACCGGACATCTCCGCGAGGGTCCGGGCCACCCGGTCGGCGTCCAGGCGGCCGCTGACGCTGCCCACGTGCGGCAGGCCGGCCAGGGAGGCCAAAGTGCCGCCGCCGAAGTCCAGGCAGTAGAACTGGACGTTCGCCGGGGACGAGGAGGCGGCCAGCGCACAGATCAGGGTCCTGATGAGGGCCGACTTGCCGCTGCGCGGTCCGCCGACGACCGCGACGTGGCCCTTGGCCTCCGACAGGTCCGCCGTCAGCGGGTCATGACGCTGCTCGAACGGCCGGTCCACGATGCCCACCGGCACCGTCAGCTCGGCCACCGCGGTCCGGTCGTACTGCCCGAGGGCGCCGGCGGCACAGCGTTCCGGCAGCAGGCCGTCCAGGGTCGGCGGAACGCCCAGCGGCGGCAGCCAGATCCGGTGCGCCTCCGGTCCCGCGCCGGCCATCCGGTGGGCCAGGACCGTCAGCAGCGTTTCCTGGTTCGGCTGCGCGGACTGCGCCGACGCCTCGTCTTGGCCGTCCTCCGGCTCCGGCGCCACCGCCGGACCGCGCGGCGCTACATAGACCGTGTCGTAGGGCACGATGTAGTGCTCGGTGATCTCCTGCGCCAGCTCCAACTCGGCGGGAACGTAGGGCGCGGAGACATAGGCGCCGCGGAACCGGGCCAGCGGGTCGGTGGCGAAGCGCAGGAAACCGTGCCCCGGACTGGCCGGAAGCTCATAGGCGTCGCCGACGCCCAGCACGCCCCGGGACTCCGCGACCGAGAACGTCCGCAGCCCGATGCGGTAGGACAGATGCCCCTCGACCTGGTGGATCCGGCCCTCGTCGAGCCGTTGCGCGGCCAGCAGCAGGTGCACGCCCAGGCTGCGCCCGAGGCGGCCGATCACCACGAACAGCTCCAGGAACTCCCGGTTGGCCGCCAGCAGCTCGCTGAACTCGTCGACGATCAGGAACAGCGACGGCAGCGGTGCCAGGTCGGCCCCGGCGGCGCGGGCCCGCTCGTAGTCCAGGACCGAGCTGTAGTTGCCGGCCGAGCGCAGCAGTTCCTGGCGCCGCACCAGTTCGCCGTGCAGGGCGTCGCGCATGCGGTTCACCAGGGGCAGCTCATCGGCCAGGTTGGTGATGACCGCCGAGACGTGCGGCAGCTCGTCCAGGCCCAGGAACGTCGCGCCGCCCTTGAAGTCGACCAGCACGAAGTTCAACGTCTCCGAGGAGTGCGCCAGCGCCATCGACAGCACGATGGTCCGCAGCAGCTCGCTCTTGCCCGAGCCGGTGGCGCCGATCAGCATGCCGTGCGGGCCCATGCCGCCTTGCGCCGACTCCTTGATGTCCAGCTCGACCGGGACCCCCGCCTCGGTCACGCCGATCGGCACCCGCAGCCGGGCGCGCGGCGACCTGCGCTCCCAGTAGGCGACCGGGTCGTGGCCCGCCGCGTCCGGGATGCCCAGCAGGCCGGTGAGTTCGATGTCGACCTCGGCCGCGCCGCCGGAGACCGAGGGGGCCGAGGTCCGGTACGGGGCCAGCACCTTGGCGGCGGCCTCGGCCCGCGCCGGGCTGACCGTGTCCGGGCGCCCGATCGCGGTCTGGATGTCGTGGCCGGTCCGGTCGGCCACGACGGTGAACAGGACCGGATCGTCGGCGTCAGTGGCCTGATACCCGTTCCCGGCCGCGGAGCCGGCGACCGGTTCCCGGGCGCTGTCCCGGGCGGACTTGGCCGCCGCGCCCTCGGCGGTGCCGGCCGCAGTGCCAGCCGCCGTCCCGGCCGCGGTACCAGCCGCGGTCCCGACCCTCAGCCGCAGCGTCGCCGGATCGGTCACCCGGCCCAGCGCGCCGCTGACGTCGATCAGCACGGTGTTGCGATACCCGTACTGGATCGCCCGGTGATCGGCGGGCACGGTCACGTCGTCCAGGACGATCACGGTGAACGGCTCGCGCGGTGAGGGCTGCGCGCCCGGTTCGAATCCGGGCCGGTCCCGGAAGTCCTCACCGCCGAGCAGCCGCTCCACCTCGGTCAGCGAATCGCTCATCATCCGCACCTGGCCGGCCGCGTCGCGCTCGGAAGGGTGCAGCGCGTGCGGCAGCCACCGCGTCCAACGCCAGCGCTCGCGGGCCGCACCGCCTGCGCACACCGCGATGCGGACGTCGTCCGGGCCGTGGAAGACGGCGAGCTGGAGCAGCATGGAGCGGACCAGTCCGTCCACGTCGGCCGGCGGCCCCGACAGGCTGACCCGCGCGAATCCGCGCAGGTGCAAGGCCATGGGCACGTCCGCGACCGTGTTGTAGGCCCGGACGAAGCGGCGCAGGGCCCCGACGCACAACGGCTCCAGGTCCTCCACCACCCGGGACTGCGGCGGCACGACCCGCGCCGACAGCGCCTGCAAGCCGGTGGCGATCCGGATCTCGGCGAAGTCGTCGTCGCCGGTGGTCCGCTCCCAGCGCCGCGAACTCATCGCCACCGACCACAGTCCCTCAGGGTCCGGATGCCGCCAAAGCAGGGCACTGCGTTGCGCGCCGATCTTCTTGCGCACCTGCCGCCGCATCTGCCCGAGGTGCCGCAGATAGTCGCGCCGCTCAGCCTTCAGCTTCTTCTTGCTCTCCCCGCCGCCGCGCCCGATCTGCGCGACCACCATGCCGATCGAGGACACCCCCATCAGGCCGCCGCTGAGGTAGTTGACGGGCTTGGCCCCGGGCTGCAAGAACATCATCGCCATCGCGCCGGATCCGGCGGCCATCGGCAGCATCGTCAGCGCCGAGCCCATGCTCATCCCGGCCGGATCCGGGACGGTCGGGGGCTCCTGCAAGCTCATGTCACCTTGAGGTATCGGGGGTGCGGCCCGCCTCGGAACACGGCGGTGGATGATCGTGCTCACCGCTTCTCCCCTTCCATCCCCAGTGATCGTCGGTGGCGCGCGCCGCCCGGTCCAGACATACTCGCCGATGCTGCTGGCGCTCCGTGCCAGGTGTCAACTACAGGGAGAACGGACCGGATGAGCGAGACGATAGCCGACATGTGCCGGTTGACGATCATCGCCAACCAGCGGCGCGCCGCGTTGGCGCTGCCCTCCGACGTCCGGCTGGTCGCCCTGCTTCCGACGGTGCTCGGCCTGCTGGGATCAGAACTCGCCGACGCCGGGCTCGGCCACGACGGCTGGATCGTGCAGCGGGTCGGCGGCGGGCCGCTGGACGACGAGCGGACCCTGACCGAACTGGGGGTGCTCGACGGCGAGACGCTGTATCTGCGGCCGCGCCTGGACGCCCTGCCCGAGATCGACTTCGACGACCTGATCGACGGCATCGCCACCGGGATCCGCGCGCGTTCGGACCCGTGGCGCCCGGCCATTACCGGGCGGGTGCTCATCGGTTTCGCGGCCGGGGCGCTCGCTCTCGGCGTCCTGCCCCTGCTGCTGTCCGGCCCGGTCACCGACCGCCTGGCCAGTTCGGCGGCGCTGGCCGGGGTCCTGCTGGTGGCGGCGATCGCCTCGGCGCGGGCGCTGGGCGAGGGCGGTCTGAGCGCGCTGTTCGGCGGCGCCGCGGTGCTTTACGCGACGGTCGCCGGCGCCCTGGTGCCCAGCCAGCAGCACTATGCCGCGGACCTGAGCGGAAGCCGGGTGCTGTGTGCGGCGGCGGGCGGGACGGCTGTGGCGTTCGTGGCATTGATCGCGGCGCGCGTGGCGGTTCCGGCGCTCGTCGCGCTTTCGGTACTGGGTACCGCCGCGACGATCGCCGGCCTGCTCGCGGTCGCCTGGACGATGCCGATCGCCCACGCCTGTGCGATCGTCGTGCTGCTCGCCGTCATCTTCGCGCTGTCAATCCCGCTGGCGGCCTTCCGGCTGGCCGGGCTCCACCTGCCGATGATCCCGGTCGACCGCGAGGATCTGGACCGCGACGTCGAGCCGGTGCCCAGTGGCACCGCGCTGGACGCGGCGGCGCTCGTGGACCTGTACCAGAGCACGTTGTTGGCCGCGGCGGGGGTGATCTGCGCCGCCGGCCTGACGCCGGTGGTGCTGTCCGGCGGGTGGGCCCCGGCGACCTTCGCCCTGACGATCTCGGCGCTGCTCCTGCTGCGGGCCCGGGTGTTCACCGGGATCCGGCAGCGGCTGACGATGCTGGCTTCCGGGGCGTACGTGATCCTGCTGTTCGGCGCCGTGCGGATGGCCGCGATCGCGCCGGCACACCGGGCGGTCGTCGGCTGCGCGGCCGCCTTCGGCGCCGCGTTCCTGTTCGCCGTCCTGGCCCGCGCGGTACCGGGTCGCAGAATGCTGCCGCACTGGGGCCGGGCCGCGGACTTCGGCGAGTACCTGGCCGCGATCGGCGCGCTCCCCCTCCTGCTCACCCTCGTCGGCGTGCTGCACTGGGCACGCTCGATCGCCGGCTGACGACGCGAAGCGCCGAAGGAGAAGCCACGGATGCAGTCGCGCCGAGAACAGTTGCAGGCCCACAGCTTCATCGTCGGACGCTTGATGTCCGGCGTGGCGACCGGCGATATCGAGGCCCCGCGCGGGCCCCTGCGCCGCCAGTCCGTCGGGCTGTCCGCCGGGGTCATGGTCGCCGTGCTGCTGATGGCCGGGACCGTCGTCATGGGTTTTCTGTCGCCCGGCGGGAGCACCGCGTGGCAGAAGGCGAACACCCTGGTCCAGGAGAAGGAGACCGCCACCCGCTACGTCTACGTCGGCGGCGTGCTGCACCCGGTGCTCAACTACGCCTCGGCCAAGCTGCTCCTCGGTTCCTCGATGACGATCACCTCGGCGTCGACCTCGGAGCTCAAGGGCACGCCGCACGGCGCGGCGGTCGGCATCCCCGACGCCCCGGACGCGCTTCCCGCCCCGGCCGGTCTGACGTCCGTGCCCTGGCTCGTCTGCGCCACCGCCGCACCCGACGTCTCCGGAACCCCGCGGCCCAACGTCACCGTCGCGGTCGGCGGGGTCACCGGGGCGAGCACGCTGGACGCCACGAAGGGCGTCCTGGTCCAGACCCCCGACGGCGCCCAGTACCTGCTGTGGCAGCAGTGGCGGCTCCGGATCGGATCGGCCGCCGTGGCGGTGGGACTCAACCTCACGAGCGTGGCGGCCGTCCCGGTCAGCGCCGCCTGGCTGGACACGATCCCGGCCGGACCGGACCTGGTGTCCCCGCCGGTCCCGGGCCGGGGCGGGCCCGGACCGCGGATCGCCGGCCAGGCCTCGACGATCGGCCGCCTCTACACCGTCCACAACGTCAGCGGCCCGGACGGCACCTACCTCGCCCTGGCCGAGGGCCTGGAGCCGATCACCGCCACCCAGGCCGCCCTGATCCTCGCCGATCCGGCGGAGAAGGCCGCCTATCAGGGCGGGTCCCCGATGGAGATCCCGCTGGGCATCAGCGACCTGGCGGCGGCGCCACGCCTGGCCGCAGCGGCCCCGGTGGCCGGTTCCCCGGAGACGCCGCCGACCATGACGGCCGCCGGACCGGGCAGCACCCCCTGTATGTCAGTGGCCTTCACCGGCACGACCGAGCCCAGATACACGCTGGCCCTGACCCAGCAGAGCACCCTGGACCGGCTCCTCGGCGGACCGCAGCCGCCCTCGGCGACCGCGACGGTGGCCAACCGGGTCGTGGTCGCACCGGACACCGGCATGCTGGTCCGCTCCCTGCCCGCGCCACCGTCGGCGAACGTGGTCGCGGGCACCGACTACCTCGTCACGGACACCGGGGCGAAGTACCCGCTGGACGGCGGCGACGTGCCGGGGGTGCTGGGGTATCAGAACGCTGGCTTCGAGCTCGTCCCGCCGGAGCTGCTGGACCTGTTCCCGACCGGTCCGGCCTTGTCCCGGGCCGCAGCTACGCAGACGGCCTCGGCTGGCGTTGGTGACGGCGCCTCGCCTTCGGCTATCCCGACCGGCAGCTGACGCTCTGACCCCCTGATCCCCTGATCCCGCTGGCAGAGTGCTAGTGCCCGCATCAGGCAATTTTCGCCTGGCAGTTCGCGACGTGCCGGTCGCCGATCGCCGGTCGGGATCCGTGTTCCTGGTCGGCGCTGCGGGGCAGCGGCGCGGGCTTTTGGGGGGCTGAAGTTTGCAGGGCGGGTTGCGGTTGGCGTGTGGGTTTCAAAGCTTTTTACGGCCTTCGGTTATGGTTGTGCCGTG
>NZ_JAAFZA010000165.1 GCF_015356865.1 Catenulispora pinisilvae
CGCCCCGCCGATGCCCGCGCCGCCGGCGGCGTGAGCCAGGTTTGAGTCCCGTCTGGACCGAGTCCGGATAGGCGGTAGGCACACCGCGGCCGCGAGCGTTGGCCGCGTTCGGTTGAGGACACCGTCCAGCAGCGCAACCACGGGGACGCCCCCGAGCCGGAGCCGACGTCACTCCGGAACGGGCTTGTGGTCAGGACACTGGACAGAAACGACGGCCGCTCACCTTCGTACGGGGTGGGCGGCTGTCGGCTTTCGGCGGGCCGGCAGCGATCACGGACTCGCACTTCGGTGCCGGACAGCGGGCGATCGGGCGGGCTGTGGATGAACCGCACGGCGATGTCGGTGATGCCGGGTGATTGCGCCGATGCCGATTGGCCCGACCCGGTGTTTCGCTTCGAAGATGGCGAGATCGGCTTGTCGTGGCGACCGCGGCGGTTTCTTCGCGGATTTTAGAAGCTCTTTACTAAACGGACCGGGTACCGACTATCTCTGATGCAAGTCGCAGTTCCCTGATTCCTGATCGCACACATCGCACACACTGTCGGCCCCGGTGAGTCCGAAGTGCGCGAAAGCCCAAGCCACTTCCGCATAACGGTAGGCGGCCGTGGTTTGTTGTTTGTCGCCATCCCCCACAGCGAACGGCCTCCACCGCAAGCGATGGGGGCCGTTCGTTTCTCGGCGGAGATCAGGCGCTGACTCCCGGCGCCGCCTCCGGGGCCGCCGGCGGCAGCGTCCCGGACTCCAGCACCGAGGCGTCCTCCGGGACGTCCTCCTTCGGGCCGGACTTGAAGGTGAAGCGCTGGTCGGACTCCACCGCGCCGGTCTCGGTGTTCTCGTCCACCGTGATCAGCTGGCCGGCGCGGACCTCGCCGAACAGGATCTTCTCCGACAGCGGGTCCTCGATGTGGCGCTGGATCGCGCGGCGCAGCGGCCGGGCGCCCAGGACCGGGTCGTAGCCGAGGCTGGCGATGAGCTCCTTGGCCTTGCGGGTCAGGACGATGCCCATGTCCTTGTCCTTGAGCCGGCCGTCGACCTTGCTCATCATCAGGTCCACGATCGCCACGATGTCGTCCTGGCTCAGCTGCGGGAAGACCACCGTGTCGTCCACGCGGTTCAGGAACTCGGGGCGGAAGTGCTGCTTCAGCTCGTCGTTGACCTTGGCCTTCATCCGCTCGTACGGGGCCTTGGTGTCGCCCTGGGCGGCGAAGCCCAGGCCGAAGCCCTTGGAGATGTCCCGGGTGCCGAGGTTGGTGGTCATGATGATCACCGTGTTCTTGAAGTCCACGACCCGGCCCTGGGAGTCGGTCAGGCGACCGTCCTCCAGGATCTGCAACAGCGAGTTGAAGATGTCCGGGTGCGCCTTCTCGACCTCGTCGAACAGCACCACCGAGAACGGCTTGCGGCGCACCTTCTCGGTGAGCTGGCCGCCCTCTTCGTAGCCGACGTATCCGGGCGGGGAGCCGAACAGCCGGGAGACCGTGTGCTTCTCGGAGAACTCGGACATGTCCAGCTGGATCAGCGCGTCCTCGTCGCCGAACAGGAACTCGGCCAGGGCCTTGGCCAGCTCGGTCTTACCGACGCCGGACGGGCCGGCGAAGATGAACGAGCCGCCGGGGCGCTTGGGGTCCTTCAGCCCGGCACGGGTGCGCCGGATCGCCTGGGACAGGCCCTTGATCGCCTGGTTCTGGCCGATGACGCGCTTGTGCAGCTCGTCCTCCATGCGCAGCAGGCGGGAGGTCTCCTCCTCGGTGAGCTTGAAGACCGGGATGCCGGTGGCGGTGGCCAGGACCTCGGCGATGAGCTCCTCGTCGACCTCGGCCACGACGTCCAGGTCGCCCTGCTTCCACTCCTTCTCCCGGCGCGCCTTGGCGCTCTGGAGCTGCTTCTCCTGGTCGCGCAGCGCGGCGGCCTTCTCGAAGTCCTGCGCGTCGATCGCGGACTCCTTCTCCTTGCGCACGTTCGCGATCTTGTCGTCGAACTCGCGCAGGTCCGGCGGCGCGGTCATCCGGCGGATCCGCATCCGGGAGCCGGCCTCGTCGATCAGGTCGATGGCCTTGTCCGGCAGGAACCGGTCGGAGATGTAGCGCTCGGCCAGCGTGGCCGCGGCCACCAGCGCGCCGTCGGTGATGGACACCCGGTGGTGCGCCTCGTAGCGGTCGCGCAGGCCCTTGAGGATCTCGATGGTGTGCGCCACCGAGGGCTCGGCCACCTGGATCGGCTGGAAGCGGCGCTCCAGGGCGGCGTCCTTCTCCACGTACTTGCGGTACTCGTCCAGCGTGGTGGCGCCGATGGTCTGCAGCTCGCCGCGGGCCAGCATCGGCTTCAGGATGGACGCCGCGTCGATGGCGCCCTCCGCAGCGCCCGCGCCGACCAGCGTGTGCAGCTCGTCGATGAACAGGACGATGTCCCCGCGGGTGCGGATCTCCTTGAGCACCTTCTTCAGGCGCTCCTCGAAGTCACCGCGGTAGCGGGAGCCCGCGACCAGCGCGCCGAGGTCCAGCGTGTACAGGTGCTTGTCCTTGAGCGTCTCGGGCACCTCGCCCTTGACGATGGCCTGGGCCAGGCCCTCCACGACGGCGGTCTTGCCGACGCCGGGCTCGCCGATCAGCACCGGGTTGTTCTTGGTGCGGCGGGACAGCACCTGCATGACCCGCTCGATCTCCTTCTCGCGCCCGATCACCGGGTCGAGCTTGCCCTCGCGGGCGGCCTGGGTCAGGTTCCGGCCGAACTGGTCCAGCACCAGGGAGGTGGACGGCGTGCCCTCGGCCGGGCCGCCGGCCGCCGCGGCCTCCTTGCCGCCGCCGGAGTAGCCGGACAGCAGCTGGATCACCTGCTGGCGCACCCGGTTCAGGTCCGCGCCCAGCTTGACCAGCACCTGCGCCGCGACGCCCTCACCCTCGCGGATCAGGCCGAGCAGGATGTGCTCGGTGCCGATGTAGTTGTGGCCCAGCTGCAACGCCTCGCGCAGCGACAGCTCCAGGACCTTCTTGGCCCGGGGGGTGAAGGGGATGTGGCCGGACGGGGCCTGCTGGCCCTGGCCGATGATCTCCTCCACCTGCTGGCGGACTGCTTCCAGCGAGATGCCCAGGCTCTCCAGAGCCTTGGCCGCCACACCCTCACCCTCGTGGATGAGGCCGAGGAGGATGTGCTCGGTCCCGATGTAGTTGTGGTTGAGCATCCTGGCCTCTTCTTGGGCCAAGACGACGACGCGCCGTGCGCGGTCGGTGAACCGTTCGAACATTCCTCATCGCTCCCCGGAGCGTCGCGGGCTGACGTATGGATCGAAGTGCTGCTTTTCGAAGCGAGTACAGATCGTGCGCTTGCCCTGGTGTGTTGCTGGTTCCATGCGGTGCCAAACCACTGTCGCCCACCTGGGGTGGCGGGCGGGTCTGGCACCCAATCTAGTCCCGCCTTCCCACGCAGGTGGTGTGACTTCCCCGTTGTCATCGGAACGGTCACTCCACCCAGGGCCTTCCGTTAGTCCAACTCGCCGCCTCTGACGTGGTGTTCCCGGTAACGGGGCCGTAGACCCGAATAGGCTGTACGCCAAGAGCGAACGGGGAGGTCGATCCACATGCCGGACGTGGTCTCCGTACCGGAAGCCGCGGGACGCGAGGCACTGGCGAGGCTGCTGGGATACGGTCAGCCGGCCGTGGCGCCGGGGCCCGTGGCGCTGTCCGCGACCGGCCGGGTCCTGTTCTACGTCGCCGCCGGCGGCGCGGAAGACCTGCCCGAGCTGCTGGAATGGCTGGACTGGGGCGGGGTGCGCCTGGATCTGAGCGCGGTGCCCGCCGGGGAGCTGGCCGATCCCCCGGTGCGCTGGCTGCACCCGGCGACCGTGCCGATGCAGACCGTGCCGACGCAGACCGTGCCGACGCAACGGCCCGGCAGTCCAGGACCGGAGTACCCGGTCGGCCGAGCGGACGAGGCAGAAGATGAGGCGGAAAACCAGAACGGCGCCGCCCGAACCGCTGCAAGCGGCTCGCGTCGCGACGCCTATCCGACTCCGGGACTGCCCGAACCCCCGGAACTGATCGCCCTGCTGGCCACCATCGCGGCCGCCTGCCACCGGCTGGCGGTGGCTGCGGCCCGCTGAAGCGGCCCGCGGCTTCGGTCATGGGCACCGACCGGCCTTGACCTGCGGCGCCGACCGTCGCGGAGGCCTCCGCGACGTCGGCCGGGCACGATCCCCGGCCGAGGTCGGGGAGTTATTAGTGAGCGGCGTTGTAGCGATTCATCAGGTCGGTGGGAATGCGACCGCGGTCGCTGATTTCCACGCCCTCGACGTTACGGAGCCATTCACGGATGTGCTTCGTGTCGCGGCGCGCCGGGCCGGTACCGTACTTCCGGCGACCGGAGGCGGCGGCGCTGGCGCCCGTCACCTGCGACGCGGCGGTCAGGTACTTCTCGAGCGCCTTGCGCAATTCCTTCTCATGCGCCTCGGACAGGTCGATCTCGTAGGACTTCCCGTCGAGGCCGAACTTAACGGTGCTCGCGCCCTCGGAGCCGTCGAGGTCGTCGTGAATCACCACGGTCGTGCGCTTGGCCATCGGGCGGCCCGCCTTTCTCCGGTACGGGTTATTCCGTCTGTCAGCAAAGCGCATTCCGGTGATGAAATCAAATCCTCTCCGAGAACGCCGGGCAGGTCCTACAAGATCCGCAGCATGCGCGTATTGCCCAGAGTGTTGGGTTTGACCTGCTCCAAGTCCAGGAACTCCGCGACCCCGCCGTCTGGGGACTTCGACAGTTCGGCCTCGATCTGCGGCGGCACCGGTACCCCGCTGATCTCGGAGAATCCGTGCGCGGCGAAGAAGTCCACTTCGAACGTGAGGCAGAACAGCCGGCGAACGCCGATCCGCGCGGCGGTACGGACTAGTTTGTCAAGGATTCGCGCACCGACGCCCATACCCCGGCATTCCGGGTCCACGGCCAGGGTGCGCACTTCCGCGAGATCCAGCCAGAAGACGTGCAAGGCGCCGCAGCCCACCACCCGGCCGTCGCCGTCGTGTTCGGCCACCCAGAACTCCTGGATGTCCTCGAAAAGCGTGACGTCCGGCTTGTCCAGCAGGATGTCTTTGTAACGGGCGAGCAGTTCGCGGATCGCGCCGACATCGTCGGTACGGGCCCGGCGCACCGTGATATCGGCGGCGGAGGCGGAGAGGGTCATCCGAAAAGGTCGCTTCTCACGTCGGCGGGATCGGCCCCGGCGGCGGCCAGGACGCCGAGGCAGGCCTGGACCGTGCCGGTCGAGCCGACGGCCACGCCGCCCCATCCGGACAGTGTCCCGCCGGCGGCCAGGCGCGTGACGTACTCGTCCAGATGCTGAGGCAATTCCTCGGCGGCACCGAGGAAGACCACCTTCGCGTTGCCGTGCGCGGCGGCCAATTCAGACAGGCGCTCGTTGAGGTAATGAGTCTCGGCGTCCTCGGACCCGTCCGCCGGGACGGCGGCCTTCGCGGTCTTGGCGGTCTTCTTGGCCGCGGCCGGGGCGGCCTTGGCGGCGGCCCCGGTCTTCGCGCTCTTCTGGGCTTTCTTGGCCGTGGCGGCCGTGGCGGCCGGCTTCGCGGCGTTCAACGAGTTCCCGACCACGATGTGCACCGGCCGGTCGTCCCCGCTCGCCGCGGCCTCCTCCAGCAGCGCGGCGATCGGCGCCAGCCCGGTGCCGTGCCCGACCGCGATCAGGCGCGAGGCACCGGCCGGGAAGGCCAACTCGCCGGCCGGGGCCGCGATCCGGATCCGGTCGCCGAGCTCCAACTCGTCGTGCACGACGTTGCTGAGCCGGCCGTCGGCGGTGCGCTGGACGTGGAACTCCAGGACGGAGTGGTCCGGGTCGGAGCCGTCTTCGCCGCCCGGCGCGGCGGCGAACGAGAAGTCCCGCCAGACCCAGGGCAGCCGGCCCAGCTCGATCGCGGCGTACTGGCCGGCGTGGTACGGGTACGGGAACGCGGTGCGGGCCCGCAGCCGGACGACGTCCTCCCCCATCCGGTCTACCGCGACGACCTCGGCCTCCCAGTAGGCCGGCCCCTGCGCGTCGGCCTCGGCGGCGATCCCGAGCATCGCCGAGGCGACCATGGTCAGCTCGTCCACCCAGGCGGCCGCGGCCTCGTAGGTCCAGGCCTCGCCTATCGTGCGCTCCAAAGCCGTCATCACCGACCCGGCGAACGCCCGGTAGTGCGGCTCGCGGACCCCGTACTTGCGGTACTCCAGCGCGAGCCGGCGCAGCAGCGGCAACAGCGCCCCGGGCCGGTCCAGATCGCCCACCACCCGGGTCGCGGCCTCCAGCGTCCGCTGATCGCGGCGCACCTCGCCCCCGGCCGCGAAGTACTTGCGGTAGCGCGGGTTGGAAGTGAAGAAGTCCTCGTACAAGGCCGAGAGGAAGACCTCCGGTCGCGCGGTGACGGCCGCGAATCCCTGCCGCACCAAAGCCAGTGCCTGCCCGCGGCCGGCCAGCAGATCGTCGTTGAGGTTTTCGCCGTCCACAGCCAGAGCTTCCGTCACGCGCACGACATTAACAGGACGCTAAGCGGCGCCTTACCGTGATCCGGCGTTCGGTCCGAACCGCGGATCGTTCCGCTCGGCTTCCAGCTCACGCGCCCGCGACTCAGCCCGCTTCTGCGGGTTCTGCGACACGATGATGAGCCTGACGACGTAGACGAACGCCACTGCCACCACAAAAGACGGTACGTACAGGCCCAGATTGCCCATCATCGTGTCGCTTCCCCCTCGAACCAGCCGAGGCGTTTGTCGGTCCCGCCAGACTACATATGCGAGTTAGGCGAAACCTACGCGGGCTTCACGAACGGGAACAGGATGGTCTCCCGGATCAGCCGCCCGGTCAGCGCCATCAGGATCCGGTCGATACCGGCGCCGATGCCGCCGGCCGGCGGCATCGCGTACTCCAGCGCCCGCAGGAAGTCCTCGTCCAGCTGCATGGCGTCGGGGTCGCCCCCGGCGGCCAGCAGCGACTGCTCGGTGAACCGCTCGCGCTGGTCCACCGGATCGATCAGCTCCGAGTAGCCGGTGCCGATCTCCGCGCTCCAGCCGACCAGGTCCCAGCGCTCGGCCAGCCGCGGGTCCTCGCGGTGCGCCCGGGTCAGCGGCGAGACGTCCTTCGGGAAGTCCCGGTAGAACGTCGGCAGCACGGTCTTGTCCTCGACCAGGTGCTCGTACATCTCCAGCACCACCTGGCCCCGGGTCCAGCCCGGCGCGTACGGGATGCTCGCGCCATCGCACAGCTTCTTCAGCGCGCCGATCTCGGTGTCGGCGGTGACCTCCTCGCCGAGCGCGGTGGAGATCGCCTCGTTCACCGTGAGCGACTTCCAGTCGCCGCTGATGTCGAACTCCTCGACCTCGCCCTCGGCGTTCATCCGGCGGGCCACCTGGGAGCCGAAGATCGCCTCGGCACCCTCCTGGATCACCTGCTGCGTCAGCTTCTGCATGACGTTGTAGTCGCCGTAGACCTCGTAGGCCTCCAGCATGGTGAACTCCGGGCTGTGCGTGGAGTCCGCGCCCTCGTTCCGGAAGTTGCGGTTGATCTCGAAGACCTTCTCCACCCCGCCGACCAGCAGCCGCTTGAGGTAGAGCTCCGGCGCGATGCGCAGGTAGAGCTTCATGTCATAGGCGTTGATGTGCGTCTGGAACGGCCGGGCGTTGGCCCCGCCGTGGATCGGCTGCAACATCGGGGTCTCGACCTCGGTGTAGCCGCGGGCGCCGAGGCTGGAGCGCACCGAGCGCACCAGGTCCGAGCGCGTGAACAGCATCCGGCGCGCCTCGGGGTTCACGATCAGGTCGACGTACCGCTGCCGCACCCGGGCCTCGGGGTCGGTCAGCCCCTTGTGCTTGTCCGGCAGCGGCCGCAGGCACTTCGAGGTGATCGCCCAGCTCTCGACCATGATCGAGAGCTCGCCCCGGCGCGAGGTGATGACCTCCCCGGTGACCCCGACCAGGTCGCCCAGGTCGACGTCGTTCTTCCACGCCTCCAGCGACTCCGCGCCGAGCCGGTCCAGCGAGAACATCGCCTGGATCTCGAACTCGCCCTCCCGCAGGGTGGCGAAGCAGAGCTTGCCGCCGGTCCGGGACAGCACGACCCGCCCGGCGATCCCGGCCCGCTGCCCGGTCGGGGTGTCCGGGGCCAGGTCGCCGTACTCGGCGCGCAGCTCCCCGATGGTCGCGGTCCGCGGGTACCCGACCGGGTACGGGTCCACGCCGCGCTCGCGCAGTTTGTCCAGCTTCTCCCGGCGGATGCGGATCTGCTCGGGGAGGTCGGACTCGGGCTGCGCCGGAGGCGGGGTGGTTTCGGTCATGGGTCAAGGCTACTTGGCGGGCTTCCAGGGGCCGCAACCGAATACCACGTGGCGGGCCGCACGGGGGAACGGCAGCCGCGCCGGGGCGCGGGACGCCCGGCGCTCAGCCGCTGAAGGCCGGGTACCTCGGCAGGTCCCCGGTCCGCCAGCCCTCGGTCGCGGCCAGCAGCCCCCGGAACGCGGCCGCCACGGCCGCAAGCTCCTGAGCCCGCTCCAGCGAGGCCGCCGTGACCTCCCAGCGGTAGCGCAGCACCTGCCGCATGCTGGACTCGGGCATCCGGGTGCGGTGCATCGGCCGGTCCTCCTCCTGGACCACAGACACCTGCCACACCGACATCATGGCCACGAAGGCGACGGAGCCCCGCCGCACCCCGGGCCGCCAGATCCGGTCGTCGGCCAGCGCGGGATACGCCTTCACGACCTCCTCGCGATAGGCGCGCTCGGCCTCCATGGAGAAGGTCTTGGGCAGCCGGAACACACACCAGCAGGTTCCGAACGGCATCCGGCTGTAGGAGGCGTCCAGGAAGACGGAGTGGAAGCCCGCGCTCTCGAAGTCGATCGGCCGCAGCCCCTCGGGGGTCAGCAGATGGTTGTCCGGGCAGATGTCGCCGGGCGAGAAGACCGGGAACGGATCGTGGTCCAACGCGGACACCGCCTCGATGTCGGACTCCAAGCCCGGTGGCGGCGCGATGCCGAACCCGTCGAGGAAGCCGGGCAGCTTCGCCATGGCCTTCGCCACCCACGGCTCGCTCGGCACCTCCAGGTCGCTCTCCCGCCCCACGGTCTGCACGGCGAGCCGGCCATAGGTCGCGGCCCACTCGACGAGCGCCGCGCGCGCCCGCTTCTCGTCGCCGCCGAGCAGCAGGTCGGCGAGGTTCGGGGCGTCGCCGAGATCTTCCATCACGATCAGCCGGTGCTCCGGATCGGCCGCCAGGAGCCGCGGGCCCAGATCGGTCAGGCGGAGCCCGCTGGCTTCGGCCGCGTAGACGGACTGTTCCTTGTGCGCCTTCAGGATGACCGTGTCGCCCGCCGCAGTTCGGACCCGCAGCACCACGCTCCGATCGCTGCCGCCCAGATCGACCGGATCGGCCAGCTCCGTACCGAGCAGTGCCGACGCCGCCGTGAGGATCTCCGTGACTTCCATCGGATCATGCAAGCACGCGGACGCGACGGCGGCCGAACGTTTTTCCGTCCGGCCGCCGTCGCGAACCCGCCATGTCCCGCTTGAGGAATCAGCTCACGCTGTTCCGCTCGGGGAATCAGCTCCCGCTGTTCCGCTCGGGGAATCAGCTCGTGCTGTTCCGCTCGTACACCAGCCGCAGCCCGACCAGCGTCAGCCACGGCTCGTGCACGTCCACCACCTCGGACTCGTCCAGCACCAGCCCCGCCAGCCCGCCGGTGGCGACCACGGTGACGTCGTCCGGGTCCTCGGCCATCTCCTCGGCCATCCGGTGCACCACGCCGTCGACCTGGCCAGCGAACCCGTACAGGATCCCGGACTGCATGCACTCGACGGTGTTCTTCCCGATGATGCTGCGCGGCTTGGTCAGCTCGATCTTCCGCAGCTGCGCGCCGCGCATCCCCAGCGCCTCGACCGATATCTCGATGCCCGGCGCTATCGCCCCGCCCAGGAACTCGCCCTTGGCCGAGACCGCGTCGAAGGAGGTCGCGGTCCCGAAGTCGACCACGATCACCGGGCCGTCGTAGAGGTAGTGCGCGGCCAGGGCGTTCATGATCCGGTCCGCGCCGACCTCCTTGGGGTTGTCCACCAGGATCGGCACGCCGGTCTTCACCCCGGGCTCCACCAGGACCGTCGGGACGTCGCCGTAGTGCCGCTTGCTCATGTCGCGCATCTCGTGCAGCACCGAGGGCACCGTGGAGCAGATCGACAGCCCGGTCAGGCCGCCGGGCTTGCCGGCCGTCGGGTGCTGGTTCAGCAGGCCCTGCGTCATCACCGCGAGCTCGTCGGAGGTGCGGCGCGGGTCGGTGGCCACCCGCCAGTGGTCGACGATCTCCTCGCCGTCGAACAGCCCGTAGACGGTCTGCGTGTTGCCGACGTCAATGGTCAGGAGCACAGGGCTACTTCCCTTCTTCGCGGACGTCCGGGTCCTCGCGGAAGTCCGAGCCGATGTCCAGGATCGGCGCGGAGTGGGTCAGCGCGCCGACCGAGAGGTAGTCCACCCCGGTGTCGGCCACGGCCCGCGCCAGGTCCAGCGTCAGCCCGCCGGAGGCCTCCAGCCGCGTCCGGCCGTACAGCTCGTTGCGCCCGGTCACCTGGACCGCGGCCCGCATCCGGTCCGGGGTGAAGTTGTCCAGCAGGATCAGCTCGGCGCCGGCCGCCAGGACCCCGGGCAGCTGCTCCAGCGAGTCGATCTCGACCTCGATCGGCAGCCCGGGGTGCGCCTTGCGCACGGCTTCGAAGGCCTCGACGACGCCGCCGGCGGCCACCACGTGGTTGTCCTTCACCAGCCCGGCGTCGGACAGCGACATGCGGTGGTTCACGCCGCCGCCGCACCGCACCGCGTACTTCTCCAGCGCGCGCAGCCCGGGGGTGGTCTTGCGGGTGTCGCGGATCTTCGCGCCGGTGCCCTGGACCGCGTCCACCCACAGCCGGGTCCGGGTGGCGATCCCGGAGAGGTGGCACAGGAGGTTCAACGCGGTGCGTTCCCCGGTGAGCAGGTCCCGCGTGGCGCCGGTGACGGTGAGCAGGACGGTGCCCGGCTCGACCCGGTCCCCGTCCTTCACCGCCTGCCGGATCTTCGCCGTGCCCTGCGAGATGAGGTCGAACACCGCCGCGGCCACCGGGACGCCGGCGGCCACGCCGGTCGCCCGGGAGGCGAAGTCCGCGGTGGCGGTGGCGTCGGCCGGGACCGTGGCCTCGGTGGTGGCGTCCGGGCCGTCGGCCAGGTCCTCGTCCAGGGCCATCATGATCACCGAGGCCACGTACTCCGGGTCCAGACCGCCGTCGGTCAGGGCCTTGGCGACATCCGGGGACAACGAGCTCATCAGGGCTTCACTCCATCCATCTCAGCACTGCGCAGCGGCTGCTTCTCGGTGACCAGGTTCCCGGTCGCGGGGTCCAGGCGGGTGGCCAGCCGGACCAGCCAGCGGTCGGCGCTGTCCGGGAAGTCCTCCCGCCAGTGCGACCCGCGGGTCTCGTTGCGCAACGCCGCGCCCTTGACCAGCGCGCTGGCCAGCAGGTGCAGGTTGGTCGCCTCCCACGCCTCCAGGTGCGGGGCGTCGGCGCCGTGCCCGGCCAGCCGCTCCAGTTCGTCGGCGGTGCGGTCCAGCGACTGCGCGCTGCGGAGCACACCGGCGCCGGCGGTCATGGTGTGCTGCACCTCGGCCATCACCGACGGCTCCAGCAACACGTCCACGACGTCCTCCGGGGCCTCGACCGGAACCGGGGCCTCGGTCCACGGCAGCCGCTTGGCGAGGTCCGCGCCGATCCGCTCGGCGAAGACCAGTCCTTCCAACAGGGAGTTGGACGCCAGGCGGTTCGCTCCGTGCACTCCGGTACAGGCCGCCTCTCCGCACGCATACAGGCGCGGGATAGAAGTGCGTCCCCAGATATCGGTGCGAACTCCGCCAGAGGCGTAGTGCTCGGCGGGCGCCACCGGAATCAGGTCCTTGGCGGGGTCGATCCCGTGCTGGAGGCAGGACTCGCGGATCGTGGGGAACCGGGTCCGCCAGAACTCATCGGAGAACTCTGCTATGCCGGTCCGTGCGTCGAGCCACATATGCGGCTCCCCGGTCTCGGCCATACGTCGCATGATGCCCTTGGCGACCACATCGCGCGGCGCCAGTTCGGCCAGTGGATGCTGCCCGACCATGAAGCGGACACCGCTGCCGTCCACCAGGTGCGCGCCCTCGCCGCGGACCGCCTCGGAGATCAGCGGCTGCTGGCCGCGCGCCGCCCCGCCGAGCCACATCACCGTGGGGTGGAACTGCACGAACTCCAGGTCCGCCACCGCGGCACCGGCGCGCAGCGCCATGGCGACGCCGTCCCCGGTCGCGACCGAGGGGTTCGTGGTGGCGTCGAAGACCTGTCCCATGCCGCCGGTGGCCAGCACCACGGCCTTGGCGTGCACCGCGCCCACGCCGTCGCGCGCGCCCTCGCCCATGACGTGCAGCGTGACGCCCGCGGCCCCGCCGTGCTCGTCCTTGAGCAGGTCCAGCACCAGCGCGTGGTCGATGACCTCGATCTCACCGATGGTGTGCTCCAGCGCGGCGATCAGCGCCCGGGAGACCTCCTTGCCGGTGGCGTCGCCGCCGGCGTGCGCGATGCGGTCGGCCAGGTGGCCGCCCTCGCGGCCCAGCGCTATGGAGCCGTCCGCGGTCTTGTCGAACTCCGCGCCGAGCGCGATCAGCCTGCGCACCGCCGCCGGACCCTCGGTCACCAGTGCCCGCACGGCGTCCTCGTCGCAGACCCCCGCGCCGGCGACCAGGGTGTCCTGCAGATGCGCCTCCGGACTGTCGCCGACGCCGAGCGCCGCGGCGATGCCGCCCTGCGCCCACTGGGTCGACCCGTCCTGCAGGCGTGCCTTCGTCACCAGCAGCACGCTGCCGGCCTGCCGCGCGGCCAGCGCCGCCGTGATGCCGGCCACGCCGGACCCCACCACGACCGTGTCCGCATATGCCCGCCACCCCGGGTGGGGCGCTCTCAGTCGCTGGACCATCTCTCTCCCGCCCGTCTCCCACCGCCGCCCGTTAAGGAACCGCTTCGCGGTGCTCTATCGATACCTACATACCGGAAGACCAGTACTCCTAGTTCGCGGTGAC
Organism: Catenulispora pinisilvae; assembly: GCF_015356865.1. Classification (GTDB taxonomy): domain Bacteria; phylum Actinomycetota; class Actinomycetes; order Streptomycetales; family Catenulisporaceae; genus Catenulispora; species Catenulispora pinisilvae. The sequence continues at coordinate 13,086 of NZ_JAAFZA010000165.1, forward strand.
GTCGCCCCGACTCAGCACCTCGGAACCCGGGATCGGTTCGGCCGGGTCGGCCCCGAGGGCGACGATCCGGTTCTCGGTGTCGACGTGCACCACCTTCGGCTGAAGACTACGCGCCTCCACATCGTCCACCTGCATGTAGGAGATCAGGATGACCAGGTCCTGGGGGTGCACCAGGCGCGCGGCGGCGCCGTTGATCCCGATCACCCCGGTACCCCGCTGCCCGGGTATGACGTAAGTCTCAAGGCGGGCGCCGTTGTCGATGTCGACGATCGCCACCTGCTCGCCGGGCAGCAGATCGGCGGCGTCCATCAGGTCCTCGTCGATCGTGACCGAGCCCACGTAGTGCAGGTCGGCCTGGGTCACCGTGGCACGGTGGATCTTCGACTTGAGCATCGTGCGGTACATCAGCGGGCTCCGTGGGTGGTGAGGGTGAGGGGCAGGTTGTCGATCAGGCGGGTGGTGCCGACGCGGGCCGCCACGGCGAGCACGGTCTCTCCAGAGAACGTCGGAGGGGCCTCCGAGAAGTCCCGCGGGTCGACCAGGGCCAGGTAGTCCAGGTCCAGCCGTCCGGTGGCGACGGCCGCCTTCAGCACCGCGGTCGCCGCGTCGCGCACGGCGTCGGCGCCCTCCGTGGCCTTCTCCTGTCCGGCGAACAGTGCACGCGACAGGGCGAGCGCGGTAGTGCGCTCCTCAGGGCTGAGGTAACGGTTACGGCTGGACTTGGCCAGGCCGTCCTCGTCCCGGACGGTCGGGACGCTGACGATCTCGATCGGCATGTTCAGGTCCAGGACCATGCGGCGCACCAGGGCGAGCTGCTGCGCGTCCTTCTGCCCGAAGAACGCCACATCCGGGTCCGTCAGGTTGAGCAGCTTGTTCACGATGGTCAAGACCCCGGTGAAGAAGCCGGGACGGAACTCGCCCTCCAGCACCTCCCCCATCGCCCCGGGGGTGACCCGCACGATCGGCTGGCCGCCCGGGTAGACCTCCTCCACGGCCGGCGCATAGACGACGTCCACTCCGGCTTCCGCGCAGAGCTTCAGGTCGTCGTCCAGGGTCCGCGGGTAGCGGTCGAAGTCCTCGTTCGGGCCGAACTGGAGCGGGTTCACGAAGATGGTGACGACCACCAGGTCGCAGTCATGGCGGGCGCGCTTAAAGAGTTCCAGGTGCCCTTCATGAAGCGCCCCCATGGTCATGACCACGCCGCGCTTCCTATTAGCGAATCCTTCCAGGAAGGGCTGAAGTTCGGCGCGGGTGTGCACGAGCGCGGTCATGCGTCAGGCTCCTTGTTCAGAACTCCGAGCAGGGGTTCGGCTTTCTCCGCGGAGAGCAGTCCGGAGGCCATCGCGCGGTCCGCGGTCAGGCGGCCGAGTGCGCGGTAGCCGCGGGCGGCCTGCGGATCGCGCTGCGCCAGGACCTCCAGGTGCGCCGCCACGGTCCCGGCGTCCCCCCGCGCGACCGGCCCGGTCAACGCCAGATCGCCGGAACGCAGTGCGTTGTCCAGCGCGGCGCCGAGCAGCGGGCCGAGCATCCGGCCGGGCTGCCGGACGCCGGCCGCGGCCAGCAGGTCCTCGGCCTGCGCGACCAGGGTGACCAGGTAGTTGGAGCCGTACGCGAGGGCCGCGTGGTACAGCGGACGCGCCGCCTCCTCGATCCACTCCGGCTCCCCGCCCATCTCCACCACCAGGGCCTCGGCGATCGGGCGGAGCGGATCCGGGGCGGTCACCCCGAAGGAACAGCCGGCCAGCCGCGCCACGTCCACCTCGGTGCCGGTGAAGGTCATGGCCGGGTGCAGCGCCAGCGGCAGCGCCCCGACCCGGGTGGCGGGGTCCAGGACGGTGTAGCCGTGCCGGCCGGAGGTGTGGGCCAGTATCGTGCCCGGCCTGATCGAACCGGTCGCCACCAGCCCCTCGACCAGCCCGGGCAGGGCGTCGTCGGGGACGGTGAGCAGGGCCAGGTCGGCGACCGCCAGCACGTCCTGCGGCGGCACCAGCGGCACGTCGGGCAGCAGCTTGTCGGCACGGCGGCGCGACTCCTCGGACACACCGGAGGCGGCGAGCACGTGATGGCCGGCGCGCTGTAAGGCCGCCCCGAGGGCCGAACCGACGCGGCCGGTACCTACGACCCCGACGGCCAGGCGGGACTCTGCGGAATCCATGGGCTCTCTATCTGTCAACGATCCAGTCCACTTCGGGTACCAGTCGTATCAAAATGATGGCGGGATCAAGAGTATCCCGGAGTGGTCCCGCCGGTCATGCTCGCCCGTCACCCGACCGCCACCCCTCAAGGAGCCGCTTCGCGGCGCTGCACCAATGATCTGCCATCATTCCCCCATGCCACGCTCCACGGACTCGGTAGGGGAGTTCACCAGGGAGTTACTCGGGCGTGGCCACACCACGCTGCGCTCCGGCATCGAGCACTCGGTGCGGGCGTTCCGGCTGCACGGCGTGCGGCACTGGTTCAACCGCGAGCGCGAAGCGTTCATACAGACCCTGAAGACCGCCCTGGCCTGTGCGGTGGCCTGGGAGCTGGCCAAGCGGGTGATCTACCACGGCCATCCCCAGTTCCACGCCGTCCTGGCCCCGGTGGCCGTCCTGATCACCATGCAGGTCACCATCTACCAGACCTTCCGGCGCGGCCTGCAACAGGTCGCGGCGGTGCTGCTCGGCGTCTTCGCGGCCCTGGCGATCGGCCGGTTCGTCGACCTGACCTGGTACACGCTGTCGGCCCTGGTGATCGTGGCGCTGATGATCGGCCGGGGCCTGCGCCTGGGAACCCAGGTCAACCAGGTCGCCACCACCTCGCTGCTGGTCTACAGCCTGGGCCGCGGCTACGGCCTGGAACGCATCTGGGACACCCTGCTCGGCGCGGCCGTCGGCGTCGTCGCCAACACGCTGATCGCACCCCCGACCTACGCCGACACCGCCGCCAAGGACCTGGCCGACCTGGCAGACGACCTTGCGCAGCTCTGTAGAGACGTCTCCAAAACTCTCAGTACCAACTGGTCGGCGGCCGACGCCAAGAAGTGGCTGGACCGCTCCCGCGCCCTGGCCGGCGACAGCCACGACGCCGAAGACATCGCCGACCAGGCCGAGGAGGCCGTCCGCTACCACCCCCGGCGCTCCGCGCTGGAACCGGAGGTCACCCGCGTCGACCAGGCGGCGATCTGCCTCAGCCATGTCTCCTCACAACTCAACAGCCTGCTGCGGGGCCTGAACGACCTGGCGAACGGCGCCCGGGGCCTGCCGGCCACCACCGAGGTCCCCGACGCGCTGGCCATACTCCTGCTCGACGTCGGCCGGGCCCTGAACCGCTTCGGCCGGCTCCAGATCCCGGACCGCGACAGCCGCCAGGTCCTGGAAGAGCTGAAGGTCATCATCACCGCCGCGGCCGACCATCAGCTCTCGGCTATAGAGGACATGCTTCCTATAGGGGCGCACGCAGTAGAGCGCTGGTCGGTCCACGGAGCACTCCTGGACGAGGTCCGGAGGATGCTCTACGAACTCGACCCGGTGGACGGCCCGCACGCCCTGGCCATCCCCGAGATCCTGCCCCCGCCGGTCCCCAGCTCGTCCACGTGACCCACGTCCATATAAGGGGCCCTATAAGCATGGTCCCTGTAGAGGTCCCTATAAGCGGGTCGTTTATACCGCGCGGAGTCCCGCGGATGTGGGGATGATGCGCGGTATGACTTTCCTGGACCAGAGCGACCGCACCACCCTGGCCGCCGCGCGCCTGTTCGCCGGGCAAGAGGACGGCACCGTCATCGGCGAGGACGCGGGCATGCTGATGGTGGCGTCAGTACGCCCCTACCTGCGCTCGCTGTTCTACAGCTCGGCACGCCGCTACGACCGCACGGTCTCGGCGGCCAAGTCGATGGAGGCGGTCCGCTCCTTCGGCGCCGAGCACGGCCAACAGCTGAACCTCTGGGCCTCCGTCGACGGCGACGCGGACCTCATAGCCGCCGCCGAAGCCATCGGCATGACCCGCGGCATAGAGCTGGAGGACATGGGCATCGCCTCCGCCCCGGCCATCCCGACCCCGGGCCCCGAAGTCGAACTCGCGGAAGTCCGCGACCCCGAGGAAGCGGACGCCTTCGCAGAGGTGCACCGCGCGCTCCGCATCGAAGCGGAGCAGGACCCGGACACGGTGCAGCACTTCGGATCGCCCGCAGTCCTCCTGGACCCGCACGTCCACGCCTTCGTCGCCTACCTGGACCGCGAACCGGCCGCCGCCGCGCTGGCGCTCCGCCACGAAGACTCCGCCGGCCTGTTCTGGGTCGCCACCAAGACCTCCGCCCGCAAGCGCGGCCTCGGCGCCCTGGTCTCCGCCGCCGCTGTGGACGGAGCCTTCCAGGCCGGCGCGAAGAGCGCGACGCTGACCGCCACCCCGCTCGGGGCGCCCGTATACCGGCGGCTCGGGTTCGAGCGGTTCTCGGGGCGGGCCCGGTACTCGTTCTAGAGAACACAAGCTAGAGAACGTACAAGTGGGGCGCACTCCTATATAAGGAGCACGCCCCACAGAGCGCTACTAGAAGCGGACTACTTCAGCTTCGTCCCCACCGACCGCAGGTCCGTGCAGGCCTCGACGACCCGGGCCGCCATGCCCGCCTCGGCCGACTTGCCGTACGTCCGCGGGTCGTAGGTCTTCTTGTTCCCGACCTCGCCGTCGACCTTCAGCACGCCGTCGTAGTTCTTGAACATGTGGTCGGCGATCGGCCGGGTGAACGCGTACTGCGTGTCCGTGTCGACGTTCATCTTCACCACGCCGTAGTCCAGCGCCTCGCGGATCTCCTCCAGCGCGGACCCCGAACCGCCGTGGAAGACCAGCTCGAAGGGCTTGTCGCCGTGGCCGGAGTGCTTGGCCGCGACCGCGTCCTGCAGGTCCTTCAGGATCGCCGGGCGCAGCTTGACGTTGCCCGGCTTGTAGACCCCGTGCACGTTGCCGAACGTGGCCGCCAGCAGGTAGCGGCCCTTCTCGCCCAGGCCGATCGCCTCGACGGTCTTCAGCGCGTCCTCGGGGGTGGTGTACAGCTTCTCGTTGATCTCGTTGGCGACACCGTCCTCCTCGCCGCCGACGACACCGATCTCCAGCTCCATGACGATGTCCGCCGCCGCGCACTTGGCCAGCAGCTCCTGCGCGATCTGCAGGTTCTCGTCCAGCGGGACCGCCGAGCCGTCCCACATGTGGGACTGGAACAGCGGCAGGTTCCCGGCCTTCACCCGCTCGGTCGAGACCTCGATCAGCGGCCGCATGAAGCCGTCGAGCTTGTCCTTCGGGCAGTGGTCGGTGTGCAGCGCCACCGTGATGTCGTAACGGGCCGCGACCACGTGCGCGAACTCCGCCAGCGCCACCGAGCCGACCACCATGTCCTTGACCGAGCCGGACAGGTACTCCGCGCCGCCGGTGGAGATCTGGAGGATGCCGTCGCTCTCGGCCTCGGCGAAGCCGCGCAGGGCGGCGTTCAGCGTCTGGGAGGAGGTCACGTTGATCGCGGGGTAGGCGAACCGGCCGGCCTTGGCCCGGTCCAGCATCTCGCGGTAGACCTCAGGGGTCGCGATAGCCATCGCTTAATCTCCTCGGTAGGACGGTCGCACTCGGTTCAGCGCTGCTGGAGCGCAGTTTACCGGCCGCGGTGCCGGCCGCTCGAGGCGACCGAATCCTGGTCGGCCGCCGGATAGCCGGCGGTCGTGGCGGCGGCCTTGGCCTTCTTCGTCTTGCGCCACTCGAAGAAGATCGGCAGCAGCGACAGCAGCACGATCACCAGGGTGATCGGGATGATGTACTTGTCCACCTTGTCGGCACTGATCACGTTGGAGGCCAGCCGACCGAGCAGCAGCACGCCATCGGCCCAGATGACGCCGCCGATGAGGTTCGCGACGAAAAACTTCTTCGCGGGCATCTCCAGCACGCCGGCGACCGGGTTCATGAACGTGCGCACGACCGGGATGAAGCGCGCCAGCACCACGGCCTTGGTCTCGCCGTACTGGTTGAACACGCCCTCGGCCTTCTCGACGTACTCCCGCTTGAACAGCCGGCTCTCCGGCTTGTCGAACAGCGGCCGCCCGAAGCGCGCGCCGAGATAGTGCCCGAGCTGGGCCCCGGCCACGGCGCAGATCGGTACCGCCACCAGCAGCAGCGGCAGCGACAGGTGGTGGGTGTTGGTCACGCCGGCGGACGCCTTGCCGGACAGCGTGAGCAGACCGGCGATGAACAGCAGCGAGTCGCCGGGCATGAAGAAACCGATCATCAGACCGGTCTCGGCGAAGATGATCGCGCAGACCCCGAGCACGGCGAAGTTGCCGAGCGCGTTGATCCAGTCCGTCGCGGAGATCGGGTTGAAGGCCAGGAAGTGGGCCAGTGAGGAGGTCACGGGACAGAGGCTACCTTGTCATTACTACAGCGTGTGGCAGATGGCGGGATCGTGACGCTCCCCGGCCTGGTCAGACCGGGAGGCGCGGGGCGATACGAGCGGTTCGGACCGGACCGGATCGCGGGGCAGCGCGCCGACCCTGGTCAGCTCGCCTGGTGCAGAGAGCCCACCATACCGAGCAACGCCGTGTCGTACTTCGGGTCGACGGAGACGACCGTGGCGACCGCGAACTGCGCCGGAGGTGTGGCCCCCGGCGCGGCGTTGAGCTTCCACAGCATCGGCTGCGCCCCGGTGCCGCCGGTGCAGGTCACCGCCCACTCGTGGTACTCGGCGGTGGCCGGCGATGCTGTGGTCGACGTGGCTGTGGTCGACGCGGCCAGGGCGTAGTCGGTCGAGGTGCGCAGCAGGACCGAGCTCTTCACCTTGTTGCCGCTTCCGGAATTGCTGCCCCCGGAGTTGCTTCCGGAGCTGCCGCTCCCGGACTGGCTACCAGTCCCGGGCTGCCCCGTCGGGCAGACGATGTCCGAGGCGGAGTCCACGGCGGTCGGCCACCAGCCGGTGCCGCTGCTCGCGGTGCTCAGCGGCCAGGCCGTCGGCGCGGCGTCGGTCTTGACGTAGAGCGCGTCCACGCCGCAGGGCAGCGTGCCGGCCGCACCGGCGGAGGCCGGAACCGGGCGGGTCTTCGGCGTCACGCAGCCGGCGTCGGCGGATATCGAGGTCAGCTGCCAGCCGTCGGCCAGGGTGAAGCTGACCGTGCCGACGTTCGCCGGGGAGCCCGCCTGCACGTCGGACTTGGCGGACTGACTGCCCTCACTCCCGGCCGTACCCGGCTGGCCGCCCGCGCCGACCTCGGTCTTGTCCGAGTTCGACGGCAGCTGCGCGCCCACGAAAACGCCGCCGGCCAGCGCGGCGGCGACGGTGACCGGCACCCACATCCGGCGCCACGACCACCAGGATCCGCGCCCGGTCCGCACCCCCGCCGTGTGTTCGTTCGGCGGGATGCCGGGCCGGAGCGTGGAATGCGTGACGAGTTCACTGCGTGCCTGCAACGCAGCACGCAGCCTCGTCTCGATTTCTAGCTCGTCCCGCTCTTCCACAGCCCGCACCCCAAAGTGTTGACACCTGATTAGGTTCTGGCAGGTAGACGCGCGAACCACCACGCTGGTTGCGTCCGATTCGCGGTCGAGATCGCGGGAACTCTACTGCGCCCGCCTCTGATGTCTACACTCCGAGATCCCCCAGCGTATAGACGGTGTAGTAGGGCAGTCCCTCGGCGGCGATGGCTTCGGCGGCACCGGTCGCGCGGTCCACGATCGTAGCGACCGCGACCACCTCGGCACCGGCCTCCCTCAGCGCGCGCACCGCTTCCAGCGGCGACCCGCCGGTCGTGGAGGTGTCCTCGACGGCGAGTACCCGCCGGCCGGCCACCTCCGGGCCCTCGATGCGGCGCTGCATACCGTGCGCCTTGGCCGCCTTGCGCACCACGAAGGCATCCAACGCCCGGCCGCGCCCGGCCCCGGCGTGCAGCATCGCGGTGGCCACCGGGTCCGCCCCCATCGTGAGCCCGCCGACCGCGTCGAAGTCCAGATCCGCCGTCAGCTCCAGCATCGCGGTGCCGACCAGCGGCGCCGCCGTCCCGTCCAGCGTGATCCGGCGCAGGTCCAGATACCAGTCGGCCTTGAGGCCGGAGGACAGGGTCACCTCGCCGCGCACCACCGCTTTGTCCTGGATCTCCTTCAGCAGGGCATCACGGGCGGGGCTGGGCTGGGCGACGATCGGCGCGTGGGACATGTCCCCAAGCGTAGCCAACCCGGCGCCGCCGCCGATCGTCTTCCTCAGCCTCTCGCCTCGGGCCGAGGACTGCGCTTAGGCTCAACCGGGTGAACGTCGTGTCCGTACCGTGTGCTGTCGCCTGCTTTGGGAGCCGTCCGTGGCGATGATCTGTGCCGTCAGCTTCACCCGCTACGGCCGTCTCTATTACTACGCACCGGGACCCATCACCCCGCGTGTGGGCGACAAGGTGCTGGTCCCCACCTCCGCCGGACCCGAGGTCGCCGAGTGCATCTGGGCGCCGCAGTGGGTCGACACCACTGACGACGCGGAGATCGGCGGACTGGACGAACTGGTCGGCTTCCCCACCCCGGAGGACCTGGCGCGCGACGAGCGCAGCCGGGAGCGCCGGGCCCGGGCCCGGGTGGTCGCCAAGCGGCAGATCCGCGAGCAGGGACTGCCGATGAAGGTGGTCGGCGTCGACTTCGTGGAGTCGGAGAAGCAGATCACTGTGTACTTCTCCGCTCCGCAGTACGTGGACTTCCGCGAGCTGGTCCGCACCCTCGCGCGGGAGCTGGACGCCCGGATCGAGCTGCGCCAACTCGGCGCGCGCGACGAGGCGCGAATCCAGGGCGGGATCGGGCCGTGCGGGCGGGACACCTGCTGCTCGACGTTCCTCAAGGACTTCGAGCCGGTCTCGGTGCGGATGGCCAAGGACCAGGACCTCCCGGTGAACCCGCTGAAGATCTCCGGGGCCTGCGGGCGGCTTATGTGCTGTCTCAAATATGAGCACCCGCTCTATGTGGAGGCGAAGGCGAAGGCACCGGCGCGCGGTGAGAAGGTGCTGACGCCGGAGGGGCCGGGGCGGGTCGTCGGGCTGAACGTGCCGTCGGAGACCGTGAAGGTGCGGCTGGACGAGACCGGGCGGACGTGTTCGTGTTCGCTGGCGTCTGTGTGCGGGTCTCGGCAGGACTATGAGACGTCCCGCAAGGACGGGTCCATGCGCTGGGATGCGGAGTAGGGCTTCCCTCGGGGCTCTATCCCTCTGGCTCTATCCGTCTAGCGCTCTTCCCTCTAGCGCTCTTCCCTCTAGCGGCTGCGGCATGGTGTGGAACCGGACTTTTCTGGATAGCTAATCACAAACGTCACAGACCGTTTGTGCCGCGCACCCCGCGCCCCGCACCGTAGGAGGAGACCCGCCTGTGAACCCCAGTCCGACAGCACGACGGGCCCTAGCGGTGGTCACCGCGAGCCTTCTCCTGACCACTGGGTGCGGCGGGAGCTCGCACGCGTCGCAGAAGCCTTCGACGCCCGGTGGACGCGGCGCTTCGGGCAGCGCCTCGGCCGAGGCGCCCACGGGCGCCTCCGCCGCCCCGCACCCTGCCACGATGTCCGCCGCGGACGCCGTCCCCGCAGACCTACAGCAGTTCTACAGCCAGCAGCCGAAGTGGTCGTCCTGTACCTCGGACAGCAGCGGCCCGGGCTGGAGCTGCGCGAAGATCACCGTGCCGCTGGACTACTCGGACCCGGCCAAGGGGACGACGTACATCATGGCCACGCGCAAGGCGGCGACCGGCCCGGCGAGCCAGCGGGTGGGCTCACTCCTGCTGAACCCCGGCGGCCCCGGCGGCGCGGGTATCGCCTACGCGCAGGACCCCAGCGTCGTCACCAAGAACGTCGCGGCGCACTACGACATCGTCGGCTTCGACCCGCGCGGCGTCGGCCAGTCGGACCCGGTCCGCTGCCTGTCGGACGACACGGCGGCGATGGACGAGTTCGTGTCCGCGGACCCGATGCCCCGCACCGACGCCCAGGTCGCGGAGGTCGTGAAGGAATCGCAGGCGATCGGCAAGGCCTGCGAACAGAAGTCCGGCCGCATCCTGCCCTACATCGGCACCCCCAACGCCGCCCGGGACATGGACGTCCTGCGCGCCGTCCTCGGCGACCAGAAGCTGTACTACCTGGGCAAGTCCTACGGCACCTACCTCGGAGCCGTCTACGCGGGCCTGTTCCCCCAGAACACCGGCCGCCTGGTCCTGGACGGCGCCATCGACCCGACCCTGACCGCCAAGCAGATGAACATCGCCCAGGCCCAGGGCTTCGAGAAGCTGATCCGCGAATTCGCCGCCGACTGCGTCACCCAATCCGGCTGCCCCCTCGGCACCGACGGCAACACCGCGGTCGACAAACTCATGACCTACCTCCAGTCCCTCCAGGACCACCCGGTCCCCACCCACGACGGCAACCGCACGGTCAACTACGGACTCGGCCTCACCGCGGTCCTCCAGGTGATGTACGTCCCCCAGTACTGGGGCGACCTCCGCGACGCCCTCAGCGCGGCCATGAACGGCGACGGCACCCGCCTCCTGCAATGGGCGGACCTGTACAACGACCGCACCAACGGCACATACGACAACCAGACCGACGCCAACATCGCCATCAACTGCCTCGACCGCCCCGACCCCGACGCCGAGAACGCCCAACAGATCGAGAACAAAGAAGTCCCGGACTACAAAACCCAGGCCCCCCTCCTCGGCGAAATGCTGGCCTGGGCCGACCTAAGCTGCGCCACCTGGCCGGTCAAACCCCAAACCCAACCAGCCCCCATCAC